>JACPSR010000097.1 GCA_016193175.1 Candidatus Omnitrophota bacterium
CTCGATCTCTCCCGCCACCACGCTCACGCCGGCGTCGAGCAGGCGCTGGATCTCCGGGGGGACCTGCGGGAACATCGCCAGCGATCCGCTGACGTGAAACCCTCCGATGAGCACGTCCACGCCGCCGTTGCGAAGGGCCAGGGCGAGATCGCTCGCCCGATTGAACTGGTTGGACTGGACCCCCACAAGACACACGACGACCTTGGTCCGGCGATCGCGCGCGCTCCGCAGGATGGCTCGCACGTCGATCCGCTGCACGCCCTCATCGATCAGCTCGATCCGCCACCGGAGCTTTGGCCCAAGCGCGCGGCGTTCCCGGACATCTTCCGTCAACCCGTAGAGGCACGAGAGGGTATTGCTGGGCAGGACCCCTTTCCAGTAGCGGATGACGTAGCCGTCCTCATCATACGTGGAGGGCTTGATGAGGTAGACGACCAGCCGTCGGATGTTGCGTGTGGCCTCACCGTGCGTCATCGACTTCTTCCCTGGTCACATGGAGGCCCCGCGAACGCGCCCGTGACTCCCTGCCGTTCCAGCGTCCTCTCCTCCTCCCTCTTCTCGCTAGAGGGCTGCTGCGCCGCTTCCTCTAAGGCTGCAAGGCAGCGGTCGATCTCCGCTGTCGTCGTGAAGTATCCCGGGCTGATCCGGATCGTGCCCTCCGGGAAGGTCCCAATCGCCCGGTGCGCCCCCGGGGCGCAGTGCAGTCCGGTCCGGACGGCGATGCCGTGCGCACGATGGAGAAACCCCCCCACTTCATCCGGCCTGGATCCGTCGAGGGTCAACGACACCACGGCCACCCGATCTTCGAGGGCGCTAGGACCGTACACCCTGCAGCGTTCCTGACGGCGCAACCCATCGAGCAGCCGCTCCGTCAGCGAGAGCTCATGGGTCCTGATCCACTCGACTCCATACTGGAGAATGAAGCGGAGGGATTCCCGCAGCCCGGCCAGCCCCAGCGTATTCGGCGAGCCGGCCTCGAGCGCATAGGGGAACTCGTCGGGTTGCAGGGGGAGCTCCGAGAACACCCCGGTCCCCCCTTCCCGCCAGGGGGAGAGCTTCGCGCGCGGGCCGACGTACAAGCCGCCGGTCCCCGGCGGGCCGAGCAGCGCTTTATGCCCGGGAAACGCCAGCAGGTCGATGCAGCACTCGTCCACATGGATGGGCACCGCCCCGGCGGTCTGTGAGGCGTCCACCAGAAAGAGCGCGCCTCGCTGCCGGACGATCGGTCCGATCGCCGCGATGGGCTGCAGCGAGCCGATGGCGTTTGAGCCATGCACCACTGCGACGAGCCGTGTCCGGTCGGTCACGGCCCCCCGGATCTCCTCGGGATCGACGAGCCCTTCCCGCGAGACCCCCACGCGGGTCACGCGGATGAGCCCCTTGCGTTCCAGCCGGTTGAGCGGCCGCGCGACCGAGTTGTGCTCCAGCACCGTCGTGATCACGTGGTCGCCGGGCCTCAGCGCCCCCTTGATCGCCATGTTGAGGGCGTCCGTCGCATTGAGCGTCAGCACGACCCGGCGGGGATCGCCGACAGAAAAAAGCTCAGCCAACAATTGACGGACCTGCTCGATCAGCGCTTCCGCTTGGCGGGCCATCTCGTAGCTGCCGCGACCGGGACAGGCCCCGTACTCCTCCAGGTAGCTGCGGAGCTGCTCGTAGACCCGCGGCGGTTTGGGAAACGACGTCGCCGCGTTATCGAGATACACCATCATCCCGCGTCCGTCCGATGAGGCGACCCGACCCGGTAGGGCCACTCGCCGTGATCGGTCGTGAACGCGCACTCCAGCCCAAAGCACGTCTCGTCTTTGTCGAGACAGTTCACGATCCTCCACGTGCCGTCGGACTGCTGCGTCATGATCGCCCAGACGTACTTCCCCAGCAACGTGCAGAACTTCGGCTTATACCGGAACTCCACCTTGGTGTCAGCCGCCATATCGCCACCCCCTCATTCCATGCAGCCTACCCGAAGCCGTCGCAGGGTTCTATGATGCGCGTCAGTCATCGAGGAGTTCCACGAACTGTCGATGGCGCAGGCCGTCTCGTACTCCGAGGGGGTGTTCAGGTTGACGCAGCTAAGGCCCGCCGGGTCATACCGGGCGATGAGCTCAGGCCCTACGATCTTGACCCGCGCCGTCTGCGCGAGCGCGCGTAGATCCCAACGCCGCTGCCGGAGGTGTTCCTCGATCGCGGGCAAGGCCGAGCGCGCGTAGACCGCATGGAGCGGCTGCAACAATCCCTCTCGCGTTTGTGGAATGACGGCATCCCACCCCTCGGCCAGCGCAATGAGGAAGCGGATCAGCCGTGGGTTCAAAAACGGCGCATCGCAGGCGCAGGTGAAGCACAGATCGTGCGCCGCCGCCCGCAGGCCGGTGTAGAGCCCACCCAGAGCGTGGGCGTCTGGAACCAGATCCTCCACGACCCTCGCGTTGAGGTGCCGGAAGGCTCGCGCGTCCTTCACCACGATGAGCAGCTCATCCACGATGGGGCGCAACGCCCCCGTGACATGCCGGATCAGCGTCGTGCGGCCCCACGGAAGGTTGGCTTTCTCGCAGCCCATCCGTCGGCTGTGACCGCCTGCCAGGACGATCCCGCTCACGCCATCACGCATGGTTCCCTCAATGGTGTTTTCCAGATTGGGACATCCTGTTTGATCGCATCGATGAGGAAGCGGCACGCGGCGAAGGCCTCCTCCCGATGGGCGGCGCGCACGCCAATCAAGACGGCGATCTCTCCCACGGGCACCCGTCCCACCCGGTGGCGGATGGAGACAGCGCGAAGGGGCCAGTGCTGCTTGGCCTGCTCGATCAGCCGCTCGATCATGCGCTCGGCCATCGGCTCATAGGCCTCATAATCAAGGTGCGTGATCGGGCATCCCGCGTCTTGGGCGCGCACGATGCCGAGGAACTCGACGGACGCCCCATCTTGCTCGCCAACAGCGAGTCGATGCCACTCGGTCACATCGATAGGGTCATCGGTCAAGTAGTCCATGCTACCGTTCACTGCTTGCTGCTCACTGCTTGCTGTCGTTAGCCTCCGCTGACCGGCGGGATGACCGCCGCTTCATCGCCGTTGTGAAGCACGCGGTCACGCGCCGCATACTCACCGTTGATTGCCAGGCGCGACACCCTGAGCAAATCCCTTACCGTTGGGTCGCGCTGCGACAACCACTCCACGAGATCCGCCCCCGTCGAACCGGACGGCAGCGACACCGCCAGCTCATCGGCGCCAACGCGATCCCTCAGCTGCGCAAAGAACAGCACCCCGACTGTCATCGTCGTTCGAATCGTCGAGGCGCTCATGGCCGGATTCCGGTTCGCCTTTCTGCGACGGGACTGCGGTTCAGGCAACGTCCGACCTCCTCTTCAAGCGCGGCGGCCGCCTCCTCCCGCGCGACCGGCTGGCCGTTGAGCCTGACGAGGCCCGGCGTGATGTCCACTCGCATGGACGTTGGGAGGTCCGGCGCCGCAACCCGTTGCGCAAAGCCTTCGATCAACACGCAGTCAAGACCTTGAGGAAGCAGCCCGAGCAGTTCAGCGAGATTGCTGGACGAGCATCGCTGTCTGACGAACAGCTCATCCGGCCCGGCGACGAGGACCGCCTGCGCCCCGGCGATCCAGAATCGCTGGCTGTCCTTGCCGCGCCGGTCCAGCGTCAACCCATCGTGGGCGTGCTTCATCACACCCACAGACAGTCCGCGCGCACGCAGCCGCGCAATCACCTCTTCGATCAGCGTCGTCTTGCCGCTGCCTGACGGGCCCTGGATCGCGACGATGACAGTCATGAATCGCCGCCGAGTGGGAGGACCTCGACCACCGAGCCTGCCTCAAGCTGCATCGTATCTTCCGGCACGACGATAAAGGCGTTGGCCTGGGCGAGGCTCGTAAGCATCCCTGAGCCTTGCTGCGGGGTGGGGGCGACGACCAGCGTTCCCGCGTCCTCTCGAAGTTGCGCAGTCAAGAGCACCGTTTTAGCTTCTTTCTTCCGAAGGGATTGCGTGAGGCGCGCGCGCACCAGGCCATTGGCCGGCTCCGATTCCCCCGTCACGCGCTTCAGATACGGCGCGATGAACACCACGAAGCAGGCGACGCACGAGATCGGGTTGCCGGGCAATCCGAAGACAATCCGGTCGCGGCTGCCTCCGACGGACAGGCGGCCGAAGAGCAGCGGTTTGCCCGGTTTCATGTTGACCCGCCAGAAGAGCGTCTCCATCCCCATCTCCCGAAGCACCGTCTTCACCAAGTCGTGCGCCCCAACAGAGACCCCTCCTGAAATGAGGATGACATCGCACGTGGCAGCCTGCTCCATCTGCCGGCGGATCAGGTTTCGCTCGTCGATGACCGTCCCCAGATCGACCGGCTCGATTCCAAGCCGGCGTAAGAGCGCCGCAAGCACCAGGCTGTTTGAGTTGCGGATCTTGCCCGGCATGAGCGGCTCATCGATGTTGACGAGCTCGCTGCCTGTCGCCAAGAGCGCGACGGTCGGCCGGCGATAGACCGCAAGCGTGGCATATCCCAACCCAGCGAGGAGCCCCAAGTGTTGGAAACGAATCCGTGTACCTGCCTTGAGCGCGATCTCCCCTCCCCTGATATCCTCTCCAGCCCTGCGCACATGACCGCCCGGCGGCGCGTCAGCGAAGATCTCCACCATCCCTTCGCGAAGACGCGCCTCCTCCAACATCACCACGCTATCGGCCCCCGGCGGAAGCGGCGCTCCGGTCATGATCTTGACCGCTTCCCCCCGACCGACCTCACGCTGCAGCACCCGGCCAGCCGCGATCTCGCCAACGAGCCTCAGCCTGATGGGCGCTTCCCTCGATGCGCCAGCCGTATCGGCGGATCGAACGGCATACCCATCCATTGCCGAGTTGTCGAAGGGCGGAAGGGCCGTGGCGGCGATGGTGTCCTGCGCAAGCACCCGTCCCATGCTCTTCTCCAACCTCACGCGTTCTGTGCCCAGCGTCGTCGCCTGCTCGAGGACGATCCGCTTGGCCTCTTCCACGCCGGTGAGGCGGGGTGCCGCAAGGTGAGCCTGCGTCATGTGTGTATCCCTTGGTGGAGAAGCAACTTGACGGCTGCGATGAGAAGTATGACCGCCAAAAGCCTTTTCAGCGCTTTCCCTGAAAAGTGGTTGGCGCCCAGGCGCGCGCCGATGATTCCTCCGGCAAGCGCTGCGATGAGGAGCGGCCAGAATGGCCCATACTGAATCCCCTGACGGGCCCACCTCCCTACGAGCGCTGCGGCCGAATTGGCAACAATGAAGCCCGCAGAGCTGGCTGCCGCCTGCTTCGGAGTGGCCCACCCCAGCAAGAGCATCAGGGGACTGAGGAAGACGCCCCCGCCGATCCCGACGAGGCCGGAAAGCCAACCGACTCCTCCACCGATAGGAAGAACGATCGCCAGACCCGGAGCCTTGACGTACTCCCTTCGTGGCGCCGAAACATCCGTCATCAAACGAATGGCTGCGACCGAAAGAGCGGCCGCCAGGAGCCACGAGTACATCCGAACCGGCACCACCGTCAGGCCTCCCAACAACGCGCACGGCGCGGAGCTGATGACAAACGGCCAGGTGAGCCGGCTGATAAAATGGCCGGCCCGCACGAAGCTCATCAGGGCCATCCCGGCGACGAAGAGATTCAACGTGAGCGCCGTCGTCGCCATCTCATCCGGCCGCACCACCACGAAGGAGAGGGCCGCCAGATACCCCGAGGCCCCCCCATGACCCACGGAGGCGTACACGAGGGCGATCATAAAGAACGCTGGAATGAGCCACCACAACTCGCGCATCTCAAGGGCCCTATTGCCGTGTCAGCACCACCCGCATCATCCCGAAATAGGGTGGCACGAAGAACCGACTGACATCTTCCACCGCAAGGCCAAGCGGCGCAGCGAGCTCGACGACTTCGGCCGCGCGGTACATCTTCACATAGCTGCGCTTCACAAGCCGCAACCAGTAGTGCGCCAAGCGGCACTGCCAGGCATCCCGACACCAGTCAACGAGCACGATCCGGCCCCGCGGGCGAAGCACCCGCGCGCATTCGCGTAGCAAGTCGTCAGCGGATCGCACGTGGTGAAGCATGTTGCAGGACACCACGGCGTCGAAGCCCTCCATCGCAAACGGCAACGCCTCTGCCTGCGCCAGCAGAAACGCCACCCCCAGCACCTTCCGAAACTTCTCACGTGCCACCGCCAACATCTGCGGCGTCACATCGATACCGACCAGCCTGACATCGGGATACCGCTCGCGTAGGAGCCGTTCCAGCTCGCCGGTTCCGCAGCCCACGTCAAGCAGCCGTTCGGCTCCCGAGAGCCTGAGCGCCTCGATGGCCCTGCTTAAGGTCAACTGGTTATACCGATGGTGCCGACGGTCGTAGGTACCGGCCAGGTGCCCGAAGTGTCGGACCGTCTGTGCGTGCGCGCGCCCCTCACCGGTGGCTTGCGCCATCCACCATCTCCATTGCGTGCGGCAGAAGCGGCAACAACACGCGCAGACACTCCTCGACGGCCCGCGGGCTTCCGGGTAGATTCACAATCAGCGTGCGGCCCCGCAGCCCCGCGATCCCGCGCGAGAGCCACGCCAGCGGGTTCTCCTCGGCGGTTGCGCCACGCATGGCTTGCGGCAGACCGGGAACCTCCCGGTCGATCACGGCCTGTGTGGCTTCAGGTGTGACATCCCGCTCCCCGAACCCGGTGCCGCCGGTTGTGAGGATCAGCGGCACCTTGAAGCGGTCGGCCATATCAATCAGGCGCTCTTGAATGGCTGCCTGATCGTCAGGAACAAGCGTCGTGGATTCCACCACAAAACCGGCTTCCTCAACGAAACGTCGGAGAAGCGGCGTCGCGGTGTCGGCTCGGACCCCCTGCGAACGCGTGTCGCTGATGGTCAGGATTCCGACGTGCCATGCCATCTTACACACCCTTCTCGCTGGCTGAGCGCCGCTTGGCTCGCTCGCGCTGGACCTCGAGCCAGAGCAACCCCGCTGAAATTCCGATGAACGCCACGCCGAGCAGCACGCTCACAGGCAACGGGACATCATACGTCCCGACCCGCACAGGAACGCGGAAGAAGAACCTTGCGAGATGGAGCAGGCCGGCGATTCCGAAGAATCCGGACACCCACGTCGCCCACCAACAGCGTAACCACATTATGAGTTCCGAATTCGTAACTCTGAACTCTCAACTCGGTTGGACCACGTGCCGCTCTTGCCGCCTAACTTGCTCACCAGATACAGACGGCGAATCACGATCCCCCGCTCGATCACCTTGCACATGTCATAGACGGTTAACGCCGCGATGGCTGCCGCGGTCAAGGCCTCCATCTCCGGCCCGGTGGGTGCCGTCGTGGTGACTTCCGCTTCGATGACGAGGCGGCGTCCGTCCAGCGCTGAGCGCAACGCGACATGGCTGATCGGGATCGGATGGCACAGGGGGATGAGCTCCGCCGTTCGCTTCGACGCGAGGATCCCTGCCACTTGCGCCGTCGACCACACGTCGCCCTTCGGAACCTTGCCCGCCTTGATCGTGGCCAGCGTGCGGGGCTTCAGCGCGAGCTCGCACCGCGCCACAGCCCTGCGGAGGGTCGGTGGCTTTGCGCTCACATCGGCCATCCGAACCTCGGCGCGACGCCGGTTCATCACCGCCATCCCTCACCCTCCGACGCCGGCCATGCAGAGCCGAGGACGTCCAGCCTCTCGCCTGGCCATGGTGTGCTGTTCGGGCTTCGCCGCAACCGCGTCCCGGATGAGCTGCGCCAGTCGCTCGTGGTCCACCACAGGCCTCAGCGCGGGCAGGAGATCGACGGCCGATTCATCATCCAGACAGGGACGCAATTGGCCGGTCGCGGTCAGCCGAAGCCGATTACACTGCGCGCAGAACGCCTGTGTCACCGCTCCGATGATGCCCACGCTGCCCCGCGCGCCAGGCCAGGCGTAGGCGCGAGCCGGCCCACAGCCCATTGGCGTCTCGGTCGGCTGCAACCGGCCCAGGGCACTTAGGCGTGCCAGAATCTCCTCAGACGGCACCAGCCGCTCTCGGGAAAAATACTCGCCGATCGGCATGAGCTCGATGAACCGGACGTGCAGCGGCCGGTCGAACGCGAGCCGCCCCAACTCGACGATCTCATCGTCGTTGATCCCGCGCATGACGACGACGTTGAGCTTGACGGGATGCAGGCCGGCGTCGAGCGCGGCGTCGATCCCCGCCTGAACATCCTCGATGGCGCCAAACCGCGTGATGGCGTGAAATCGCTCCGGCTTGAGCGTATCGAGGCTGATGTTCACCCGCGTGAGCCCAGCCCGCGCCAGCGCCGTGGCGTAGCGAGCCAGAAACATCCCGTTGGTCGTCAGCGAGAGATCGGCAAGCTGCGGGATCGCGCGCAGCATCTGCACGAAGTCCACTAGGCCCTCGCGCACCAGCGGCTCGCCTCCCGTCAGCCGTACGCGGGTGAGGCCAAGAGAAGCTCCCACGCGGACCACCTCGAGGATCTCCTCAAACCGCAAGATCTCCTCCCTAGGCAGCCACCGAACCCCGCCCTCCGGCAGACAGTAGAGACACCGCAGGTTGCACCGGTCCGTCACAGAGATCCGGAGATACCGGATTTGGCGACCAAACGGATCGCATAATGTTTCCATCAGACCTACTCCGTGACATGAACGCGGCCAACTCCTCATGAGGAAAGGGAGCTGGCCGCGTTGAAGCGTCAGCCGCTGCTCTCCTTTCCAAATCCGCCAATCTTTGTGGCGGACACGAGGAGGCCGAGTCGTTTCCTATCCGCCACACTACGTGGCGGACCCGCCAATTCTTGTGGCGGGCTCGGCCCTGCCCCTCACCTGCCGGGGCTGGGGGTCCAGCGCCCATGCCTCATCGGGTTAGGCCGCTGGACTCGGAGCGTGTTTCAAATTGTCACTGGTTCAAGCACGAGTTGGATCGCACCAAGGTCGTTGACGGTGCGGCACGCCGCGACGCACACGCCGCATCCGTCACAGGCCGAGGCGACAATCGTTGGCCTGCCGCCGTCAAGCACCATCGCTCCATCCCGGAGGGGGCACCGGAGGTAGCAGAGTTGACACTCGCCGGCTTCCCCGGAGAGGCAACGTAATCCATCGATGGCGGCCACGCGTCGGCCTGTTCGAGGCTCTGCGCGTAGCATCCATCGAAGGAATGTCCGCCTGTCTATTGCCGCATGATCCATGTGTTCGATGCGTTTCATGCTGTGATGGCGCTGTGCGCGTGTGCCGCCTGCGCTAACGCAAGGAGCTCGCCTTGAGTCCAACGATCCCGCCGGCTCACAGCGGTGACAAGCCCCTCCTGATCCGCGGGGTTGAGGAACGCAAACGCCCGCATCACGTCCCGTCGGCGCGCCTCGTCATCGAGGATCGTCTGCCATCCGCGGCGGCGGCGCATGCGCGCATGCACCCACAGATCCCACAGCACGCGGAAGCGCCCCCGAATAAGCTCGTCTTCAGGCTCGCTCTCCCCGCCGAACGCGGCGTGCGGATCGTAGGCGAAGGCCGGCTCCAGCATATCCGAGATGTGGAGGAACTCGTGCCGCAGGAACGACACGAGCCGGTCGCGATCGAGGCAGCGGGCCGCCTGCAACCCGATGAAGAGCGTCGTCGAGACCTCCAGCACCCGTCGCGTGGGGCGGGCGACATACAATTCCACCTGCTCGTCCTTTCTGTTCCAAACCCGCCGGACGATGATGAGCTCAATCCGCTCCGACACCTGAGGAAACTCCGGCAGCCGCGCCGTGAAGAGCTCGGCCAGTCCCAGCGCCTGGAAGGTGCGATACGCCAACTGCTGAAACGCGGCTTCCCGCTGTGGTTCCGCCAGACTATAGACGGCCTCGCGCTCCCGGTGGAACGCCGATGCCATCGGATGGGCGCCTGCCTGCGCCAAAGCTTCGTCAGGGAGGCCTGCTGCGGCCAATCGGCCCAACTCCAGAAACACCGCCTCCTCGACAAACGCCGGATCAAACCGAAGCTCAACCGAGAGCGCGCGGCGGGCTTTCGCTCGCGGTCGGCTCGCGGCATCGCTTGCTCGCCCCAGCGTGGCTCGCTGCGCTCCGCTGAATTTCTCGCTCCCCCCCGCCGATGGCGGGGGGACCGTGCCCGCTCGAAATTCAGAGGTGCCGCTCGTCCAACCGCTCGCCGCCCGCCGCGCGCTGCGATCCGCCGGCGAATCAGAACCACACAGACGAGCGGTTACATCCGCAGACATGCCGCGCATCCCTCGTCTTGCTCCTTCGGTGAGCGAAGCGGCAGATCGCACAAGCCCAGCGGAACGCCCATCCGCGCGCACTCCTGGGAGAGCCACCCCAGCAACACGTCACCCACGACGGCCAAGAGATCTCCGGTGGTGACGCGAGAAAGTCGAAGGGCAAAGGCCGGCCCCCATCGTCCGAGATGGTCGGCCAGGAAGCGCCGGGCGGCTTCCTCGCACACCCGTGCGTGCTCCTCAGCGTCCTCGTCAGCCGCGCAGGCCTGCTTATACCAGAGGTAGTGGAGGAATTCGCACTCCGCCCCGACATGATCCACCCGCTCATGCGCAGCCGCTGAGATGCGAAGCCCAAACGCTTGATAGAACGCGGCGATGTCGCTGAGTTCCTGCGGCTGACGATGGCTGTGCTCTTCGCCGTATTCGAGCTCATAGGGCGGCGCTGCACTTTGCACGGCATGGCCGAATGTCCGTTCGTGCTGGCGGACCAGGTCGGGAAGCGTCTGCGCGTCCAGCACGTTCAGCAGACGACGCGCTTGCTCTGACAGGCGTCCGTCGGCGCCGAGCCGTTCAAGCACCTCAGGCAGTCGATGATGTTCCCGCGCGACGAGCCACTTCGCCAGAGTGGCATCCGGATAGCGCAGCAGCATCGAGAGCGCGTGATACACGCTGCTCCTGGCCAGCAGCTCCTCGATATGTTGTCGTTCCGCCACGACCCTCTTCATCTCTGTCCTGACCACTGCTCGCTGCTTGCTGCTTGCCGCTCGCTGCTGTTAGATGGAGTTTAGATGCTTCGCCGGGCGCACATGGACCGGCTCCTCAACCTGCGTGCGGATGAGCTCTTGGCCGTCTTCCCCGTAGCCGATGATCGTGTCGTTGTACAACGTGAAGGGCTTGCCGTGGACCTCGGTTTCGTACACCTTCGGGCCCTCCTCGATGGCGTACCGGAAGATGATCCGATTCGTCTTGCGGAAAAGCTGGAGCACGGCCACCAGCTCCCGGTCGGGTGTGAGGTACTTCGCGATCGCCTCATCCACGCCCGGGCCGAACATCTGCGCAAGATACCTCCGCGGCACCCAGCGCGGCGGCATGTAGAACCCGTTGGGGGCGGTGCCTAGTTGGGGATAGAGCGGCAGCGCGACCTTGGCGACCTTGACCAAGTAATAGATCGGGTTGTAGCGATCTTCGGCCCAGGTGCCATCTTGGTTCATCGTGACCAAGCCTTGGAGGCGGATCTGCCCGATGCAGGCGGCCATGCAGCGGGTTTCCATGGGACGTCCGCCGGTCTCCGGGTCCTTGCCTTCGATGCGCGGGTAGCAGGCGATACATTTCTCACTGATCCGTGTGCTCGGACGATACATCGCCTTCTTGTAGGGGCAGGCCGCGACGCACTTGCGGTAGCCGCGGCAGCGCTTCTGGTCGATGAGGACGATACCGTCCTCGGGCCGCTTGTAGATCGCCTGGCGCGGGCAGGCGGCGAGGCAGCCGGGATAGGTGCAGTGGTTGCAGATGCGGGCGAGGTAGAAGAACCAGGTCTTGTGCTCCGGCAGACTCGCGCCTTCCTTGCTCAAGCCCAGCTTGCCGCCTTCGTAACCCGTCGAGCTATCTTCGTAAATATTCGGCGCGCGCCACTCCTCGTCGGTGGGAAGGTAGCCCAGGACGCGCAGCGGTTCCGGCCCGATGTGCTTCTCAGCGGCCTCGAAGATCGTTTTCCCCTGGTACACCCCGTAGGGCTTCGTCTCGTCACGCTGGGAACCATCCCACTGTTGAGGTTCCCCACTAGCCTCTTCCAACAGCTTCAGGATCTTGACGTCCCACCACTGGGGATAGCCGCCGTAGGGCTTGGTCTCCACGTTGTTCCACCACATGAACTCCTGGCCCTTGGAGAAGGTCCAGGTGGACTTGCACGCCATGGTGCAGGTCTGGCAGCCGATGCAGCGGTTGAGGTTGAAGACAAAAGCGAATTGCCGCTTGGGGTAGGCGCCGTCATACGGGTAGGACATCTCGCGGCCCAACTGCCAGTTGTAGACCTTGCTCATCGATAACTCCTCAAAACAGTTGATCCACGGCAGCAGGTCCTGCCGCGTCCCCTCCCTCGGGTCGCCGCTTGATCCACCCACCGCGTGGATCTTCGCTCCGCTGCGTTGCTCGCTCGCCCCGTCGGCGGCGAGCGCGGTGGGGAGCGGCACCTCCCCAGTTGGAGCGGGCAGGGTGCCCCACACCCAGCGTTGGAACCGAACTGGCACGCTGGCAACGAACCCGGACACCCAATCGAAGTAGTATGCCTGAATCAGACACACCGCTGGGTGTGGGGCGAGCCGAGCACACAGCGGAGGGAGGCGACCACGCTGGGGTCGCCGACCGTCCGCGCGAGCGCCCACCGCCGAGCACAGCCGACGGGGCACCGTGGCCGCTCGCAACGCAGAGGCGCCCCTCGGGAGAGGGCCGCGTCACCCGCTGCTGAGCGGCTTCTCGGTGGAACCGGAATCTCCCCATCGTCCACGCACCTCTTGGATCACCGCATCCACGTAGGCGTCGCCCTTTGCTCGCCAGACCAGATAGGGGCCGCGGTAGAAGGGGTTGCGGAACATCGCCAGCAACTGCTCATCGGACCAGCCATCCCGCGCAAACTCCTCGACGAAGCACGTCGCCATCTCTCTCAGGGACGTCCCATCCTGCGCCGGCAGGATGACCCCCTTCAGCTCAAATGGATCATCCTCTTCAAGCGGTTTCTGCCTCATCACTCAGCAACTCAGAGACTCACAAACTGTCCGTCAATGTACTTGCGCATCGTCTCGCTCTCGGCCCCCGGGGTGTAGCCGGTCGTGGCGGGCGCCCACACGCCCTTGCCGCCGAGGCCGCCGTCTTCCGCTTTGGTCACGCGCACCAGCGTTTCCTTCGGCACCGTGTTGACGGCGTGGTTGTCCGCCTCCCCGCCGAAGAGAAACGCCATCGCGACCTTCGCCTTGTGGAAGAGCGAGTCCGTCTGGTGCATCGGCATGTGCCAGTTGCGCGTGACGCTCTGCTGCGAGCCGTACCGGAAGTTCGACTGGTAGCCCAGCTCCGAGAGCGCCCGCTTGTCCTTGCGGGTCTCGTGCGCCTTCACCGACCTCTCGGTCGCGATGTAGGGGGCGTGCTTCATCATGACGATGTGGTACGGGTAGGCTGAGTTGTATTTGGTCCGCAGCATGAGCCGCGCAACCTTGTAGAACGGATCCTCGGGCTTGGCGCCGAGGTAGGGACGGTCGGCTGGATTCGCGTCCACATAGACGTAATCGCCGTCGTTGATGCCGAGGTCCTTGGCGGCCTGGGGGTTGATGTGGAGCTGGTTTTCGCCAACCCACGGGGTGCGCTTGTCCATCCGGTACGGGTCGCCGAAGTTGGAGTCCCAGATCATGTGCCAGTCCACGTTGCTCCACATCGAGTGCACGCGGTGTCGCGTCTTCGGCGTCAGGCAGAAGAAGTGGAAGCCCTTGTCCCACAGGAAATTCTTCGTCTGCCTGACCTGGTCCCACGGCAGCTTAACGTTCCGTACCGTCCGCTCGTCCCAGTGTTCGGCGTCAAGGGGGATGCCGTAGTCGTTCGGGCGGATGTAGGGATTGTTAGAGACGATGACGTTGGGCAAATACGGCGTGGCCTCCGGGCCTTCCCGGTGCACGACGAAGTTCTCCCCGTACTCGATCGCCTCCGGCACGTCCGTGTACGCCTGCAGGCGGCCGTGGTCGGTGTAGAACGGGACGTCCTCATGCACCTGCTCCCAAAAGGGAATGCGCGGATACGTGCGAAAGAGCATGAGGGCGGCGCCCGGCGGCCCGTATTTGCCCGCCATGATGTCGGAAAGCTGATAGCCGGTCGTCGTCGTGCAGGAGTCCAAGAGGCGCTGGATGTAGATCTCGCGCTTGCCCTCGAGCGCGAACTGCCAGTAGCGCTGGAAACGCTCATCGCCGGTCTGGCGGGAGAGTGCTTGCGCGATCTGCGCCAGAATGACCAGGTCGTCCCGGCTGTCGAAGACCGGGGGAATGCCGCCCTTCCAGATTTGCAGGAAGGGATTGGAGCAGGAGGCGGTCGTCTCCAGCCCCTCGAACTCCAGCCAGCTATTCGCCGGCAGGGCGATATCCGCATACTCGATGGAGGCGGTGATCTGAATATCGACGGACAGGATCAGCTCGACGTTCGGGTTCACGTTCCGGATCATCTCGTAGACCCACTTGGCGTTGTTGATGAGGTTCACATTCGTGAAGAGCATCGCCTTCGTGGGGGTGGGCATGTGGGTCGAGCCGGTGAACACCTTGCGGCCGTCCCTGGGTGTGTCGACAATCAGCGGTTTGTCGCCGTGGTTCCAGTACGCCGGCTCTTCGTCCTTGAAGTAGGCGTGGGCGTGAATGTCGCGGCCGTGAGCTGCGGGATCCAGGTTCGGCTTGAACGGATCCTCCGCCACCCAGCCCTTGAACCCGGGGCCGGTCCAGGGTGAGCCCTGAAACAGGGCCGCCTTGTAGTTGCCCGCCCACGTGTGGCAGCCGGCGCCGGGCTTGCCGATGTTGCCCGTGAGCATGAGCGGCAGATACGCCGCCCGGTTCATTTCCGTGGCGTGGAACCAATGGTTGATCCCTTCGCCCTGGTGGATGGCGACGGGCTTGACTGTAGCGATGTCCTTCGCCAGCCGTTCGATGAGCTCCTTTGGGGCGTGCGTGATGTCGTGGACGGTCTCAAGGCTGTAATCCTTGAGGTGGATCTGGTACATCGACCACAGCGTCATCACCTCGACGGATTTGCCGTCCACCGTCGTCACCGTGAAGGTGCCTTCCAGCGCCGGGCGCAGCCCTTTGGCGCGCAGGCGACCGCCAACATCATCCCGCGTGATCGCCGCCGGCTTGCCGGTCGCTTCGTCCCACACCACAAAATCTCCGAGCTGCTGGTACTGCTTCTCAGTCAACCCTTGAATCGTGTAGCTGGGACCATCCTTGGCGAGCTTGCCCTCGTAGCCAGAAATGATCTCGGAAGCCCGCAGGCGCTTGAGGGTATCCGTGCGGACCAGGAGGGGAAAATCGGTGAAGCCCAGCAAGAAGTCGCGATCGTACCAGCCGCGCTCGATCATCAGGCGGGTGATGCCCAGCCACAGCGCCGCGTCGGTCTGCGGCCGGATGGGAATCCAGTAGTCCGACTTGGTGGCCGGCGGGCCGTACTCCGGCGTAATGGTCACCAGTTTCGCGCCGCGCTCCATGCACTCGACGAACCAGTGGGAGTCGGGCATCTTGTTCTCGACGAGATTCTTGCCGTTCTGAATGATCAGTTTGGAAAACCGCAGGTCGTTGAAGTCGCAGTCTGACGCCTGCAGCCCGTGCACCCAGGGATGCCCCGGCGCCTGGTCGCCGTGCCAGGTGTAGTTGGACCACGCTCGACCCGCCCTGGCCTGGTCAGGCCCAACGCCCCGTACGCGCGCATCCAGCAGCGCCATCATGTTGGCGAGGCGGTACATCCCGTACTTCCCGAAGACCCCCAAGAGGCCCATCCCGCCGCGGAACTTCAGCGTCCGCGTCCCGGCACCGCCCATCGCCTCGATCATTTCCTCGGGGTATCCTTGGGAGCGCAGGAGCCGCCTGCCGTCCTCCCCGCTGTAGCGCCTCGCAATCGCCTCTAAGGCCTTCGCGACATAACCGTATACCTCGTCCCAGGCGATTTTTTCGAACGCATCCGTGCCGCGAGCGTCAAACTTGTACCTGGCCTTGTTCTCCGGGGTCAGTTCGGGGAAGCCGTCATCGGCCCACTGCTTCCATCCGCGACGGATGATGGGGTATTTGAGGCGATACGGACCGTAGACGATGCGGTGGAACGTGTAGCCCTTGGCGCACTGCCGGGGATTCCAGTTCGGCGTGGCCTTGTTGCCGTAGAGATCCGAGTAGGCCTGGTAGTCGTACTGCGAGCCCAGGCGTGTGACAATCCCGTTCCTCACATACGCCAGCACCCGGCAGGCATGCGTGTCGTTGGGCGAGCAGACCCAGGAGAAGGCGCTGTCATAGCGGTACTGGTCGCGATACAGCGTCTCCCAATCCCGAGCAGGATAATAGGCGAGAGGATTATCGACCTCGATCACCGGCTCCAGCGCCCAGAGCGAGAGCTCTTGGGAGGCGAGGTACAACCCGATTCCTGCGGCCCCGGACAGCTTCAAAAACTGGCGACGCGTCACATACATCAATGAAACCTCCATGCCCCAGGGCAGCGGGTCCTGCCACTGCGCGACCCCGCGTCCGTCCTCGCCCGGCGACTATCGTCCGCCACAGTTCTTTGGCGGAGGCGGGCGCGGGGGCCCCCGCTCCGTGTCACCCGCTGCCCGACGGCACGCCTCATCGCTCCAGTTGCAGCCTCTGCCACACCGACACGCTCTTCTGGCCGTCCCGATCCTCGGCCTGGCCATCCCAGACCGCGAAGGCCACGCTGACCTTCTGACCCGCCTGCAACGGCAGATCGCCCTTCTCAACTGGGACAAGCGGACGTTGCAGCACGACGCGCCAGCGGCCCTCACGCCAGTCGCCGCTCGCTTGCACCCGTTGGATGGGTAACCCTGCCTTCGCCGCGCCCGGCGCGGCAGGCAGGGGCTTCGAGGTCAAGGTGCCTAGCCCCTTCGCGGCCGCTTCCTCCGCGGCGGAGGCTCGCGTGGGGATCGAGAGCGGATTCTCCGCCGCCCAGCCGGCCATCAGGGAGGGGTCTTGCGAGGTCGTCTTCGCCTCGCGCACCTCAAACGCATCGCCGTGTCGGTAGTCGCGCTGGCCTGGGTACCAATCCACGGCAGCGTCCGGATAGACAGTCTCGATGTCTCGCCATCCGGCAAGGTCCTGCTGCCAGGCGGCCTTCCAATGCCAGATCGAAACCGCGCCGTGGTCCCCGCCCATTCCAAAGAACGGCGGATCAGGCTCGGTGGAGAGCTGCGCCGCGATCCCATCGGAAAAGGCCTGTTGGCCCACCAACGAGTCGTCGCGCGTTGGATCGTTCCAGGAGAGGTGGATGGCCAGCTCCTTGCCGTTGTGCAGCGCTTTGACGTCGATGCCATCAATGCGCTGGTCGCGCCACCAGAGCGGCGTCACCGCGACAGCGACCGGCTGCACGGCGTTCCAGATCTCCGCCGAAGGTTTGCTCGGGATGTCGCCGCGCACCCGGCGCGCCCGGATCGTTTGCCGGCGCAGACGCACGCGCTCCTCAACCCCCGGCGGGACGAGCGACTGGACGTAATGGACGAGGTCCCACAGTTGCTCGTCAGTGTAGATCCCGGCGTAGCTCGGCATGGGGCTGCCTGGCAGCCCGGCCATGATCCGGTAGTACAACTCCTTGCTCTCCGATGAGCCCTTGAAGACGCCGGCGGTGAGGTCGCGCGGGCGGACCGGGTAACCTTGATTGTCCTGCATGAGGGCACGAGGCGCAGGCCTGCGCGAAGATGTCCCGGCCGCGCGCGATGCTCTCCGGCGTCTTCGGCGTCTCTGGTGGGACTTGGATGATGGAGGCTGGATCAATGAGGTCGCTCACACCCGTGAGATGGCGCACGTAAGACACCAGCGCCCACCGCTCCTGCGGCGTCAGCGTCTCCCACGAGGGCATCGCAGAGCCCGGCATCCCGCGCGTGATCGTAAGAAACAGGTCGTCATCGGTGGCCTGCATCGTGCCGGTGGAGACGAGGCGGAATTCATTCGAGGTGAAATCGCGCGGCTTGGGATAGAGGAGGTAGGCCGCCGGTCCATCGCCCGCCCCCGTAGGCCCGTGGCAGACGGCGCACTGCTTCTCATAGAGCCGCCGACCCGTCTCGAAGAGCGCGGGGGTGAGGGACGGTTTCGTCGCGGTAGACATCGTCGGCGCGCGCATCGTGCAGCCCGCATTCACTGCGAGCGCCGCGATGACGATGAGAACGAACGTCGCTCTGGGCCATCCCCCCGAACCCTGAGCCTCGAACCCTGAGCGATGGTCGTCGGTGTTAGGCCTTCTTCTCATCGTTGACGTCGTGCTCAATTTCCTTGACGCCCTTCTTGAACTCGTGGATGGATTTGCCAAGCCCCCGCGCAATCTCCGGCAGCCGCTTGGCGCCAAAGAGCAGCAGGACGATCAGCAGGATGACCAAGAGCTCCGGCAATCCAATCTTTCCGAACATGGCCGTTCACCCCCTTTTCACGTGGCCTCTCTCGTGCGTGGCGATGAAGTAGTCGATGGCCTTGAGCACCACGCGGCTCTTCGGAAACGACTCCCCGCGCTCCCAGCGGTTGAGGGTGGAATAGGTCACGCCCAGATGGTATGCGCAGACCTCCTCCGACCATCCCAACCGCTTGCGGATGGTCTTTAAGCGTTCGATCCTGTCCCGCACCTCAGCGTCCATTCCGTCCATCTGACATGTCAAAACCTACAGTATCTGCATAGGCCATTCCATGATCTCTATCATACACGACCACATCGAGGAGTGCGTGGGTGAGCGACCACGAGCCCGACCACCCGAAGCGGGGGAGATACGTGGCGGGCGGTTCTTGCTGGGGAATGAGGCTGCCGGCGAGTGCCACGCTGCCAATGGCGATCGAAGGAGCGTCAGCAGCCGGGCAGCGTGGGACGGGGGTTACCGCATCTTGAGGTTGACTTCAACGGTGTCCTTGCCTTCAACGGTCACTGCCGTGGCGACAGGTTTGAGCTTCTCATGCCAGATGTTCAAGGTGTAGGTGCCGGGTGGGACGTCGGCTATCGTGTAGTGTCCGTCTTCGGCCGTGACGGCTGCGTAGGGGGTCTCCAGCACCAGGATGTAGGCGGACATCTCCGGGTGGATGTCGCACAGCACGGCGACTTCGCCGGGCACCTGGAAGCGTTTTGTGATGGGTTTGGCCCCGGTCGGCGTGGCCAGATTGAACAGCGACCGGCGCCCCTGGTAGAGGTGCACGTTATGCAGGATGCCGTCGCTGTTGGAGAAGCTCACGCTGCCGCCTTTCAGGATCGGCAAGACATGGGGGATGAACTCTTTGTTGACCTGCCGCAGCTCTGCCGGCGTCGCGGGGGCGGGAAATTCGACCCCTTCCATCCGATCGATGTACACGACCGCATCGCGCGCGTCCTTGACGCCGGAGGCGGTGACCTTCCCGGTGATTGTCCCCCCGTATGCACACACACTAAAGCCCAGGATCGCCCACGAGAGGACTCCCCCTGACGTCACCCGCCTATGCATCAGCCGTTCAGGAGCGATCCGCAAGATCCGTGTCGCCCTGCTGAGTGATCTCGCCGGCCCGAACGGTCACGTCCGGCTTATCGGACAGCCACCCCAACCAATGCGCGGAGCCCGCGGGAAGCCAGGAGATGTCATAGTCGCCGATCGGGACGTCCTCGAAGAGGTAGACGCCGTCTGAGCCGGTGGTGACCTCGACAGCGTTCTGGCCGGAACCCTGTGAGGTCTTTGCCCCAAGAAGCCTGGTTAACTCAGTCGCCGGCCCCTGGATCGGACTGAGCTTCACCCGACAGTCCGCTAATGGGCGCCCGCGCTGCGTCACCCGACCTGTCGCGTTGCCGATGAGGACCCCGACGGCTGAGCGCCGACCCTTGACGCCGGTCCCCGCCAAGCCTTCCTCTAAACTGGCGGCCGTGGCGAAGCCGGATGCTCCTTCGGCGATCGCCGTTGGAGGAGGCGCGATCCGCTCCTTGGGCAGCGAGATCACCAGGTAATCCCCCTGATCTTCCCAGAGGATCCTCTTCTCTCTCCAGACCTTGATCTCGGTCGGCGTTTCTCGCTTGATCAGCTCGACTTCACCTTTGGGAATCTTCATGATGAAGGCATCCGGCCGCTCCTCGATGACCTCCACCTCAGCGCCCTCCTCGCCCTTGGCAGAACCTGTCAAGGGCGAGCACCCCACAAGACGGAGCCGATCGGCTTGGCTGACCGCGGGGCTGAGGGTGAGCGCGAACGCCACGGCCGTGATGAGGCGAGACAAAACGTCCCAGGGCTTCTTGGGACAGGAGGTTTCCGCCGAGACCCTGGGACAGGTGGGGACGCTTCTGGATTGCATGGACACCTGATGACCCGCAATAATCCACGCGAACTTGCTATGTCGAAAACCCGGCTTCGCAGGGCCTGCCGCTGCGCCACCCCGCCGGCCGTCCTCGCCGCCGGGCGGCTGTACAGCCGCCGCCTGCGGCGACCGGCAGCTCCGGGCGGGCGGCGGGGGCCCCGGCTCCGCGTCACCCGCGAAGCCGACGAGGGAGCTTTTCGACGGAGCAGCGCGAACTAAAACGCGTACGTCAGATCGGCAAGCAACTGCGAGTTGGCGTCGCTGTCTTCAAGTGTGATGAGTCCTTCCAAGGCCAGTTTGATGTTCGCCCGCGGCCACAAAAGCAGGCTGAGCACGAGATTATCTCGATCCGTGGCAAAGGCCTTGTCATATGTCACCTGCTCATACCGGATGACGGGCTGCAGCCATGGGAACACGACGTAGTCGGCTTCAACGAACCACGACCAGGTGTCCAGTTGTCGCACCGTGGCACTCGGCTTGTCATCTCGCCCTTTGACGACAGCGCCGTAGAAGTCAAGGGCTCCGAAGCTCAGCCGGGTATCCCACCCCAAGCGCCAGAACTGATTGTGGCGCGGGGCCATCGTGGATGTCCCGAAGTAGCCAAACTGACCCACTGTGATCGCGTTGTCC
>JACPSR010000098.1 GCA_016193175.1 Candidatus Omnitrophota bacterium
AAACTTGCGAATCCACCGCTTCGTTCTCGGCTCGCCGGACGCGAACTCAATCCCGGCGTAGAGGTCCTCGGTGTTTTCGCGGACGATGATCACGTTGACGTTCTGAAACGGCGACCGGGCACCCGCGTAGGTCCTGCAGGGGCGCACACAGGCAAACAGGTTGAGCTGCTTGCGAAGCGCGACGTTGACCGACCGGAATCCGGTCCCGATGGGCGTCGTAATCGGCCCCTTGATGGCCACGCGGTTTTCAACGATCGACTTGAGCGTGTCTTCCGGCAGCGGGGTGTTAAACCGCCAGATCGCCGCTTCGCCGGCGATCCGCTCATCCCAGTGAAATGAGATCCCGGTCGCATCGAGGCAGCGGCGGGCCGCCCAGGCGACCTCTGGGCCGATGCCATCCCCTGGGATGAACGTCACCCGATAGCTCATCAGGGGCGTCGCTTCTTCAACCACTGACCGAGGCGCTCCAGCGTCTCGTCGATGGTGGCGAGGGAGGCGGCGAAGCTCAACCGAATGAACCCCGGGGCGCCGAAGCCCTCGCCGGGCACGGTTGCCACCAACGCGTCTTCAAGCCACTGGGCAGCCGTCAGCTCTGCCGATTGGCCAAGCCCGCTGACATTGCACCAGGCATAAAACGCTCCTCCCGGAAGGATGCAGCGCAGCGGAGGCAAGTGGTTTAAGCCACCGACGAGCCGGTTTCGCCGCTCTTGGAACTCCTCGCGCATGCGAGAGACCGCTTGTTGATCTTGTGTGAGCGCCGCCAGCGCGGCATGCTGGCTGATGGACGTCGCATTCGACGTGGAGTGGCTTTGCACGTTGGTCATCGCCTCAATCCACGGTTGAGGGCCGACCGCGTAGCCGATCCGCCAGCCGGTCATGCTATAGGTCTTGGACACCCCACCGACGAGCAGGGTCCGATCGGTCACTTCAGGGGCGACCCGAACGATCGACACGTGCCGGGCTGGAGGGTAGACCAGCTGATCGTAAATCTCGTCACTCACCACCACGAGATCGCGCTCGAGGGCGAGTTGGGCGATCGCCTTCAACCGCCAGGCATCGATGATCGCCCCTGTGGGGTTGCTGGGGCTGTTCAGCACGATCACCTTCGTCGCCTGAGAGAGCGCCGCACGCACCGCTTCAAGCTTCGGCAGAAACTGGTCCTGCTCGCTCGTGTGAACGATGACCGGTTTGGCGCCCGCCAGTTGGACGAGCGGCGGGTAGCTGACCCAATAGGGCGAGAAGATCACCACCTCATCGCCGGACTGGCACAGCGCCTGGAAGATATTGAACAGCGCATGCTTCGCCCCGCAAGAGACGAGGACGTGGGACGTCTGGTAGTTCGTTCGATGCTGCTGATTGAGGCAGGTCGCCACAGCGGCGCGCAGCTCGGGAATGCCGGCGACCGGGGTGTATTTCGTCTGGTCAGCCTGAATCGCCTGGATCCCCGCCTGCTTCACATGCGCCGGCGTGGGGAAATCCGGCTCTCCGGCGGTCAGATCAAGCACCCGCTTCCCCGCCTTCGCGAGCGCTTTGGCTTTCGCGGCGAGGGCAAGGGTTGGCGAGCCCTCAATGCCTCGGAGGCGCCCGGCAAGAGCGTTCGCATGGCGAAACGTGCGCGCAGCGGGATCGCCTCCCACTGCACTTGAGGAATTCATAACTTTTGCGAAGCGGTCTGTCCTTTTTTCTTACGGCCCCACAGGGCTCGCAGACCCTCAAAGAATCCTTTCGGCTTCTTCTCAGGTTCCTTGGCCGTCGTCGGTGCAGGACGCGGAGGGGCCGAGGGGACTCGAGGAGCCGCTTTCGGCCGAGAGGGGAGGGCAGGCTGGGCCGCTGGGACGCGGCTGAACGCGAGCAGGGCTTGCTGGGCGCCGTCGCCCCGGCGAACTGAGAGGCGCAGGACCCGCGTATAGCCCCCTGAGAGGTCGCCGAAGGAAGGAGCGATGTCCGTGAAGAGCCGCTTCACCAGCGTCTGGTCCTGCAGGACGCGAAACGCCCTCCGTCGAGCGTGGATGCTCCCCTCTTTGCCGAGCGTGACCAGCCGGTCTGCGAGCCGCTGCGCTTCCTTCGCCCGCGCATGCGTCGTTCGGATGCGGCCGTGGATCAGCAGGCTCCTCACGAGATTGTGGAGAAGCGCTCCTCGGTGCTCGCTGGGGAGGGAAAGCCGTTGACTCCGTGTCGCGTGTCGCATGGTGGTGGTCGCCGTGCCGCCGGTGGATGTCTTAGGACGGCGCGGGCGCCTCGCGGTGGGGTGGGTTCCCGAGCGCAAGCCCCATCCCCTTCAGCAGCTCCTCGATTTCCACCAGGGATTTCTTTCCGAAATTCCGGTACTTCAGCAGCTCCTGAGGCGTCTTTTCCACCAGCTCCCCGATGGTCCGGATCGACGCCTCTCGCAGACAGTTTGCGGATCGGACGGAAAGCTCGAGCTCCGAAATGGGAGTCTTGAGCTTCTCCTGAAGCTCCTCATTGACGGCCTCCGGTTCTTCGTCTTCCGGCTCCTCAGGGAGGCTCCCGTAGTTCACGAAGAGATCCAGGTGGCGCTGCAGGATGTTGGAGGCGTAGAGCAAGGCGTCCTTCGGGCTCATCGAGCCGTTCGTCCACACCTCCAGGAGGAGCCGGTCGTAGTCGGTCACCTGCCCCACGCGGGTATCTTCGACGCTGAAGTTGACGCGGTTAACCGGAGAAAAGAGCGCATCGACCGGAATGACCCCGATCGGCTGGCCCTCCTTTTTATGCTTCTCTGCGGGGACGTAGCCCCGCCCGCGACTCACCTCAAGCTCCATCCTAAACTTGCCGGCTTTCGTCAAGGTGCAGAGGTGGAGGTCCGGATTGACCACCTCGATTGCGTCATCCCCCTCAAAATCCCCCGCGGTGACGGGACCTTTTTTCTCCTTTTCAATCACAATCGTTTTGGGTTGACGTGCGTGGGATCGTAAGACGATCTGCTTGACGTTCAGGACGATCTGGGTGACGTCTTCGAGGACGCCCGGGATGGCGCTGAACTCGTGAAGGACGCCGTCGATCTTCAGGGAGGTCACGGCCGCGCCCTCAATGGATGACAACAGCACGCGG
Organism: Candidatus Omnitrophota bacterium; assembly: GCA_016193175.1. Taxonomy (GTDB): domain Bacteria; phylum Omnitrophota; class Gorgyraeia; order Aquiviventales; family Aquiviventaceae; genus JACPSQ01. The sequence goes on from JACPSR010000098.1 coordinate 3,070, forward strand.
CGGAGGCTGTTCCCAATCGTCATCCCGTAGCCTCTCTCAAACGGCTCCGCAACGAACTTCGCGTACGTATCCGTCAGGGTGTCCTCGTCACAGGCCAATTTCTTCGGGGTCGCAAAATCACGCCAGAACGTTCCCATTCATCCCTCCATCTGTCAGTGATTACGTGGAATCATGTTACTTGGAGTACAACTCGACGATGAGCTGCTCTTGGATCGGCAGACCGACGTCATCCTTCTGGGGCATGCGGAGGATCGTGCCTTTGAGGTGATCCCCTTCGATGCGGATCCAATTCGGCTGCACGCGGTCTTTTGTCCGTTCGAGGTTGTCCCGCACGCGGGCCGCCTGGCCATTCCGATTGGTGGCAACCTGGATGACGTCTCCAACCTTGACGAGGTAGGAGGGGATGTCCACCAGACGGCCGTTGACCGTCACGGCCCGGTGCCGAACGATCCCGCGGCCTTCCTGGCGTGAGGTTGAAAATCCCATCCGATAGAGGACGTTATCCAAGCGACGCTCCAGCATTTCTAGGAGCATCTGGCCGGTCACCCCCTTGGCTTTCTGGGCAACGCCGAAGTATCGCCTGAACTGCCGCTCCAGCAAGCCGTACATCCGCTTCACCTTTTGCTTCTCGCGTAGCTGGATTCCGTAGTCAGAGAGCTTGACCCGGCTCTTGCCGTGTTGGCCGGGCGGGAAGGAGCGCTTCTCAATGGGGCATTTCGGCGTGGAGCACTTCGTCCCCTTCAAGAATAGTTTCATGCCCTCTCGACGGCATAACCGGCATGACGGACCAGTATAGCGCGCCATCTCACAAGGCCAGTTTCTGGTTTCGAGTTTCGAGTTTCGAGTTTCTGGTCTGAACTCGGAACTCGGAACCCGGAACCCGGAACTCGGTTTGCATCATACCCTTCTCCGCTTCGGGGGGCGGCATCCATTGTGAGGAATCGGCGTCACGTCTTTGATCGCCGTGATGCTCAGGCCGGCCTGCGAGAGGGAGCGAATCGCTGATTCCCGCCCTTGACCCGGCCCCTTCACGAACACCTCCACCTCTTTCAGCCCCGCCTCGAGGGCCTTCTTGGCCGCGTTCATGGCAGCCACCTGCGCGGCATAGGGGGTGGATTTGCGCGAGCCGTGATAGCCGCTCGAGCCGGCTGTGCTCCAGCAGATCGCGTTGCCGGAGCGGTCGGTGATCGTGATGATCGTGTTGTTGAACGTCGCGAAGACATGCGCAATTCCCTGCGTGGTGTTGGCTTTCTTCCTCCCCTTCGATCGGGGGGCTGGCTTTGGCGGACCTGTGGCCGGTTCCTTCTCCACCGGCGTCCCACCGGCCGGAGCAGGTCTGGCGGCGGGCTGCTGAGCCTCTGCTGCCGCGCCTTCCTTCATGTTGCCATCTGGCGCATCTTTCTTTTCCTCCGGCATGGCGGGGTCTCCTCCCTCTTTATGTCCTCACGGGGCCTGCGCCAACCCGCGGCCGCTTGCGAACACCCACGCGGGGCCGTGGACCCTTTCGCGTGCGGGAGTTGGTGCGGGTCCGTTGCCCGCGCACCGGTAATCCTTTCTTATGGCGCACCCCGCGGTACGAGCCGATATCGATCAGCCGTTTGATGTTGGAAGCCGTCTCCCGGCGAAGATCCCCCTCCACTTTATAGTTGGCCTGGATCGTCTGCGTGAGCCGTGCGACCTCTTCATCGGTGAGGTCTTTTGCCCGTTTATTGGGATCGATCTGCGCGGCGCTGAGGATCTTCCGCGCGAGCGGCCGTCCGACCCCATAGAGGTACGTCAACGAGACTTCGATCCGTTTCTCTTTCGGAATATCGACCCCTACGACCCTCGGCATGTATACCTCGCTGCTCGCCGCTAGCTGCTAGCTCCCGGAAGTTTTGAAAGGTGCGTTAGCCTTGGCGCTGCTTGTGCTTCGGATTGGAACAGATGATCCGAACGACGCGCTGCCGACGGATGATCTTACACTTGCTGCAAATGCGCCTTACTGACGCCCGCACTTTCATTGGTTAGGAAACGCGGAAGGTGATCCGTCCTCTCGCCAAGTCATAGGGTGAGAGCTCGAGCTTCACCTTATCCCCTGGGAGGATCCGGATGTAGTGTTTCCGCAACTTCCCTCCCAAGTGGGCGAGGACCGTGTGGCCCTCCTGGATCTCCACTCGAAACATCGTGTTCGGGAGGGCCTCTAAGACTGTGCCTTCCACTTCGATCAGCTCTTCTTTCGGCATCGTTGTGGGCTCACCGGACGCTAGTTACTGGCGACCGGTCAGCGCATGTTGAGCGGTAAGCACAAGCGGTCCCCGTTCCGTGATGGCCACCGTATGCTCAAAGTGCGCTGCGAGCGAGCGGTCCTTGGTCACCGCCGTCCACCCATCCGGTAGCACTTCAACTTCCCAGCCGCCTGCGGTGACCATCGGTTCAATGGCCAGGACCATGCCGACCCGCAGGCGCGGGCCCATGTGAGGTGTTCCAAAATTTGGTATGGGGGGCTCCTCATGCAGGGCATGCCCGATGCCATGCCCCACAAAGTCTCTCACGACCCCGAACCCCTCCCGCCCAACCACTTCTTGGACGGCATGCGAAATATCCGAGAGGCGCTTTCCCTCAATCGCGCGGGCGATCCCTTCCTCCAACGCCCGTTGCGTGGTCTCCATCAGCCGGCGCGCCAGCGGAGACACGGCCCCCACCTGGAGCGTCGTCGCAGCGTCCGCGTACCAGCCTTCAACGACCGTCCCTGCATCGATGCTGACGAGGTCTCCTTCACGAATCCTGCGATCTCCCGGAATCCCATGAACCACCTCTTCATTGACCGACACGCAGATCGAGGCCGGGTATCCCCGATATCCCAAAAATGCCGGTGTGGCTCCCTCCCGGCGAAGATACATCCGCGCTTCGGCATCCAGCTCCCTCGCCTTGATCCCTGGCCGCACCACAGCGGCGAGGTGCTCCAACAGCCCGGCCACGATGTGCCCCGCGTGGGCCATGAGTTCAATTTCGCGTTCGGTCTTGAGCTCAATCATTGAAAAGATGTTACAGCCAGCCCTGCCGCTGGAACAGCTTGACCGTCCGTGAGTACACCGCTTCGATGGGCCCAGCCCCGCTCACCTGGTGGAGGAGCCGGCGGCGCTGGTAATACCTCACCAGGGGCCTTGCCGCTTGCTGATTCACCACGAGCCGTTTCTTGATCGTCGCCGGTTGGTCGTCGTTGCGCACGATGAGCGGCCCTCGACAGTGATCACACCGCCCTGGGTGTCTCGGCCGCATGGTTCGGACATGGTAGTTCGCGCCGCAGCGGACGCAGACCCGCCGCCCGGACAACCGTCTGATCAAAACCGGCACAGACGAGGTCAGATACACCGCCGCATCGAGCGGCGCACGAGTTCTCTTCAGGACGCGATCGAGTCCAGCCGCCTGCGGTTGGGTCCGTGGAAAACCGTCTAAGACAAATCCCCTTGCAAGCGCCCGCCGATCCAAACGGGCCGCCATGATCTCGACGACCAACGCGTCCGAGACGAGCCGGCCGCTGCTCACGCACCGTTGGACGCGCCGCCCCAGTGCGCTGTGGCGCGCGATCTCTTGCCGGAAGATGTCGCCCGTGGAGATGTGCGCGATGCCGAGGCGCGCTTCGTACAGCGATGCCAAAGAACCTTTCCCAGCCCCCGGCGGCCCAAGGAGCACGATTCGCACAGTTACCCCGAACACCTACTGGACATTGCGGATTGCGGATTGCGGATTGCGGATTTGAACACCCAATCCGCAATCGACAATTCGAAATTCGCACTCCAGATGTGTGTCCCGCTCATCGACGGCCCCTGATGCGACCGGATTTGAAAAACCCCTCATAGTGTCGCATCAAGAGGTGAGACTCAATCTGTTTCATGGTGTCGAGCGTCACGCCCACCACGATCAGCAGGCTCGTGCCGCCGAAAAATCCGGCGACCCTCGGGGGGATCTTCATCCACGCCATGATCACATCGGGGAGGATGGCGATCACCACCAGGTAGACAGCAGCCACGAATGTCACGCGCGTGAGGATCTTGTCCAAAAAGTCGACCGTGGATTGACCAGGCCGGATGCCGGGGATAAATGCGCCGACCTTCTTCATCTGGTCGGCGGCTTCGAGGAATTGATGAGCCGTCAGCGCGGTGCTGAAGTAGGTGAAGAACAGGATCAGGATCGCGTAGCACAGATTGAAGGCCAGCGAGGTCCTCGAGAACCAATCCGTCAGCCCCTGCAGCTGTGGGACGAAGCTCGCCACCTGGATCGGAAAGTAGAGGAGCGAAACCGCAAAGATGATCGGCAGGACGCCGCCGCTGTTGACCTTGAGCGGCAGGTAGGTGCTCTGGCCTCCGTAGATCTTCCGGCCGATCACCCGACGGGCGTATTGCACCGGGATCCGACGCTGCCCCTGCTCGATGAAGATCACGACCATCACCACGCCCACAAAGAAGGCGCCCATGAAGATCATCGCCAGCGGCTGCAACGGGGACTGGTTGATGCCGCCCGGACCCAGTTGAAGCCCGATGTCTCGAATGGCCAAGGGGATCCGGCCGACGATCGACGCCGTCATCAGGAGGCTCATCCCGTTGCCGATCCCGCGTTCGGTGATCTGCTCGGCCAGCCACATGATGAGGGCCATCCCGCCCGTCATGGTCAAGATGGTCAAGAGCCGAAACCCCAGGCCGGGGAACAGCACGATCTGCGCCTTGAACTGCTGAGGGATCACCTTCTCGAGCAGCATCGCGTACATGAAGGAGTTGATGATGGCTAAGAGCACCGTCGCATAGCGCGAGTACTGGTGAAGCTTCCGGTAGCCCGTCATCCCTTCTTTGCGTAGCTTCTCGAGCGATGGGATCGCCGTGGCCAGCAGCGTCTCGACGATGATCGTCGCGCTGATGTACGGCATGATCCCGAGCGCAAAGATGGTCGCATGGGAGAGCGCCCCGCCGGTGAACATGTCGAGGAGGTTGAGCAGCCCTCCCCCGCTCGCCGCGGCCAGCTCGTCGAAAATCCGCCCCAGCTCCTTTCCATTGATCCCTGGGGTGGGGATGAAGATGCCCACCTCGTAAATGGCCAGCATCGAGAGCGTAAAGATCAATTTCTGTCGTAACTCTGGAATGCCCCATGCGCTCCCCAATGCGTTCAATAATCTGAACATCTATTCGCATTGCGGATTGCGGAGTGTGGATTGCGGATTGAACAGATTCCAATTCCAATCCGAAATCGACAATTCGAAATCCGCAATAGTCATGCTGCTTTTTTGATGAGCTCCACGGTGCCGCCTCCCTGGAGGATTTTCGCCTTGGCCGCCTCGCTGATACGGTGCACCGAGACGGCGACACGCCGGCTCAATGCGCCGTCGCCCAACAGCTTGACCTGACGGCTCGGGTGGCGAACGAGTCCGGCTTCCCTGAGTCGCTCCGGCGTAATGCGTTCCCCATCCTGGAAGTGGTTGAGGTCGCTGACGTTGACGATTTCAAGGGGGGCGGGCCGGCCTCGTTCCTTTCGGCGAAACCCTCGCTTGGGCAGCCGACGGATGAGCGGGTTGCGTCCCCCCTCGAATCCCGGCCGTTTCCCTGAGCCGGTCCTCGCGCGCTGCCCTTTCTGCCCCCGCGTCGACGTCTTGCCGTGCCCAGAGCCGATGCCTCGGCCCACACGTTTCCTGCGATGCCGCGCACCCGGAACCGCTGGAAGTGTCGCGATATTCATTAAGCTAGCAGCTAGCGGCGAGCAGCGAGTAGGGGGTCGTCGGACACCCCTGGCTGCTTGCTGCTCGCTGCTTGCCACAACATGGTTTGAAACGGACTCTAAGGGTCCTCCGCCACGTCAAGGACCAGCTTGCGCCGCGCCTGGATCGCCTCGGCGCTCTCCAACGAGCACAGGCCTACCAAGGTCGCCTTGATCAGATTGACGGCGTTGTTCGCGCCAAGGCTCTTTGTCAGGATGTCGCGGATGCCGCACGCCTCGCAGACCGCCCGGACAGGCCCTCCGGCAATGATGCCGGTGCCGGGGCTGGCGGGTTTGAGCAGGACGCGCGACGCATCGGAGCGACCAATGACCTCATGAGGGATCGTGCTCCCCCTGAGGGCGATCGTCACCATGTTCCGTTGGGCCTGGTGGAATCCTTTCCGAATGGCATCGGCGGCTTCATTTGATCTTCCCAGCGCCATGCCGACGCGCCCCTTCCCGTCCCCCACCACGGCGACGGCGTTAAAGGCCAACCGCTTTCCCCCCTTATGGACCTTCGCCACGCGGTTGACACTGATCAATTTCTCGAGCAATTGCGATCCGTCCTTCTGCTGGAACTGATCTCGGCCCCCCGGCCGTTGCTGTGCCTGCATGCCCCGTGCCATTTAGACCTGAACGCCTCCTGCGCGGACCGCTTCGGCCAGTGCCTTCACCCGTCCGTGATAGAGGTACCCGCCGCGGTCGAAGACCGCCCGGGTAATCCCCCGCTCAGCACACGCCTGGGCAACCAGCGTCCCGAGCGCTTTGGCAGCCTCCACGTTGCCCGTCCGGGCCCGGGCGAGCTGCTTCAACCGCTCATCTTTCGTTGACCAGCCATGGAGCGTCTTTCCCGACACGTCATCGACAAGTTGGACGTAGAGATGCTGATGGCTTCTGAAGACGCACAGCCGCGGTCTCTCCGGCATGCCGATTACCTTTTTGCGCAGGCGTCGGTGCCGGATGCGCCGCCCAATTTCTCGATCGAGGGCGAGGCTCATCTGACGAGTTCGCCCCAACGCATTTCGAATTTCGAATTGTGGATTGCGAATTGTTGTTTTTCAAATCCGCAATCCGCACTCCGCATTCCGCAATGTGGTGTCATCCCGCCGCCTTCGCGCCGGAACCGGTCGCCGCCTTCCCCGCCTTGCGCCTCACGATTTCGCCGACGTATTTGATCCCTTTGCCTTTATAGGGCTCCGGAGGAGCAATCCGCCTCAGGTTCGCCGCAAACTGGCCGACGAGTTGCTTGTCCATTCCCTTGACAATGATTGACGTCGGCTTGGGTACCTCAACGGCGATTCCCTCCGGGATCGGGACCAGCGCCGGATGCGAAAATCCGACGTGGAGCGACAACTGCTTCCCCTGAAGTTGAGCCCGATAGCCAATCCCGACGATCTCCAGTTCTTTGGTAAAGGCGCTGACCACGCCCTGCACCATGTTCGCAATCAGCGCACGATAGAGCCCGTGCAGCATCTTGCCGGATGCGTCCTGCCCTGAAGCGGCCACGATCAGCTGCTGCTCTTCCTGACGAACCGACATGCCGGCGGGCAAGGTCGTGGAGAGCTTCCCCTTCGGCCCCTCAACCTGGAGCTGCTGTCCCTCTGGTTTCACCTTGACCCCTGACGGCAACGTGATGGGCGCGCGACCGATCCGTGACATCACACGAGTGACCAGTGACCAGTGACCAGTGGCGAGTGGCGGGTGACGGGTGACGGGTCAGTGAATTCATCACTCACCACTCGCCACTCGCCACTTTGATTACCAGACATAACACATGATCTCGCCGCCAATGTGTTGGCGGTACGCATCCCGTTCCGTCATAAGCCCTTTCGAGGTGGAGACGATCGCGGCACCCAGCCCTCCAAGGACGCGTGGGAGCTCATGCGCCTTTCGATATCGGCGAGCCCCTGGTGTTGACACGCGCTTGAGCTGCGTGATCGCCGGTGTCTTCTTGACGTATTTCAAGTAGACGCGGAGCATCCGCTGAGCCGGGGTCTCCCCCATCGGCTTGTAGCCCCGGATGAATCCCTCTTGTTTGAGCACCGCCAGGACCTCTCCCATCAAGCGAGAGGCCTTGACCTCGGCGGTCGGATGCCTGGCCTGGGAGGCGTTGTAGATTTTCGTGAGCCCATCCGCAATAGGATCCGACACCATCGCCTCAGACCTCACCAACTGGCCTTGACGAGGCCGGGGATCTCCCCGCGCCAGGCCATTTCACGGAAGCACATCCGGCAGAGCCCAAAGCGCCGATAGAACCCCCGGCGCCGACCGCACCGCTGGCAGCGGTTGACCGCTCGCACCTTGAATTTCGGCGTCCGTTTCACCCGCTCGATCCACGATTTCCTCGCCATGTCACCAGGATCCTGGAATCATTTTTCTGCAAAGGGAAATCCAAAAGCCTTGAGCAGGGCATGCGCTTCTTCGCGGGTCCGGGCGTTGGTCACCACCACGATGTCCATCCCCAAGGGGTATTGCACCTTGTCGACCTGGATTTCAGGAAAAATCGTGTGCTCCGAAATCCCAAAGGCGAAGTTACCGCCTTGGTCGAACCCGCGCGGGTCCAATCCTCTGAAGTCCCGGATCCTCGGCAGCGCGACGCTCACGAGACGGTCGAGAAACTCGTACATCCTGGCGCGGCGCAGCGTCACCTTGCAGCCAACCGGATCACCCTCACGAATCTTAAAGTTCGAGATGGCTCGCTTCGCGCGGGTGACGAGCGGGCGCTGCCCGGCGATAAGCGCAAGATCCCTCTGGACGGCTTCAAGAACCTTCGCATCATGCGCGGCTTCCCCGCAGCCGATGTTCAACACGATTTTCTCAAGACGAGCCGCTGCCATGAGGTTCTGATGCTTGAACTGCTTCGCCAGCTCACGAGCGATTTCCTTCCGGTAGCGCTCGAGCATCCGCGGGACTCCGCCTTGGTGTGTAATGGTTGCGCCGGCCTGGGTCATCCCAGGATCCCTTTGCACCGCCGGCAGATGCGCTGCTTGCCGCCGTCTGGCGACACCAGCCAGCCGGTGCGGGAAGATCGGCGGCAGGTCGGACAGATCGGCGCCAGCTTCGAGATCGCCAGCGCCGCTTCCCGCTCCACGATGCCCCCCGAGGGGCTTTGCTGGCTCTTCCGCTCAAAGCATCGGACGAGGTTGATGCGCTCCACTAGCGCACGGCCCTCCTCTGGCCACATGCGCAAGACCTTGCCGGTCTTGCCTCTGTCCTTGCCGCTCAGCACCGTGACGGTATCGCCTTTCCTAATCCTCGCCATATTAACTATGATTACAGTGATGTATGAAAGCCTGATTACAGTGATCGCGGGTTGACGATTTAATCGCCGGAATCAGCTTTAGTCATCACTGGAATCATCCTTTTAGACGACTTCGGGGGCAAGCGAGATGATCTTCATAAACCGCTTCTCGCGCAACTCCCGAGCAATCGGGCCAAAGACGCGCGTGCCTCTCGGATTATTCTGCGGATCGATGAGCACGACGGCGTTTGAGTCAAACTTCAACGTGGTCCCATCGGGTCGACGAATCGGGGCCTTCGTGCGCACCACCACGCAGCGGACGACTTCGCCCTTCTTCGCTAAGGCGTCAGGGTCGGCTTCGCGGATGTGACCCGTGATGACGTCGCCGATATCAGCCGCCCGCTTGTTGGCGCGGCCGATCACGCCGATGGCCCAGACTTTCTTCACGCCGGAGTTGTCGGCCACGTCCAGATGGGTACGTATGATAATCATCCCACCACCTGTTCCGTCCTTTGGGGCTCGCTCGCCTGCTCTGGCACTCCTGCCTTGGGCTTCTGGAGAACCGGTTCGGATTCCTCGCCAGGAACCGGGGGCGCGGTGGAGGCGCGCTTGAGGATCTCCACCAGGCGCCACCGTTTCTCCCTGGACAAGGGACGGGTCTCCATGATTTTCACCACATCGCCAACCGCCGCGCGGCCGGCTTCGTCGTGCGCCTTGAAGGTGCTGGCTCGCTTGATCACCCTGCCGTACCTCGGGTGGCGGATGAAACGGCCGATGCGGACCACGATGGTCTTCGCCATCTTGTTGCTGACGACCACCCCGATTTTCGCCTTTCGGTGCCCGCGCGCGGAGGTCATCGCCGTTCCCTCATGACCGTTTCACAGCGGGCAATGTGCCGTTTGACTGCCGGGAGCAGGTGCGTTTGTTGCATGGATCCTTCCTTCGCCTTCACGCGATGGTGCCAGAGCTCTCGACGGAGCTTCGCAAGTTGCTCCTTGAGATCAGCCTCGCCTAACGCGCGAAGATCCTTTGCCCTTGGTTGTTTCTCAGCCATCCCTCAGGCTCCCGTCCGGCTCACGAACCTGGTTCGAAGCGGAAGCTTGCAGGCCGCCAAACGAAAGGTTTCCTTTGCCAGCAGCTCAGGGATTCCATCGACCTCAAACAACATGCGACCCCGTTTCACGACCGCCACCCAGTGGTCGACGAGCCCCTTTCCAGCCCCCATGGGCTTCTCTTGGCCATGGATCGTCACCGGTTTATCCGGGAAGATTCTCACCCAGGCCTTGCCGCCCCGACTGAGGGAACGGCTAATCGCCACCCGGCATGACTCGATCTGGGCCGCAGTCACCCAGTTATTCTCCAGCGCCTTCAGGCCGAATGCGCCAAACGCCAATGTCGCCCCGCCCTTCGCGACGCCCCGCCGCTTGCCCCGGAAGGCTTTTCGATACTTGACGCGTTTTGGCAGCAGCATCGCCATGGGAAGACCTCACTCGGTTCTTCAACCCGCTGGTGGCTGGGGAACGGCTGCGGTTTCGCTCACGACTCGCGCGCGCGGCTTTGCCTTCTCCCGCTCTAAAGGCACGAGGTCCCCCCGGCATACCCAGACCTTGGTCCCAATGCACCCGGCGGTCGTGTGGGCCGTCGAGACGCCGAACTCGATGTTGGAGCGCAAGGTCCCGAGCGGAACCGTCCCGGCTCGGTAGACTTCACGACGGGTCATTTCCGCCCCAGCCAACCGCCCATCGCAGACGACTTTGATCCCCCGACACTCCTTCGAGTCCATCGCCTGCTGGATTGCCCGCTTCATGGCTCGTCGAAACGCAATGCGCTTCTCAAGTTGAAACGCCAGGGAGTCGGCGATGAGCTGCGCCTCGATGGCCGGATTCGTGATCTCCACCGGGTCGATCTTGAGCTGCTGCCCGGTCCCGATGATCTGCTCGATCGCCTTCTCGAGCCGTTGGATGCTCTCTCCCCGTCGACCGATGAGAATGCCGGGGCGCGCCGTGTGGATCGCGATGCGGACCTTCTCCGCGGATCGCTCAATCACCACGCGGGACACCGCAGCCGAGCTCAGTTCTTTCTGAAGCAGCTCGCGAATCTTGCGATCCTCTTGCAGCTGTTGCAGAAAGAGTTTTTTGCTCGGGGCGAACCAGCGCGACCGCCAGCCGCGGTTCCGGAGCGCCTCGGGGTTGCGCGGATCCTGCCGCAGGGAGAGCGGAATGCGCAGGCACTCCGGGTTGACCTTATGACCCATGATCACCACCAGGAAGTGAGCAAATTGCAAATTGCGAATTGTGGAGTGCGGATTGAACAACCCCAATCCGAAATCTCCGCCACACAGCGCGGCGCTCGCCACAGGACGTTGGCGAGTCCTGTGGCAGTCCGCCGTGCTTGGTGGCGGAGATCCGCCAATCTTGTTGGCGGACAAAATCCGCAATCCGAAATCTCCTCATGCTTTCTTCTCCAGCTCGACGGTGATGTGGGTGGTGCGCTTCAGGACGCGGGCTGCGCGCCCGAAGGCGGCTGCGCGAAAGCGCTTCCACCTCGGGCCCTCATTCGCAATCGCTTTGCTGATGATCACGTCGTCCTCGCGCAGCTCAGGGTAGCGCTGCCGGGCATTGGCAAATGCCGAGGCGACGAGTTTTGCGACAGGTCTCGCCGCCCGCCGGTTCGTCGTTGAGAGCAACGCGAGCGCCTCCGCAACGCTTCGCTTGCGCAGCGGGCCCACCAGATATCCCACCTTGCGTGGCGTCATCCGAACATACCGAGCGACCGCCTTCGCCAACATCGCAGGATCACACCACAGAACCACAGAGCAAGAGCCACAGAGACACAGAGAAATCCGCTCGAGAGCTGCTCTGTGTTTCTGTGGAATCCTGTGTCATCTGTGGTGTGACTTCTATGTCTTGCCCTTCTCCGTCGCCGCGGGTGCCGCCGGAGCTGGACTCGACACGGTCCGGGTCGGGCCTGTCACGGCCTTCTTCACCCCGCCGTGCTTTCGAAACGTCCGTGTCGGCGAGAACTCGCCCAGCTTATGCCCCACCATGTTCTCTGTGACATAGACGGGGGTAAACGCCTTCCCGTTGTGTATCGAAAAGTTGAGCCCGATGAAGTCGGGCGTAATGGTGGAGCGACGGGACCACGTCTTGATGGGTTTGCGGTCCCTCGTCTGCTGCGCGATCTGGACCTTTCGCAGCAGCGGTTCATCGACGAACGGACCCTTGGACGTGGAACGTCCCATGAGACCTCCTACCTCCTGCGGCTGACAATGAGACGACGTGAATACTTGTTGCGATTGCGGGTCTTGCGGCCCTTGGTGTGCCAGCCCCACGGAGAGACGGGGTGAGGGTTCCCCTGCCCGGACTTCCCCTCGCCTCCTCCATGAGGGTGATCGACCGGGTTCATGGCAACCCCGCGCACATGGGGTTTGCGCCCCAGCCAACGGGAACGCCCGGCCTTTCCGATCACGAGCGCCTTATGCTCCGCGTGACCCACTTGTCCGACCGTCGCCCAGCAATCAAGATGCACCAGACGCACTTCGCCGGACGGCAGCTTCACGTGAGCCACGTCTCCCTCCTTGGCCTGAATCATGGCCCATGAGCCGGCGGAACGAACGATCTGCGCGCCGCGATGTTTCTGAAGCTCGATATTGTGAATCATCTGCCCGGGCGGGATGCGGCGCAACGGAACCGCGTTACCGACTTTCACCTCCGCCTCCTCGCCAGCGCACACGGTCGCCCCGACCGCGAGTCCCTCCGGCCAAAGGATGTACCGCTTCTCTCCGTCAGGGTACTGGAGTAGCGAGATCCGCGAGCTCCGATTCGGATCGTACTCGATCGAGAGCACCTTCGCCTCGACACCTGCCTTATCCCGTCGATAGAAATCGATCCGACGGTACATCTGCTTGTGCCCGCCCCCCATGAACCGGCTGGTGATGTGGCCATGGTGATTGCGGCCGCCGGTTTTCCGCATGGGCTCCAGGAGCCGCTTTTCGGGTTCGGAGGTGGTGATCTCCGAGAAGTCAGCGGTGATCTGGTACCGCATCGTCGGTGTGGTCGGCTTGTGTGTCTTGATTCCCATCTATGTGTCATCCCTTTTGGACTTCGATCTTCTGTCCCTTGGCGAGTGTCACGAACGCCCGCTTCCAATCGGGCCGGCGACCCCTCCGGTTGGACAGCCGCCGCCACTTGCCGTGGTGGATCTGCGTATTGACCTTCAGCACATCGACGCCGAACAGTTCCTCCACGGCCCGTCTGATATCCACCTTGTTGGCGTCAAGGGCCACCCCCACCACATACTGGTCGTGTGGCGCCAGACGTGTTCCCTTCTCGGTCTGGAGGACTCGCTTGACGATCTCAGTTGCCTGCTTCATGACAAGATCCCCACCCCTTGCATTCTTCGTTCGAGCTGCTCAAACGCCGGTTTGGTCACGAGGACCTTGTGGGCATTGAGGACGTCGTGCGCGTTCAGGTTGGCGGCGCTGCACAGCTCAAACCCATCGAGATTCCGCAGCGATTGCACGAGCGCTTCGGAGGGTTGGTCTAAGACGATGACCGACTTCCTCCGCGCCTGGAACGTCTTCCTCAGCCCCGCGAAGGGTTTTGTCTTCGGCGCATCCGCCGCCAACTGGTCGATCACGACCAGCTCCTGATCCTGGAGCTTCCCCTTGAGGCCTTCCAAGAGCGCCTGCTGGCGAATCGCCTGGGGCAGCCGATAGGAGAAATCGCGCGGGCGCGGACCGAAGACCGAGCCCCCATGGCGCCACAACGGAGAACGGATCGAGCCCGCCCGCGCCCGGCCGGTGTGCTTTTGCTTCCAGGGTTTCTTCCCGCCTCCGGAGACATCCCCGCGCGTCTTCGTGGAGGCGGTCCCGGCTCGGAGATTCGTCCGGTACATCGCCACGGCCTGCGAGAGGAGTCGGAGGTTCACCCGCCCGCCCCAGAGCCCCTCGTCGAGCGTGAGCTGCCCCACCTCATCCCCCTTGAGATTAAACACCTTAACGTCCATTGCCACCCAACACTTTTCTCTTTTGACTTGTGGTTTTACCTTTTACCTTTTGCCTTTTGCCTTGTCTGTTTACTTCGGCTTGGCCTTGATCGCCTTCGCGGTCTTGCTCAGCTCTTCTTCTTCCACGATGGTCTGGAAGGCCTGCGGCTTCCTGATAACGTCGGGCCGCTTGATCGATTTCCTGACCATGACGAGCTGCTGCTCGACTCCAGGGATCGCTCCTTCGATGAGGAGCAGGTGGTGCGCCAGGTCGATCTTGACGATCCGGACGTTTTGCACCGTTACACGAGCGTTCCCCATGTGACCCGGGAGGTGATGCCCCCGAAAGACCCGGCCAGGGGTCGTCGTTGATCCAATCGATCCCGGCCTCCGGTGGGACGTGGATCCGTGCGTTTTCGGGCCTCCCTTCCAGTGCCACCGTTTCATCCCACCCTGAAACCCCTTGCCGATCGACACCCCGGTGACGTCGACCAGCTCGTAGGCTTTGAAGAGCTCAACGGTCAACGGCTGGCCGACCTTCCACTCGCCGCCGTTTACGCCAGGGGGTACACGGAACTCCCGCACGAAGCGGAATGGGCTCGTGCCCGCCTTCTTGAACTGCCCCAGCTCCGGCTTTCTCAGCCGCGACTCCTTGATCGGCTCGAAGCCCACCTGAACGGCCTGGTAGCCATGGCGATCGGGTTCACGGAACTGGAGCACCATGCACGGGCCGGCCTGGACCGCCGTGACCGCCAGACGACGGCCATACTCGTCGTACACGTGCGTCATTCCCAATTTTTTGCCGAGTAGACCAATGCTCATCAGCGTATAGCGGATAGCGTATAGCGTATAGCCACCAGCGTACCAAGAAACAGCGCTTCCCTGTTCCTATACGCTGCACGCTGAACGCTATACGCTCGGCACCTCATTTCACCTCTACGTAGACGCCGGACGGGAGGTTGAGTTTTCGCAGCGCGTCAATGGTTTTCGAAGTCGGCTCCAAGATATCCACGAGACGCTTGTGCGTCACCAACTGGAACTGCTCACGGGCTTTCTTATCGATGAACGGGGAGCGCAACACCGTGTACAGTTCCCGCTTAGACGGCAGTGGAATCGGCCCCGCAATCTTTGCGCCGGTGCGTTGGGCGGTCTCGATAATCTCTCTGGTAGAGAGATCCAGGACCCGGTGGTCGTGTGCCTTCAATTTAATTCGAATTCGCGGTGCCTGCGCCATCTCACCGAGTGACCAGTGGCCAGTGGCCAGTGGCGAGTGACCAGTCACTCCCCACTCCCCACTCTCCACTCGCCACTCTCCACTCGCCACTCATTTGAGGATCTCGGTGATGACCCCCGCGCCCACGGTCTTGCCCCCCTCTCGAATGGCGAAGCGCTGCTCCGTCTCCATCGCGACGGGCTGGAGGAGCTCGATGCTCACGCGGATGTTGTCCCCGGGCATGACCATCTCGGTCGGAGGGTGACGGTGCCGGTGACGTCGGTCGTCCGGAAGTAGAACTGCGGGCGGTAGCCCTTGAGGAAGGGCGTGTGGCGGCCCCCCTCCTCCTTCGTCAAGACGTAGACCTCGGCCGTGAAGGTCGTGTGGGGGGTGATCGAGCCCGGGGCGGCAAGGACCATCCCCCGCTGGAGGTCGGCCTTCTCGAGGCCCCGGAGGAGGACCCCGAGGTTGTCCCCGGCGACCCCCTGGTCGAGGAGCTTGCGGAACATCTCGATGCCGGTCACGACGCTCTGGCGGGTGGGCTTCAGGCCG
>JACPSR010000041.1 GCA_016193175.1 Candidatus Omnitrophota bacterium
CCGTCTCCGGCTTTCACGGTGATCTGGGCGTGGTCGATGAACCACATGATGACTGATGCATCTTCGTAGTCGGTAGTCCGAAGTCGGTAGTCCGTAGACCACAGGATCGCTTTTGGCGTCAACCTGCGGGTGTGCCATCTGCCTTTCCTACTGACTTCGGACTACGGACTTCGGACTGACGCGGTGGGTTCAATGCTCACGACGCGGGGTTTGGGAAAGCGAACGATGCCGTCGGCTTTGGCGAAGAGGGTCCAGTCGTTGCCGGTCCCGACGTACCAACCCGCTTTGAATTTCGTCCCGCGCTGCCGCACCAAAATCGACCCCGCCGTGACCCGCTCGCCCTCGAACCGTTTGACACCCAGCCGTTTCCCAATGCTATCGCGGCCGTTTTTTGTCGATCCCGCCCCCGCTTTATGCGCCATCGAGTGGACTCCTCAGACTCGTTCGCTACGCTGCCGGTTGAGCCGTCTTCGTTTTCGTCTTTGGCGCGCCGGCTTTCGCCGTGCGCCGTTTCATCCCGCCCGGAGCCCTGCCGGCCTTCCCGATCCCGTGCCCGTGCGGGGGTTGGGCCTCACGACCCTCGCGCTCCTCCGCCGGCGCGGGAGAGAGATCGGAAAGTCGGATCTCCTTGATGAGGAGGCGGGTCAGCGGCTGCCGATGCCCCACCGTCTTGCGCCAATTCTCTCGACGACGAAAGTGGTAGGAAATGGTCTTTGGGCCGAGCTGGTGCGCCAGGATCTCGCAGACCACCTGAGCCCCCTGCAGGTAGGGACGACCCACCCTCACGCGAGTCCCGTCGTGAGCTAAGAGGACGCGGTCAACCGTATGGGTCGCCCCCACGGCCGAAGGCAGTCGATTAATCTCCACCTGCGTGCCAGGCTCAACCTTCCACTGCCGGCCGCCGAGTTCCATAATCGCGTACGCCATCATGTTCGCTCCGTCCATAGCATAGCGAAGATTCGTCCTGCGGTCAACCGGTTCTACTGGCTCGCCACGTTGACCTTGATCTGCTCGAAGTGCAGGCTGGGGTCTGAGAGGACGAGGATCTTCGAGCGGCTCTGGGCCTCCAGCGCGCTCAGGCTGGGTCGGTCTTCCTGGAGCAACCGGACCGCCACCTGAGGGTGGACGAGGAGCTCCAACGTCTTGCCCTGCGCGTTCTTCAGCGCGCGCTTGGCCTGCCGGATCGCCTCAATCGCCATCGTCACGGCTGATTTGATCGTCCCGCGTCCGCTGCAGTACGGGCAGGCCTGGTGGCTGACCGTCTCCACCGAGCGCCGCATCCGCTGGCGGGTAAGCTCCGCCACGCAGATTTCCGAAAAGGACACGAGGTTCGTCTTGGCCCGGTCGCGCGCGAGCGCCTCCTGCAGCACCGTAACCAGCTCCCGCCGATGGGTGGGCACGTCGAGGTCGATGAAGTCGATGACGACGATCCCGCCGATGTCGCGCAGCCGCAGCTGCCGGGCCACCTCGACCGCCGCCTCCTGATCGACCTGGAAGGCGGTCTCCTCGAGGTTGCGCCGGCCGGTGAACTTCGAGGTGTTGACGTCGATCGCCACCAGGCTTTCGGTCGGCTCGATCACAATGGAGCCGCCCGAGGGCAGCTGCACCCGCTTGTCAAAGAGGCCGACGATCTGCTCCTCGAGGCCCTCCTTCCCGAAGAGCGGCTCCGTCCCGCGGTAGAGGTCGAGGCGGACTTTGACCCCGGGGATCAGCACCTGCAGGAAGCGCCGGAGCCGATGGAACTCTTCCTTCGAGTCCACGACGACGCGGTGGGTATCCTCCGTGAAGCTGTCTCGGATGACCCGCTGGGCGAGCGCATACTCCTGATGGGCGCACACCGGGGCCTTCGCCCGGGCTGAAAGCCGCTTGGTGTCCTGGTAGATTTTCGACAGATAGCGGACGTCGCGGGCGAACTCCTTCTCGCCCTTGCCGATCCCGGCGGTCCGGATGATCAGCCCCGCGTCCTGGGAAAACCGCAGCTTGGCCAAGATCTCCCGGAGGCGGCCCCGTTCCTGCGGGTCTTCGATGCGCTTCGAAATGCCCATCCGGGAGTCGTTGCCCATCAGGACCATGTAGCGCCCGGGGAGGCTGATGTGGGTCGTCAGGCGGGCCCCCTTCGTCCCGAAGGGTTCTTTGACGACCTGCACGAGGAGCTCCTGGTTGACTTTGACGATGTCCTCAATCCGCGAGCGCCGGTGGTGGGCCTGTGGGGCCTGGCGCTGGGCCTCGCCCGGTGGCTCTCCCTCCAGGATGGCGTCTTCGTCGGGCTTCGGCTCCACGATGTCAGCGACGTAGAGGAACCCGTTCTTCCCGAGCCCGATGTCGACGAACGCCGCGCCGATGCCGGGAACTACCGACGTGATCCGTCCTTTATAGATGCTGCCGACCATGCGCGTATCCGAGGAGCGCTCCACGTAAAACTCCTCCAGCCGCTTGCTCGCCGTGACGGCTACGCGGGTCTCCTGCGGATCCGCGCTGATGAAGATCTCTTTGACCGTTCCCATTGTCCGTCAATTATACCGGGATTCCCCCGTCGTGTCTCAAGTTTCCTCCGGCGGGTCCTGGCTCGCATTCGGTTCGCGGCATCGCTCCGGCCCGCCGGCTGTGCTCGGGGTGGGCGCTCGCGCGGACGGTCGGCGCCCCCAGCGTGGTCGCCTCCCTCCGCTGTGTGCTCGGCTCCCCCCGACGCTTTGCTTCGCAAAGCGAAGCATCGGGGGACCCTGCCCGCCTCGCACACAGAGGCCGCGCTCGGCCCACCCGCTCGCCGCCAGCGGGGCAAGCGAGGCAGCGCAGACGTGCCGCTCACCGAACGGCTCGCCACCCGCCGGCGAGGACGAAAGCGCTCGCTCCATCAACCGGGAGTGGCAGGGCCTCGGTGATCACCAGGAAGCAAAAGAGTGCTGGAGGATGGCGAGGACGGCGATCGCGGCAGTTTCGGAGCGGAGCACGGATCGGCTGAGGCGGACGGGGAGCGCGCCATGCTGTGCGGCCATCGTCACCTCTTCAGGGGAGAAATCGCCCTCCGGCCCGATCAGGAGGGCGATCTGCGTGGCGTCCCTCAGCCGACCGAGCTGCTCAGCCAACGGCGATCCATCCTCGGCCAATGTCGGCAGCAGCGTCGGCTGGCTGTCCAGCATCTTCAGGGCGCGCCCAAACGGCTCGGGCGGCTCGAGCCGCGGCACCGTGGCGCGCCCGCACTGCGCGGCGGCCGATTCGATGATCCGCTGCCATCGCGCGCGCCGCCCCTCCCGGCCTGAGATCCGGGCCGTCGTCCGCGCAGTCTCCACGGGGATGATGCGCGCGACCCCCAGCTCGGTCGCCTTCTCCAGCGCCCACTCAAACCGCTCCGGCTTGATCAGCGCCTGGACAAGCGTCACCTTCAGAAGCCGCGGGATCCCTTCGAGACGTTCGGTGATCTCCACGACAAGCCCTCGGCTCGTGCAACGGGCGATGGGGCCGGCGTAGCTGCGCCC
>JACPSR010000096.1 GCA_016193175.1 Candidatus Omnitrophota bacterium
ATCACGAGGGGTCGCCGCGTGCGCCAAGCATTTCCCTGGGCTCGACGCGGTCCAGCGCGATCCGCATCACGACCTCCCGACGATCGCCCTCGACTGGACGGCCATGCGCGCCATCCATCTTCCACCCTTCGAGGCCGCGATCAAGGCAGGCGTTGCCCTGGTGATGTCCTCGCACGTCTGTTACCCATTGTTGGGCGATCCGCCAGGGCTGCCGGCGACCTTCTCCCGCCAACTCATCCACCGGCTTCTGAGAGAGACGATGCGCTTCTCAGGGCCTATCCTGACGGACGACCTGGAAATGGGAGCGCTGCGGACGTGTGGGGCGATCCCCGAAGCGTGCATCCGAGCTACAGACGCCGGCCATGATGTGTTGCTCATCTGCTCAGATCTTTCGGCTGCCAGGGAGGCGCTGGCGGCGTTGCGCAGCGCGTATCAGAGCAAACGGCTCAGCCTGGCTGAGCTTGAGGCTAGTGTGCAGCGAATCTCCAACATGAGGCAAAAAATTCTCGGCTCACTTCCTTGAATGGTGAGGCAAAGATATGGTAATATTCAGATTTGGGAGCCGATAAGGGCACACTTGCCGAAAGGCAGGGTCGCAAAGCTCAAGGCCTACGTCGGTGGCGCAACGCCAGCCTGCCTTGTCTGACGTCCCATAGACAGGACAAGCAAGGCGGCTGGCAGGGGCGAGCGCTGGGGAAGCGCACCCCACCACCTGTTTGTCCGCCGCAGGCGGACTCGCGCGGTAGGCAAACAGGCGACGGCCTGGCATTGCCAGGCCGAAACAGGTGGTGGGATAGAGGCGCCTCAAGGTCTGCGACCTCCCGATATGGTGGCTTAGCTGCCGAAGCTTCTGAGGGCGCTTTGGTCGCCTTGTCGAGCTCCCGCGGTGTCATCCTCAAACGATTTGCTCCTGGAGACGGCTGGTGGTGACCAGCCGTCTCTTTTTATGCCCTGGCACGCTTGTTGGTGCCTGGTATAATAGCCATCATGCCGCAACTTTCCGCTTCGACGCTGAAGCTCTTCCAGGAGTGCCCCCGCTGTTTTTGGCTCCACGTCAACAAGAAGATTGCGCGACCGCGCGGACCGTTTCCCTCGCTCCCCTCCGGGATCGATCGCGTGCTGAAGGGCTACTTCGACAACTACCGCCAACAAGGGATCCTGCCGCCGCTCATCGAGGGCAAGCTCGAGGGGAAACTGGCGACCCACGAACTCACGCTCGGATTCAACGACGCGAGGGCCAAGGCGAGGCTCTGGGGGAAGCTCGATGACTGCATCGTCCTTCCGGATCAGCGGCTGGCTCCGCTGGATCATAAGACCCGCGCCTCTGCGCCGGATGACGTGAGCTATACGGAGAAGTACTACCAATTCCAGATGGATGTCTACACGCTGCTCCTGGAGCGCAACCGCCACCCGATAAGCCGGAGCGCCTACGTCGTCTACTACTTCCCGGTTGACGGGCTGCTGCACCAGGGTTTTCCATTTGAGGTGACGGTGCATAAGATCACGACCGATCCGGAGAGCGCCTACGAGGTCTTCCTGGCCGCGTGCCGCTGCCTCTCCGGCACGCTCCCGGCGTCTGGAGCAGCGTGTGAGTTCTGCCGGTGGGCTGAGGCCCGACCAGCCAAGCCGCCGACGATTCCGGAAGATCTCTTCGCCTGATGGAATCAGGGGGCGCGTGGTTCCTCTTCCTTGCTTGCGCCTTCGCGGCGGAGACCATCGGCACGATGGCCGGTTTTGGGGCCGCGACGATCCTCACCCCCATCGCCTTCCTCTTCATGGACGCGAAGACCGCGATCGCCGTCGTCGCCTCGTTCCATCTCTTCGGCAACGGATCCCGCCTCATCTTCTTCGGGCGGTCCATCCACTGGAAGACGTGGCTGCAGTTCGGGCTGAGCGGGATCCTCTTCAGCTTCGTTGGGGCCGGGGTCACGACGCGCCTCTCCTCCTCGGCGGTAGAAGTGTGCTTCGGGGTGTTCCTGCTCCTCTATGTCGGCCTCTCCACGGTCGCTTCGGAGCGGGTGCGTCTCCCCAGCCATCCGGCGACGCTGGTGGGAGGCGGGATGGTGTCCGGGTTCATCGCCGGTCTCCTCGGGACAGGAGGGGCCGTTCGCTCCGTCTGTCTGCTCGCGTTTGGACTCCCCAAGGAAGCCTACGTGGGCACGTCGGCCGCCATTGCGCTGGTCGTGGACGCGACGCGCCTGCCCGTCTACCTCGCGGGCCGCTTCATCCCGTCGACGATGATCCCGGTGCTGGTGGGGTTAGTCCTGGTGGCCTTCGCCGGCTCGTGGCTTGGGCAACGGCTCGTTCGACGCATCTCGGCGGTTGGCTTCCGTCGATTCGTGAACGTGATGCTTGCGCTGATGGGCCTCAGGCTGTTGTTCAAATAAGTTCCGCGAAGCGAAATTTGTGGAGGGTCGATGAGGCGGATGGCGGTGGCCGTGGCGTGGCTCAGCGTCGCGGGAGCGGTGGTGGGATTTTACCAGCCCTGGGCGAGGCTCGACCTTCGTGAGCCGGCGTTGGCCAAGCAATTGAAGGACACCGCAGGGCTGCGCGCCGCGATGAGCGGCCTTGAACAGCGCCTTGGGCGCGTCACGGTGACGATTCGGCGAGGCGCCGAGACCATCGCCGGTGATCTCTCCTCGCTCGCGGACATTCCGACAGCAGTCAGCGGGGCCGAGATCCCGCGCATGATCCGCCAGGAGCGGGCGCAGCTCGCGCTCGCCCTGGCGGAAATCTTCACGAACACCCCCTCTCACCTCGGCCTGAAAAGCCATGCGGTGTATCTGGTTCCAGGGGTGGCGCTTCTGTGCGGAGCGCTCTTGACGCTCGTGGGGCGCCGTCGTCCACCCATCGCTTGGGGCATCGCGCTCTTCTGCGGTGGGATCTCCGGGGCGGGGTTCTGGACGCTGCTGACGATGAAGACGCAAACACACCTGGTCGCCATCACGATTGGCCGTGGGCTGTGGCTGTCGTGCTGGGCCTATGCGGGCTTGGCGGCGGCCGCGATCCTCTTCTGGGGAGCGGAGAAATTTCACAATGCGTCGTGCTTGTGCTATGATAGTACCAGCGACGCAACAGGACACTGTCCAAGCGATTGAAGGAGCGCGATCATGGGGATCACCTATGTGAAACTGGATGTGGGACACCCCCAGCGCCCTAATGGGTTTCAACGGCTAGAATTTTTGGTGGATACCGGTGCGGTCTACACGATCATGCCAGAACGGGTGCTGAAACAGCTGGGGATTCGGCCCATTGATCAGGAGCGCTTTCGATTAGCCAACGGCCGAACGATCGCCCGAGCCGTTGGGGAGGCCCGATTCCGTTACCACGGGAAGACACGGATTAGCCCCGTGGTGTTTGGACGGAAGCACGACAAAGTGCTGCTCGGTGTGATGACCCTGGGAGCGCTGGGGCTGGAGGTCGATCCGCGGACGAGAACGCTCAAGCCGTCGGAGCTGCTGCTCCTCTTCTTCGGGTTGAGAGGCTGAGAGATGGGGAAAGTCGTCATTCCCATCACAGTGTTCGCCGCAGATCGCTCAAGGCGCGGGGAAGCCTTGGAGGCGCTGGTGGATACCGGGGCCACCCTGTCGATGATCCCGGGCGATGTGCTCAGGCGCCTCGGGGTCCATCCGACCGATCAGATGCCTGTCCGGTTGGCGGATGGACGGGTGGTGCGCAGAGCCGTGGGAGAGGCTCGGTTGAGGGTGGATGGGCACATGGTGACCTCTCGGGTCATGTTTGGCAAGCGCCGCGATGCGACGGTGTTAGGGCTTGTCGTGCTCGAGAGCCTTGGGCTGACGGTGGACCCCACTCAAGGGAGGATTGTGAAAGGGGAGCTGCTGCTCCTCACTATGGACGCGCAGCGGTCAAGGGAGGTCAGGACGAATGCGTGATCGAGTCGAGCAGGTCATCAATCGGATCCGGCCGGCGGTGCAGATGGACGGTGGAGACATCGAGCTCGTCGACGTGGTGGATGGGCTGGTCAAGCTCCGGTTGGTGGGAAGCTGCTCGGGCTGCCCTTCGTCGATGATGACGCTCCAGATGGGCATCGAG
>JACPSR010000048.1 GCA_016193175.1 Candidatus Omnitrophota bacterium
AACCTCGCCAAGAGCGTTACCGTTGAATAATAGAGTTTAACCAATATATAATTTGACTAACTAATATATTTAAGTTATACTTATGTGAGGAGGGGAGAGGCCATGACTGTTGTGCGAACGCTCGGGAAAGGACAGGTCGTCATTCCCAAGGCGGTGCGGGATGGGTTGGGGATCAAGGTCGGGACACCGCTTGTGCTTCGCGTGGAGCAGCGCAGGATCGTCTTGGAGCCCGTCTCAGGCGATCCCGTGAAGGCGCTTCGGGGCATGTTGAAGGACACCGGACCATCGACCGCCGATCTGCTCCGGTCGCGCCGAGAGGAACGCGAGCGTGAGTCGCGCGAAGCTGCTTGACACATTCCCGCTGGTGCGGTTTTTCCGGGACGAACCGGGTGCTGCGCATGTAGAGGCGCTCCTAGAAGCGTCACGACACGGGCGCGCGCAGCTCCTCATGAGCGAGATCAACGCGGGGGAGCTGTACTACATCGTCGCGAGGAAAGCCGGGGCAGCGCGGGCTGAGCGCGCCATCGCCGGACTCGAGCTCTTCCGGGTCGAGGTCATCCCCACAACCTGGTCGCTTGTCCTTGAAGCCGCACAGCTGAAAGCAGATTTTCCTTTGTCATACGCCGATTGCTTCGCGTTGGCCGTGGCGAGGCGCCATCAGGCGGCCGTGGTGACCGGCGATCCGGAGTTTAAGCGCGTTGAGCATCTGGTGTCCATCGAGTGGATTTAACGACAGGCCTTATGTCCGAATGAGGTCGTGTGTCCATGGAATTCCTGCGTTTCCTCGCGCTGATGCGCAACAGAAATACGTGACATGGAAATTGGTCGTGTCTCACCAGGACCCCGTCAGGGGTCTTCGACGTCAACGATGCGGTGGGTGATGGCGTACTTGATGAGGTCGGAGGTCTTACGGAGCTCCAGCTTCTTCAGGATGGCCTGTTTATGGTTTTCTACGGTGCGCGGACTGATGAACAATAACCCCGCAATCTCCTTGGCCGTTTTTCCCTCCACGATGAGACGAAGGATGTCCGTCTCGCGTTCCGTGAGGGCCGCTTCGCCAGGAGGGACCTCGCCGGGTTCTTGCTGACCCACCTGCTCGGTCAGATAGTCCGCAACGGCCGAGCTGACATAGGTGCTGCCTGCCGCCACGCGTCGCAGGGCTGGCACCAGGTCCTCTGTCGCATTCTCCTTATGGAGGTAGCCTCTCACCCCTGACCTGAACGCCTTCCTGATGTACAGGGGGGAGCGATGCACGGAGACAATGATGATCTTCGTCGCTGGGGAAAGCCGGCGCACCTGCTCGGCAAGGTCCAGCCCGCTCCGTTTGGGCATCGAGATGTCCAGCAGCAGGATGTCGGGTTTCAGCTGCTTGACCTTGTCCACGGTCTCCTCGCCATCAACCGCTTCTCCCACGAGCCGGTACTCAGGCTGGTGACGGAGGATAGCCTTGATGCCTTCCCGGATCAGATCATGGTCGTCCGCGACCAACACGGAGGGCATTTAGACCGGCACCTCGACCGCCAGCTTCGTCCCCTTGCCTGGCGCGGCGTCGATGGTGAACGTCCCCCCCACCAATTCCACCCGTTCCCGCAGGCCGAGCAGTCCCAGCCTCACCGTATCTTCCTTCCGCCTGCGGGGTTGTCTGAGGAGGGCGTCGTAATTGAACCCCACCCCCTCGTCAACAATCGTCAGGCAGACGCCCTTGGGCGTCTGCCGCAATGAGATGTGGACCTCCTTGTGCTTCGCGTTGGCATGTTTGGCAATATTGGTCAGCGCCTCCTGGGCCACCCGGTACAGGACGAGGCGGTGTTCCCCGCTGAGCATCGGCTCAGCCACAGGCCGCTGGAAGCGGTACCGATAGCCCGTGAGCTCCTCGTGCTGGGTGGCGAGCGCCGCGATGCTCTCCACCAGCCCCAGTTGATCAAGCCCCGAGGGGCGCAGCAGCTCCGAGATGTTGTGCCCCCGCTCAATCAAGCCAGCGAGGAGCGTTTTGCTTTTCTGAAGTCGCTCCCGCTGTTCCGTCATCTCGGGGGGGAGGTCTTGGTCGATCAACCCGAGATAGATCTTGAGGGCGCTGAGGTCTTGACTGAGTTGGTCATGGAGCTGGCGGGAGAGATTTTTTCGCTCCTCCTCTTCCAGGGTGATCATGCGCTGCACGAGCTGCCCCCGGAGCCGACGCTCTTCCCGAAGGCTGGCATAGACGAATCGGGCGATCGTCGTTCCGAGGATGAGGCTACACGACACGCTGAGGGCCAACACCAGCAAGGCGGCTCGACGCTGCCGATTCGTAAGGATCACTTGCCGATCGATCGCTTCAAGGTTGCGCTGGCTCAACGTTCTGGCCAGGAACTCCTCAATCCGATACGCCCTCTGCTCAAAGACCATTAGGAGCCTATTGACCCGGTCCCGGTCTGGGTCCTCGGCGTCGGCAAGCTGCATGATCTCCCGTCCCATGTGTTGCAGGTCGTTGACCCACCCCTCGAGCTGGTCGGCCCACGTCCGCTGTTGGGCTGACGCTGTCAGCGCTCGATAGGTCCTGAGAGACTGCAGGAAATCTTGCGAGGCCCGTTCAAACGCCTGGATATCCGAGGCGATGGACACCGCCTGCAGGTACCTGGAGGTCCGCCAGAAGACGTAGTTGCGCACCCCCATGGTGTAGAGGGTGTTGGTGGTTTTCATCGCCAGGATCGAGCGCTCAATCGGGAGGTGTTGTTGTCCAAACGCCTGGATGGCACGGGCGAGGGATTGGATCTGGGAGACGCTGATCAGGCCAATGCTCATCGTGAGCACGAGCAACGCCACAAACCCCGCCACGAGTCGCCGCTCTCCGCGGTAGCCGCTCATCAGGGCCTGAAGGGTCATCTACTCCTGGTCGGAAGCCACGAGCGAGTCGATCCACTGCTGGACCTCGTCCCGGTCCGCAGCCTTGGGATTCAGCTCAAGGTACTTGCGAAAGTGCCACGCCGCTTTCTCCCGATCGTGCTCCACCTGCTGGTAGAGCAGGCCGAGATTGTAATGGGTCTCGGCGTGCTGTGGCGCAAAGCGCAACGCACTCTGGTATGCCTCGATGGCTTCATCGTACCGTTGCGCCTGGGCGTACACCACGCCCAGGTTATACTGGCACGTCCCTCGTTCCTGCGTGAGCGCCGCTTCCAACGATGAGAGTTTCTGTCTGGACGCGTTGAGCTCTTGGCCAAGCGCCGTCTGCCGTTCGCTGCGGATCTTTGTGCTCTCGCGGCGCAGGCGCTCGACCTGCTCCTGAAGCCCTTGCAGCGTGGCGTCCTTGTCCTCCATGAGCGTCTTGGATTCAGCCAGCCGACCTTGGAGCTGCTCAATCCCTTCCTGCAGTTTCGTGTTCCGCGACACATAGGAGACGACGTCAACCTGGAGGGCTTCATATTCCTTGGCGATCTGCGTTTTTTCGGCCTCGAGCTGGCTGGTTTGCTTCTGGATCTTCTGGAGCAACGCGGCGGATTGACTCTCCTGCGCTCTCAGCTTGCGTGTTTCAAGCAGTTGGACGAAGAACGCGGCCCCGAAGACGACCAGACCCCCCACGACCAGACCCCATTTCACGAACGCGGTTCTCCGCATCCTCTGCCTTCGACGAAGCGGTTACTGATCCTGCAACAGCTTGATGAGCTGCTCAAGGTGCTCCCGATCACCAGCCTGAGGGTGCAACTCCAGATACGCCTGGAGGTGGGAGACGGCCTGCTCGGAGTCCTTCTGAACGTATTGGTACAACAGCCCCGCATGGTAATGGGCTTGGGGGGCGTTCGGATTGAGCGCCAGGGCTTTCTCAACGGCTTCAATGGCCTGGGGATAGCGGTGGAGCCGGATGTACGACACGGCTAACTCGTCATAGCGTTTGGCCTCGTTCCTGCGCTCCTCATCCACGGGATCTCCTGGCTTGAGCGGCCTTGACGGGTTTGGCTGAGCCCACGCAGCACCCTGGAAAGACGCTCGCTGGCGCTCGAGGGCTTCTTTGCTGGCCGTGACCCAATCGATCCCAGGGCCCCCCTGCCGTTGCGTAGCCGTCTGGGTCCACGGATCATCGGGCGAGCCGAGCCCTGCGCGCTTTCTCCAGTACCAGGCGGCTGTCTGGAGGTCCCCATGGTCTTCGTACCACGATGCGAGATTCGAGTAGGCGCCCAGGTAATACGGGCTCAGCTCCAGGCACTTCAGATACTGCTGTTTGGCTTTGTCTGGCCAGCCCAGGGCCTCGTAGATCACGCCCAGATCGTTGTACGCCTCCGCATAGGATGGGTCCAATTGGATGGCCTGTTCATAGTACGCTCTGGCCAGCTCGAGCTGGCCGTTCTGTTGGGCGTTGTACCCGTCCTGCCGGGCCATTCTGGCCTCATGGGAAGACCCGGTGGTGTCGGCTGCGCGAAGTGGGCCGGCGAGATGCAGGGGTGTCACGCAGGCAACGAGGGCCACCGCCCTGAGGAGCGGCCTCCCCGACCAACAAGGCGGGTGTGAGGGAATAATCGCCGGGTGTGTGTTCGACACGTAGGGTAGTCCGATTGGGCTCCCAGACTCGTCTGGCTCCGGGTTACTGGACCTGCATCCCTTTCATCTTGTCGAGCACATCGACCGCAGCCGCCTTGTCGGGTTGAGACCTGATCGCTGCTGGTGAGGGAGGGGCGGCTGGGGCGCCAGCGGCTTGTTGCTGGATGGCCTGGATTTTCTCCGACACAATCCTGGAGATGAGCGCCTCTCGCAAGTCCTTCGGCATCACCTCTGTGGGAATGGCATAGGCCGGTTCTGTCCCCGCCAGGGCCGCGTCTCCCGTCATGATGTGAGGCGTGAGGAAGACGATCAGCTCGGTCTTTTTGGTCAAGGTATCACGGCTGCCAAAGACCGCGCCGATGATCGGGAGGTTCGATAACCGCGGCGTGCCTTTTCGATCATCCCGCTGCTCCTCTTTCATCAATCCGGCAATCATGATCATGGTGCCATCCTTGACCTTGACCACCGTTTCCGCCTCGGACGTCTGGACGATGGGGATCTTGCTCTTCAGGGCTGACTCCACCGTTTCCCGCACCTCGCTCACCTCGGGCTTGATCTTCATGATGACAAACCCATCCGTGTTGATTGTGGGCACGACGTTGAGCTTGACCCCCACGTCAATGAACTCAACGGACTCCGCCGTGACGGTGGGGCCTGTGGCGCTCTGGCTTTGGGTCTGCGTCACATACGCCTCTCGGGAGCCGACCAGGATCTTGGCCTCTTGGTTATTGATCGCCGCGATGCGCGGCCTGGACAGGATCTTCGTATCGCCATACGTCTGGAGCAACTGCAACACGCCTCTGAGGGAGTCCAGTGTGGCTGTGCCCACGGTGATCTTCCCGAACGAGGCCGGACTGATCGGGAACTTCCCAACCAGGGTTACGTTCTCCTTATGCTGCCCGAAGACCTTCTCCCAATCCACCCCGCGTTGGGATTGCCGATTCAACGTGATCTGCACGATGGAGGCGTCGATGAACACCTGGCGGGGTTCTGCATCGAAGGCCTGCACCAGGCGCTTGATGGCCTTCATCTTCTCCGGCAGGTCTGCCACCGCGACCTTGTTCGACCGCTCATCCACAACCAGGTATCCGGTTCCTTCGGTGACGGCATCCGAGAGCTGATCCTTGAGCTCGTTGGACTTGGCGTATTTGAGGTCAAAGATCTCGGTCCTGGGGGGGCGGTCAAGCTCCCGGACCGTCTGTTGCATCAGATCGAGTTTCTCAGGGATGTCAATGAGCAGGATGGTCCCCGAACCTTTATCCACCACGATTTTCCCAATGTCCGATTTGATCTGGCTGAGGGCGTCGAAGATCGCTCCCGGCTCGGCATAGGTGAGCTTCACGCTGACGAATCCTCGCTTTTCGTTGTACTTCTTGCCATAGAGCCGTTCATACTCTGCACTGGTTAGGATGTAGAGGATGTCGCCATGCCGTTCATAGGCAAGATCCTGGCTGATCAGGATGATATCAAGGGCATCCGCAAAGGTCAGGTTGTTCAAAAAGATGTTGACCCGGCCAGACACCTCCTTGGTGGGCACGATGGTCAGGCCCGTCTTCAGGGACAGGATGCGGAAGAGCTCCACAAGATCCACCCCCTTGAGATCGAGGGAGATCTTCTCCTCGGTCTCGGGGATCACCTCTGCGGCCTGGGTGGCTTCGACGGCCATCCCCACGGCGCTTTCCTGAGATTCTTCGACAGGCTCGTCTGCCGTGAAGGCGCTTGGCCATGGGCCGCACATCGTGACCACGATGCACACCCCAAGTCCCCCGATCGATCCTCTCACCGCAGCTCCCATGTCTGGTCGCCCCCTTCCTGGCCGAAGATCACTTTATCCTGGAAGATCTGTTTGATCGTGAGTGGGCCCACCGCTTCTCCGACACTGAGGAGATACGTCCGCTCTTCTTTGGCCTGCTCAATGATCGCCTGGGGATGGGCGGACCAGATAATGCCGACGAGTTTGAGATCCTGGAGGCCGTTGTCGTCCGGCCCTGCGGGTGGGACCGCGGGGATTGCGGCCTCGATCTTCGTGGGGACGAAGGTAAAGATGTTGTGATTGGTCGCGTCATCGATCAGTTGCGTGAGGTTGACCGGGGGCGGGGGTTCCTTCCGGGCGCCCACGGGCTCGATTGGCACGTTGCGTTCGACCGCCTCAAGCCGGCCGCGGAATTCCCGCCGCGCATTGAAGAGGTCCACGAGCCACACGAGCGTCAACACCCCACAGAGGCCTGCCAGCCCAGCGTTCACCACGCGCAGACCGATCGGGGGCTTCGTGCCTGGGTAGACCTTACGCAGCCGGGTGAGCCATGTGGCAAGAACGGAGGGCAGGAGGGATGGCGTGCGCCCGGTGCGCGCCGGCCGTTTCTGCCGAGCCAGGGCCGGGTTATCAATGACCTGCAAGAGTCGTTCTTCTGGGGTCGTGGGAGGCTTCGGCATCTGCTACGTGGGCGCTCTTACCGGACCTCCCTGGTGATCAAGGAGCGGATGATCTGCGCATCCACCGCCGGCTTGCTCTCTGCGACAAGCTCCCGCAAGGCGTGGTGACAGAAGCGGGCGATCTGCCGGGGATACCCATGCGTATAGCGGTGGATCTCCCCGATCGCCTCCTCGGTGAAGAACGACGGTCCGGAGTCGCCGCCCGCCTGCTTGAGCCGAAACTCGATCAGCTCCTTGGTCCCTTGCTCATCCAGCGGATTGAGCACATATTTGAGGGACACGCGGTCCAGGAAGTTGCGGATCTCCCGCAGACGGGGAAGGAGCTCCATCTGGGACAACAGGACGAGCTGCAGGAGCTTATACTCGTTGGTCTCATAGTTGAGCAGCCCGCGCAGGATCTCCAGGGACAGGGTGTTCAATTTTTGCGCCTCGTCAATCAAGAGGACGACCGTTTTGTCCTCCTCCACCCCTTTCTGGAAGAGGTACGTCTTGATGGCCTCCCGGTAATCCAAGATCGAAGGGTTGGGCGTGTCCAGCTTCATCGCGAAGGTCCTCAGGAGGGAGTCCAGAAACAGCTCCTCGGTTTCATAGGCCGGCTCCAGGATCATGTGGAAAATCGTGTCGGGACGTTCATGGAGGAGCTGAAACAGCTTCCTGGAGAGCGTCGTCTTGCCGGTGCCGACGTCGCCCAGGATGAGACTGAGGCCCCGCTTCAGGCGAATCTCAATCAACAGGCGCATCAGGGCCGCGCGATGCTCGCGGGACTCGTAGAAGAACTCAGGATCCGGGCTTGTGGAGAACGGCTCTTTCTCAAGCCCCAGCACCGTATAGTAGCTCATCGAGAGTCAGGCGTTCAGGCGCTCGGAAATGAGACGCAGAGGGTAGCCTTTGCCCTGGAGCGCCTTGATGGTGCGCAAGCGCCTGCGCACGTCGTCCTCGCGATAAAAGCGCCTGATCCCCTTTCGGGTCGCGTTCCTCAGGAGACCCAGGTTGGTATAGTGGTTCAACGTCTGGTAGGAGATCCGGAACTTCTGGACCAGCTCGACGGCTGACAGCACCCGGGGGGGCCTGACCTTCCGCTTCGGACGCGAGTTGCCGTTCATCATGATACCAATAGTACAAATAGTAACTAATGTCAAGTCAGTAGTTTGCGTAAGTAGTTTGTGTAAGTAGTTTGCGCAAGGAAAAGAGGGGGTTTTACGGATAGACGCCCAGCCCCCTCTCTCAGGTATAGTTCCACTAGGATGAAGACAGACAGCCAGCAAGGAGCAGGGTGGATGAGGCAAGCCGCTAGCATTCGAGGGTGGATGGCCCTGGGGCTGCTGGGCTGTGCGCTTGGATTCGGCGGCGCTCCCGCCCAGGCCAACCCGGAAAGCGCCACCGTGCAATCGGCGCTCACCTGGCGGGTTGATGGATCAGGGGATTACCCGCTCCCGCACCTGACGCAGGGCACGTATGCATCCCCCCAGGTGGTCCCGACCAGCGGCCAGGTGAAGGCCTTGACGGCTACCTGGACGTTTGAAGGCCAGGTCACCTTGGAGCTGAGCGCGGACGGCGGGTTGCACTACGCCCAGGCGGTGAATGGGGTCCCGCTGACAAGCGGCTTCATGGGCGGGAACCGATTGAAGTGGCGGGCCGCCCTCAGCCCGGACAGCCAGCTGACCGAGGTCAGGCTCAGCTACGCGGATAGCTCAGGGGTCGTGGGGACCTTTGGCCAACCCGAGCTGTCCGGTTTTCGGTATCGCAAGGCCATCGCCATCAAGGGTCCTGCCTCAGGGGAGCTGTTCAATAACCAGATCAAGCTGCTCATCGGGGAGTCTGCGAGAGCCGACTCCGCAGAGGTCCATTGCGAAGGACGCATCCGCAGCGACTTCGCAGACCTGCGCTTCACCGCTGCGGACGGCGCAACCCTCCTGCCGCACTATCGAGAGCGCCTCGACGGCACCAGCCCGAATCGGGTGGCCACCGTGTGGGTCAAGATTCCCCACATCCCGCGCGAGGGGCTTGTGATCTACCTCTATTACGGCAACGGCAGCGCCCGAGACCTCTCGAATGGACGGGCGGTCTTTGACTTCTTTGACGATTTTACAGGCCAACGCCTTGACCCCGAGCTCTGGAAGGTGAAGACCGACGGGCAGGGAAGCGTGACCGTGTCAGCGTCCCAGCTCCATCTGAGCGCCGCCTCAGTCCTGTCCGCGGCCTTCCAGGTGAAGGATCACGTCGTGGAGGTCCTCGCCAGCACGAAGACCGACCAGGACGACGCCCGACTCATCATCCGCAGCGACCCCGCGGCGTCTTCGTCCAATGACACCAGCCAGGTGGCGTATGCCTCGATGTACCAGGGCGCGGAGCACGTGCTGGCCGTGGGCAACATCGTCAAGGCCAATGACCCCAAACCCCTCTCAGCCGGGACCTCCTACGGCTACCGGGTCAGGGCGCGTGGGACGCGCCTGGTCTTTGAGCGCTACGATCCAGCGTTCATCCACCGGCAGGCCAGCGTCGAGATCGATGACGCCAACGGCCTGACCGCCGGGACACTTGGTCTGCGCTCTGATGGAGCCGCCTCGTATGATTGGATTCGGGTTCGCAAGGAGGCGTCCCTTGAGCCCCCTGTCATGGCCACAGGCACCGCCCTTGAAGAAAGCGTCCAGCTGCCTGTCTTTACGAACATCGCCGTCGCGCCAAATGGCAACCTGACGCTCGTGGATGGCGCGCCGCAAGGCGTCTACCAATCAGCCGGGGTGTCGACTTCCTCCCTGACCCGGATCGTGGCGCTCCGGTGGCAGGGCAACGTCGCGTCCACGGACCTCTCAGCGAATGGCGGTCTGTCCTATCGGGTGGGATGCGCCAATGGCTCGACCTATTACGCCGCCAAAGGTGAGTTCACCGCCGGGAGGCGCGTTCAGTACCGCCTGGCCATGGCCCGCGGGGACTCGCAAGCCCTCCCGGAGCTTCAAGCCATGACCCTGGACTATGATCCTGGTGAGGTCACCCTCGTGTCGCCCAATGGCAAGGAGCAGTGGGTCTCCGGCACGACGCAACAGATCATCTGGACGGCGGTGGGGCATGAGCGGACCTACCCGATGAAGCTGGGGTACTCCCTGGATGGAGGCAAGACCTATCAGGACATCGCAAGCCCGGTGCGCAATGAGGGAGCCTACCTGTGGAGCCTTCCGGCAGGGATGAGCTCAGAACGGGCCCTGGTGCGGGTCTCGGATGGCCACGACCGGAGCGTCTTGGATGCCTCGGACCATGTCTTCTCGATCATTGCTGCCGGCGTTGGAAGAGCTCCGCAAGCGCTCTCCTCGATCGCGCAACCCCAGTCTGCGTCCGTGGCCACGTCGGAGTCAGTCGCCCCGGGGGACTTGGCGAAGCTCCTTGAGGAGCTCAGCAGGGATCCCCGCGCCACCGCCCATGAGCTGCTCATCAAGACGACGGATGCCTCTCACCCTGATCCCAACAAGGACGCCCTCAGCTATAAAGCCGGCGACGTCGTCCTCATCAGGCCGGCCGGCGCCGAGTGGTCTGAGACGGAGAAGCACAGCTTCCTCATCATCCAAGCTAACCTGACGCCTGAAGCCGTTGCGATGCTCATGAGTTCCCTTGAGATTCCCACGGGCGAGGTGACGACGGACGGCAAGCCCGTCATGCGCATGATGGGGCGGCGGAAATTCCACATTGACCTGGACCAATTTGACCTGGCGCCCAAGCCGGCGGACCAGGGCAGGCCCGCCGTCCTGAGGCACTTCAGGAAGCAGGAGAAGCTCAGCGCACTCGTCGAGGAACGGAAAGAAGGCGGGGGCATCGCGCCAACAGGACTCGCTCAATGACGCGCAGGAACGCACGGCGCAACCTGTCCCCTTGGTACCCGGTACCGTACGCGCTGATTCTGTTGTTGGGCATGGGGGTGGGGAGCGCGGGTGTGGCGGAGGGAGCGACGGAGTTTGTCAGTACGATCAAGTCCTCCGGTGGCGATTTCAGCAGCCTGGTGGCCTGGGATGCCAGCGTCGCGTGTGACCTCACGACAGCAAGCACCAAGGTCTTTTCCTATAATCAGAGCTCTGACACGCTCATTGACGGCACGCCAGTACGAGGAGCCGCCTCTCTCGCCACTGGGACCGTCATCCACGCGACGCCGACACAGGTCCTGATCAAGAACATCGTTGGGACGTTTCAGGCCGGCGAGGAGGTCGATGACGTCAACAACGTCGGGATCCGTTACGTCGTGCTCTCCGATAGCGGCAATCCGGCGATCGCCGTGGCGGAGACGTCGATCAAGGAAGATCTCGTCGCCCCGCTGACGCTGGGCGCCTGGACCACGTCGGCCACCAACTACGTCGAAATCCGAGCTGCGCCAAGCGCCAAACACACCGGCGTGGTAGGCGCAGGCGGGGTCGGAATCGCGTTTGGCGGCACCGGCGCTCTCTTGAGCTCCGGCGTCGCCTCCCTGCGGCTCACCAACCTCTCCCTCGAAGCAACCGCCAGCGCCAATCCCTTGCTCAGCCTGACAACCGGCGCGACGGAGACGCGCATCTCAGGATGTCTCATCAACAAGACCAGCGCTTCGGGTCAGGTCCTCTCGGTCGCCTCGGGCGCCGTGAAACTCTGGAACAACTTCATCATCAGCCGGAACAGCGCCGATAGCGCCATCCAACTGGCCAGCGACACGGGGAACGATCGCCACTACCTGTATGGCAATACCTTCTACCACGCCGGAGGCGCAGCGACGGTGGTTGTGCACATCACCTCGACGAACTCACCGAGCCTGCTCAGGAACAACATCGTATTTGGCTTTGCGGCTGTTCCAATCACCAACAGCGGCGGCGCGACGTTCACCAGGGGGTATAACGCCTATACCTCTGGCTTCGGAGGGGCCACTGAGCAAAAGAACCTGACGGCCTCAGACCACCTGACGAACCTGACCGCGGGCAGCGAAGACCTCCACCTCAAAGCGACCTCCTCGCTCAGGGATGCGGGGTACTCCGGCCTGCTGGAGGACGTGGATCTTGCGGTGCGGAAGGATATCGACGGGGAGGAGCGCACGACCAGCGACATCGGCGCCGATGTCGTCTTCACGCCGATCAAGGAGTTCGTCAGCGCCATCCGCGCAGGCGGCGGCGACTACCCGACGTTCACAGCCTGGAACAACGCGGTGAAGTGCGATCTCACCGCGAACGCGACCAGGGTCTTTGCCCACGGTGGAAAAAACGGGCTGGGGTGGACCGATAACGCAGCCGTCACCAGCTTCGTCTCCAATACCACCGGGGCCGCCTCCACTGGCACCGGAACAGCCGTCCACGTCACCGCCGCCCAGATGCTGATGAAGGGGCCTCTCACCGGCGCCTTCAGCGCTGGAAACGTGGCGTGTGTAAGCCCCGAGACGCCGCCCTGCACGAACTATGTCATCCTCAGGGATGCCGGCTACCCGGCGATGGCCGTCGCCGAAGCGTACAACGATTGGCTAGGCGGGTTGGATGAGAACGTCACGATCAGCGGCTGGACGGCAAGCCGGTATCGGTATCCGGTGGTGAGAGCGGCCACGGATCAACGCAGCTCGCTGGTCGGCTCCTGGGCCTTTGACGAGGCGAGCGGGACCACGGCGGCGGATGGCTCGCTCAACGGCCACACCGGCACGGTGAGCGGCACCGGCGCGACCTTTGTGCCCGGCAAGTTCGGCAACGCCCTGAGCTTCAATGGGGTTGATACCACCGTGAGCGTGCCGTTCAACTTCAAACCCTCCTTGCCCTTGACGCTGGAGTTGTGGGTCAAGCCAAGTACCGCCACGCCGGTTGGGATGTTCGATACAGCTCCTGGCTCTGCGTGGGTGCTGAGAAACTATGGTCCTGGGGGGGTGGAGTGGTGGCCTTCCAATCCATCAATCAGCCTGGATCTGACGGCGAACGTCTGGCAGCATCTGGTGTTTGTGTTTCGGCAGACCACGGTAAATAATGTCATTGACTATTATCGGAACGGGGCGCTCGTGGCATCTACGAACGGCGCCCTGACGGATTTTGCGTGGACGACATTAGTGTTCGGCAATATCAACGGTGGAGGGGCTGGGTGGTATGCTGGCCTCATGGACGAGGTCCGCATCTACGACCAGTCGTTCTCAGCCGCTCAGGTGAGCGCGCACTACAACGGCGGAGCCGGCAGCGGGAGAGCAACCGGGCGCTTTGTCCTCAAGCCCACCGCGACCGACAAAGCCGCCATCAAGGTCCTCTCGGACTACACGCATATCGAGGGGATTGAGATTGATGGATCCAACGTCACCCTCCAGACGCCTGAAACAGCCCTCGCCTATGCCTCGGCCGTTTCCTATTGGCGGGGCAACATCCTGCGCCACGTCAGCAAGGACAACCACGTCCTGAAAGTCACCGGCGGCAAGAGCCACTACATCTGGAACAACTTCATCATTGGCAGCGGGTCCGGGGGGTCTCAGAGCAATTCCGGCATCGCCATCGAGAATGCCGGCGGGACGAGCTATGTCTTTGCGAACTCGATCACCGCCAACTGGAATGGCATCCGGGCTGGCGCCAGCGCTGGAGGCGTCGTTGCGAAGAACAACGCGTCGCTCGGCAACGCGGAGTCTGCGGATTACGCGGTCGATCCCAGCGTCGTTGATGCCTCGAGCAGTGACAACGCCTCAGGGACTTCATCCGTCATCGGGACCAGCCCCAAGACCGGTGTCAGCGCGGCCAGCGCCTTTACCAACGTGACCCCGGGTTCGGAAGACCTTCACCTGAAACCCGCCGTGCCGATGACCGGGAATCCGCTTGTTGGCGCGGGCGCGGATCTCTCCACCGATCCGAATCTCTCCGTCACCGATGACATCGATGCCATAGCGCGCGTTGGCGCCTGGGACATCGGGGCGGACAAGCTTGACAATGTCTGGAAAAGCACGGGCGATCTCAATTGGTCCAATGCCGCCAACTGGTCCTTGGGTACGGTGCCGGCCGCCGGCGAGAGCGTCATGTTCAACCAGACCTCCACGGTCAACTGCACCGTCGCCAGCGGGACGAACGTTCCTGCGCTTGGGGCCTTGACGCTCAGCCCAGGCTACACCGGCACCGTCACGTTCCAGAAGAACGCGACCCAGATCCCCATGGAGCTTCTCGTCACGAAGAATATTGCTGTGAATGGCGGCAACCTGATCTTTGAAGGTGACGCGACGACCAACCCGCCAAATGGCAAAGGCTACACCCTGTCCGCCGCCAACATCACCGTCGGGGCCGGCGCCTCGCTCAACGCAGATGGCAAGGGGTTTCTTGCTGCCCAAGGACCTGGAGCGGGTGTTAGCCGTGGCACGTGTGATGGCGGAGGGGGTGGGTATGGTGGACGAGGAGCGACATCCGGGTATGGTCTGGCCCCAGGCGGCCAAACGTACGGCTCCGCCACAGCTCCAACGGCCTTAGGAAGCGGCGGTGGCTGCTCTGTGGGGGCGGGTGGCACGGGAACAGGCGGTGGAGCCCTCAAGCTCAACGTGACCGGCGGGACGGTCACCGTCAACGGCACGCTGTCGGTCAATGGTGTGAGCTCGTCTTCTTTTTCCGTCGGTGGAGGATCTGGCGGGTCTCTCTGGATGACGGCGCCTTCAGGATCGCCAACGCTGATTGGCACAGGCACGATCTCAGCTAAAGGAGGTCATGCGAATGGCGGTGGAGGTGGAGGTGGCGGCCGCATCGATCTGTCGAGTGTCACGTCTAACTTCACTGGGAACATCGCTGTCCAGGGTGGCGCGGGCGGTGGCAACCGCCAAGGCTTGACCGGCACCATCGTCTTTCCAGCCGGCTTCCTTGACACCTTCACGCCGACCCAAAACATCACCCTCGGCCATGGCCTCACCTTTGGCGCGGTGACGATCAACAACGGGATCACGCTCACGCTCGATCCCACCTCTGACGCTGAGCCCTATGAGGTGAACGCGGCAAGCGGCGGCAGCTCCACGAATCCTCACGGCATCGGCGCCATCATCAGGGCGACCACCCTCACGATCAATACCGGCGGCTCCCTGAATGCGGATACACAAGGGTTCGGTGTGGGCAGGGGCCCAGGAAAAGGTTCAGCTAGCTCTCCGTATGGTTCAGGTGGAGGGCATGGCGGGAAAGGTGGCAACAGCAGCACAGGACTCATGGGCGGCTCACCCTATGGCTCGGTGACGGCTCCCACAGCCTTAGGAAGCGGTGGTGGGGATGGGGATGGGGATGGAGCTGGAGGAGGCGCCATCAAACTCGAAGTCACAAACACCCTCAGTGTGGATGGGACCCTGACAGCCAATGGGCAGGGTTGTAGTGGAGGCTGTAGAGGCGGTGGTGGGGCAGGTGGGTCGATCTGGGTCATCACAGGGACGCTCACAGGCTCAGGAAGCATCTTGGCAAACGGGGGCACGATTGACGCCGGGGGTGGGTTGGGAGGTGGGGGCCGCATCCGGTTGGAATACGCCAACACCCTCTCGCCCGCGCCAACGGTGACGGCATCCGGCGGCACCGGGGCCCAGGCTGGTGACGGTGGTCAGGTCACGGAGCGCACCACCACGACCAACACCGCGCCGGCTGCTCCCATCCTCTCCCTCCCAGCCGATGGGGCGACGTTAAAGACGACCAACCCGCATCTCCAGTTCTCGGCGACCGATGCAGATGTCGATTACCTCAAGTTTAAGATTGAGATCTGCGCTGACGCAAGCTGCTCCACCACCGTCCAGACCGTCGACCAGACCGCCTCCCAGACCGGTTGGTCCCAACAGACCGAGCAGACCGGCACGGCTTACGCCCCAGGCAATACTGCCATCTACCTCATCCAGACTCCGCTGGCCGCGAGCACGATGTACTACTGGCGGGTTCGCGCCATTGACCCCGGAGGCTCCAACACCTGGAGCGTCGTCTCGGCGAGCCGTTCGTTCACGACCGGATCCGGGGTGGCGAACTACTGGCTCAATGCAAGCGGCGATGGCCTCTGGGCCACTGGGTCCAACTGGTCAAGGGGTGCCAAGCCGCAAGCCGGTGAGTCCGTCGTCTTCGCGGGCTTTTTATCTAATGCCAACGCCACAGTTGATGTGTTGAACGACGTCCCCGGTCCGCTCAAGGCCTTGACCCTGGACAGCGGTTATACCGGCACCCTCAGCCTCAAGCGGGATGAGGTGACCCAGGCAGGCGTCTTGAACGTCACCGACGACATCATGGTGAACACCGGTGCTCTCCTCCTGAAAGGCAATCCCGCCGCCAACCCGCCATATGGAGCCGGGATCGGACTCTCCGCCGCGAACATCACGGTCGCCTCCGGCGCCTCGATCAACGCGGATGGGCAAGGGTTCCAACCTAGTTCTCCCTGCGGCTCTAGCTGTGCTGGGCAAGGCCCCGGAGGAGGAGGCCCGCCAATATGGGTGGACGCTGGTGGGGTGGGGGGTGGCTATGGGGGAACAGGAGGAAGCAAAGCAACTCTGCCGGCGTGCCGGGCGGCCCCACCTATGGCTCAGCCACCGCTCCGACGGCATTGGGAAGCAGTGGCTCTTGGGGAACATGGGCCGAGCCGGGGGCTGGAGGCGGGGCGATCACGTTGTCAGCGACAGGGACGATCGCGATCAACGGAACACTCTCAGCGAACGGGACCGATGCGAGCGGGGGGAGTCAGTTTGGCGGTGGCGGCTCGGGTGGGTCGATCTGGATTGCGGCCGGCGCCCTGACCGGCGCCGGGACCATCTCCGCTAATGGCGGGAGGTCGCTAGGTGGAGGTGGAGGCGGTGGGCGCATCGCGCTTACGGCTGAAAATAGCAGCGGATACGCCGGCCAGATCACCGCAAGTGCCGGTGCCGGAGGCAGCGCCGCCGCCGGCACCATTGTGAAACCGCGGTTGGTCATCGCTGTGCAGCCGCCCGCCAGCGTGGCGGCGGGCGCAGCCTTCAGTCTCCAGGTCGCGGTGCAGGATGAGGATGGAACCACGATCACGTCGGACAACGCCTCCGTGTTCACCATCGCCAGAGCCACAGGCACCGGGACCTTGCAGGGCACCCTGACCAAGACCGTGAGCGCGGGGGTGGCGGGCTTTACCGGGTTGTCCTACACCAAAGCCGAGGCGATCACCATCACGGCAAGCGGCGGGGGCTATCCCCCTGTCACCAGCGCCACGGTGACGGTCGTGCCGGTTGCGCCGACCAAGCTGCTCTTTACCCTGGTGCCGTTCGGGAATGCCATCACTGCAGGCGCCCGCGGACGATACACCGTGATCGCGCGCGACCAGTATGACAATGACGCCACCAACCACGCTGGCCTCATCAACCCCATTGGCCTGTCCTCCCTGCCTGCTTCAACCGATGCCAAGTTTTTTGATGCGGCGACCGGCGGGTCAGAAATCACCACGGTGTCGCTGCCGCTCAATGCCGCTAGCGTCGATGGGTGGTATGAAAACAAACAAGCAGGAACCTACACGATTGCGACGACCCGGTCGGGCGTGACAAACGCCACGCACACGCTCACCGTCAAGTCGGCAGCCGCGACCCGCTTCACCGTAGCCGGCGGCTCCTCGATGGTGACTGGCGGCGCGAATCCCATCACGATCACCGCCTACGATGCGTTCGCCAACGTGGCGGCCGACACGTACACCGGCGATAAGGGCATCGTGCTCTCCGGCGCGGGCGCATCGCCGACTCCCTCAAGCCGCGCACCGACCTGCACGGATAAGACCGGCGCCGACGTTGCCTTTGGGACCCCACCGCTCCTGACCTTCGCGGGCGGTGTCGCCACCTGCACGATGAGGCTCTACAAGGCCGAGACCGCGTCGATCAAGGCCACCGAAGGCTCGATCAACACAGAGGGGGCGGACGCCCTGGCGGTGACCATCCGCCACGGAGCAGCGGACCACCTGAAGTTCCAGGGCAACATCCCGGTGCCCCTGCCAGCCAATAAGTTCGAGGTCGGAGTTCCATTCGATCTGGGGGTCCTGATGGGGGTTGACCAGTATGACAACCTGGCGGATGGCGCCAACGGTTCAAGCGCCTATAGCGGCACCCGGACGCTGACCTACGCCTTGAGCGGGATTTCCGATTCACCCGATGGGAACACGCCGGATGCCTACACGAGCTCTGTGTCGTTTACAAACGGGCTGTCCACCACGCCGCTGATGACCACGCTCCATTACGCGCAGACGACCAGCATCGCCGCCCACGACCCACAGCTCTCTGGAACGGATGCGCCCTCAGGCGCGATCACGCTGGCGGCTGCTCCGGTCGCGAAGCTCTCCTTCTTCCAGCAGCCCTCAGCCACCCCCCCAACCAACGTGCCGCTTAGCACTCAACCCAAGGTTGCTGTGGCGGATCGCTACGGCAACCCCATCACGCAGGCCTCCGACCAGATCACCCTGGCGGCCTCGCTGACAAGCGGGAGCTTCACGAGCGTCACCAATGGCACGCTCTCAGGCGATGCGCTGAGTGTCGTCACCGCGAATGGGGTGGCGACCTTCAGCGGGATCAGGTATAGCTATCCGGAGGCGATCTACCTGAAGGCAAGCTCAGCCGCCGGCGGGGTGCCTGATGTCTACTCCTTCAAGATCACCTTCAGCACGTCCTCAGACAGCACCCTGAACTCAGGTCCACTGACCGAGCCGACGACGATCAGCTCAAGCATCGACACCCCCTTAGAGAGGGTTGCGGTGTTTGACTTCACGGTCACCGATGCCGGCTCGGATGGCTTTGGGACGATCATCAAACAGATCCTCATCGCCAGAGGCTCAGGCGATGCCACGAATGGCTGGCTGAGCTTCATTGCCGGGGCCTCGCTCTCCGATGGGACGGCGTCCATCCTGGGCACGGTGACAGAGAACGCCCTGACCTTTGGCAGCGGAGGCAGCGCGATCTTTACCGTGCCGGATCTCGCCAGCAAGACCTACACGCTGAGCATCCATCTGAAACAAATCCTCCCCGCCGGATCTGACGGCAAGCGGTTCGCGTTCACGATCGACCCCAACGACCACATCACGGTGGAGGCGATCGGCTCAGCGTTTGCTCAAGGCCCCGCCTTGAGCACGCAGCCTGCCCTTGACGTGATCGCGACGAAGTTCATCCTGAGCGCAGGCTCCTCCTCTGTCCAGGCCGGCTCGCCGATCGCCATCACGATCAAGGCGGCGGATGCGAACAACAACCTTGACCTAGACTACGAGGGAGCCCCGAAGGAGCTCGTCTTCAGCGGCGCAAGCCCCGCCCTGACCGGGGACAAGCCGACCGCGACCAACTACTCCGGGATCCCCATCGAATTCGGAGACGTCACGCTGGTCACCTTTGCCGATGGCCAGAACAGCTCTCCGATCAGACTGACCTTCTACCGAGCGGAGGCGACGGCCATCAAGGCGGCCACCTCTGATTCGCAGCTCACGACCTCCTCGACAGACGATCTTGAGCTCGTGGTGACGGGCGGCTCGCCGGCCAAACTGGCCTGGTACACGCAGCCCAAGAGCGCCGTGGCGGCGAACGCCCCATGGAACCCATTCAAGGTGAGCGTGACAGACGCCTACGAGAATGTCGCGGGAAGCGCCCTGGACGTGGCCGTGACCCCAACCGGCTGCAGCACAAGCGCCGGCAGCACCTCGACGGCGCCGGCTCAATCCGGCATCGCCACCTTCACGAATATCGCGGTGTTCTGCCCCACCTACCCCGGCACCGTGACCCTGAACGCGACGGCCCAGGGCGTGACGCCTTCCGGCGCCTCCATCGCGGTCACGGTGGCCGAGCGATACGCGATCTCGGTCAGAACGATGGACTCCGTCAACGGCAGCCCCTTGACCTCGATCACCATGAGGATCATCGATGCGGCAGGCCAGGTGGTGGCAAGCCCCGGCCTGACGAACCCGGTCACCGGCAACAGCCCGTTTAGCTTTGCGCTGCCGTTTGGGGCGTACCAGTTCAACTTCGTGAAGGACGCCTACGTGGAGACGACGGTGGAGCGCCGGGCGGACACCTCGGCCGACGGGGCGGATGGGACGTTCGACAACGTGATCGCCTGGGACATCTTCATCATGTCGGTCGCAGAGTCCCTGGCCGATTACCGGGTGATCGCTGACTTCGTCTACGATGAGCAGGCCGATCGCATCACCGCGCTGATGCGGCTGGAGAAGCGGGGCAAGCAGATCGTCTCGGATGCCATCAATACCCTGAAGACCGCGACCCTGGAGATCTTCGACAGCTCGAACGCCACCGCAAGCTCCGCCAGCCCGCTGTCTCAAACGACCAAGGATCGGCCGGACTCAAACGGCAACTACGCCTTCACGGTTGATCAAGCGGTGGCCTCCGGGAGGTTCATCAGTGGGCGCAGCTACTTCGCGAAGTCGAGCATCGTCTATGGCGGCGAGGACCTCTCGCGCAACGTGACCTACGGGTCGGCTACGACGTTCAACATCGGGATCAGCGCCAGGCTGAAGACCCTCACGGATGAGATCAGGACGGACGTGGCCGGCGTCCAGGCGAGGGTCGCCACCGAAGCCGCCGCTACCAGAACGCAGGTGGTGGCCGAGGCCCAGACGACGCAGGCGAAGGTCGAGGCGAAGGCGAGCGAGACCCAGGCCAAGGTCGCCGAGGTGAAGGCCGACGCCGCGAAGATCCTCACGGCGACCGAGACGATGCTTCCCACGAAGATCGAGGAGGCCCGCAAAGAGATCGAGACGACGCGCACGGCCCAGATCCTCAACCGTGAGAGCACGGTGAAGACGAGCGAGACCTTGACGATCCGCTACCGGACCTACCCAGGCCTTGCGCCGACCGTCGATGTCTACGATGCCAGGAATCTCCTGCGGGTTGGCAAGGCCCCGATGAGGGAGGTGAGCGCCTCAGGGATCTATGAGTTCCCCGTGACCTTCCAGTTCGCCTGGGGCAAGGGCGATTTCACCATCGTCTGCTCCGAATCGACGAATGGCACGATGGACGCGATGATCATCACGGTGCTCGCCTCGGACATCGAGGAGGTCGCCGGGCAGGTCGCCGCCATCCTGGGCAGCACGTCAGGCATCCCGGAGGTGAAGAGCGGGCTGAGCGACTTGAAGGCCTCGGCCGCCGAGATGGAGAGCCAGTTCAGCGTCCTTGAGACGGCGCTCTCCAGGATCGGCAAGAACATGGTGGACAAGATCGAGGCCATGGCCGAGTCCGCCCAGGAGCTTGAGCATGTCTATGGCCAGTTGTCCAGAATGGGCGAGCAGATCAAAAAGCTGGCCAACGAAACGGGCCTGAGCCTCTCGAAACTCTACGAGGTGTCCGAGGAGAAGAAAGAGGACATCGTCTACCTGAAGAACAAGACCCAGCAACTGAAAGCCGCCATGGATTTCACCAAGCAACAGGTCGACAACATCGCCAACAAGCCAATCACCCAGACGTGGTTTGAGTTCCGCTGATGCAAAGACCCCTGTGTGTTGCCGTGACAATGCTGGGACTGCTCCTTGGCTCCTCGAGGATGGAGGCGGAGGCGGAGATCACGCTGAAGCTCATGGCGGTC
The DNA here is from genome assembly GCA_016193175.1 of Candidatus Omnitrophota bacterium. Taxonomy (GTDB): domain Bacteria; phylum Omnitrophota; class Gorgyraeia; order Aquiviventales; family Aquiviventaceae; genus JACPSQ01. The sequence continues at coordinate 21,405 of JACPSR010000048.1, forward strand.
AACCCGTCCCAGGAGCAGAACCAGCAGACCGAGGTCAAGGCCTACCTGCCAAAAGAGGTGAAGGCCGATGACATCCTTGAGATCAGCGACCTAGCCGTGGCCTATGACGCCCACGCAGGCGCCTATTACGTCTACGGGGAGTATGAGCTCAAGCCGGGGGAGAGTCTCGAGCGCGAGGTGGTGATCAGGGACGTGTGGGTGATTCCCCCTCAGGAGCTGGAGACGCTGCGGCTTGAGGCCGAGAAAACCACCACCCTGCTGGAACGCACCGATTTCAAGGAGCGGGCGAACTTCCTCAGGGAGGTCGTCGAGGCGAAATTAACGAAGATCGCCCAGCGGCAGCAGGGTCCCGAGGCCAATCCTGAGAAGCACATCTCGGACTACCGGGATAACCTGGCGACGTTGGAATCGGTGAAGGCGGATCTGATGGTGGCCAGAAGCCTGCTTGCCCAGGCCAAACCAAAGACCAGCCCCCTCGCGATCTGGAGACTGTTCCTGCTGGTCGTGCTCTTCCTGGGACTCCTGGGAGGCAGCTTCTACCTCGTCTGGATGAGACAATTGAAGACGATCACCGCCCCGACCTTTGGCACAGGGCCAACCCCGGCTACCGAGGATCCACGCATCCAGCAGCGAGAGGCGAAGGGCGAAAAGCCCCTGGGCCCTGAGGACATCGAGAAGATCATCCACGGCGGCTGACCAGGGGATGAACGATTGGTCAGACAGCCGCTGCCCGCCAAGTCCACCCGTGGTCGAGTCCGCTTGATCGCCCTGCGGTGTGGTATGCTATAGACGTTACATTTACGCGACCGATGCGCTGGCCTCATCCGACACTGACGACTGCCCTGGGCGCGTGCGTCGTCGCCGTGGTCTCCGGGGAAGGGCGCCTCTGGGCTGCGGATGCGCTTGCCTGGGAGATCCACAAGAGCGACCATTTCATCGTCTACTCGCGCGAGGCCCCGGATGGCTACATCGAGGGGCTCATCGCGAGGGCCGAGGCGTATTATGACGACATCACCGGGCGGCTTGGGTTTACGCGGTTCGACGGCTTCTGGACCTGGGATCAGCGCGCCAGGATCTACCTGTACCGCGACAGGCAGGAATACCAGGACACGACCCGGCAACCTGAGTGGTCCGAGGCAGGCTCGGACGTGCGCGAGCGGGAGATCCACACCTACGTCGGCATGGCGGAATTCTACGAGAAGGTCCTCCCGCATGAGCTGGGGCACATCATCTTTCGGGAATTCATCGGCTACCAGCGCGTCCTTCCCCTCTGGCTGGATGAGGGGATTGCGTGCTTCCTGGAAGACAAGGGAAATCCCACCAGGCTCATGAGTGCCAAGGCGCTCGTCACGACCGAGCGGTTCATCCCCTTTGAGACGCTCGCCGACCTCGGCGGGGAGGGCCTCGGGGATGCGGAGGCCTTTTACGCGGAAGCCGCCAGCGTGTTTGAGTTTCTGTTCCAGCGCTACGGAGGAGAGAAATTTGTTGATTATTGCCGGCGGTTGCGGGATAAACAAAACTGGGAGGCTGCGCTCAAGAAGGTGTATGGGTTCGAGAGCCTCTCAGCGATGAACGCGCAGTGGGTGGCGTTCCTCAAGGAAGACGCGCCCTGAGCGGCAAGCGGGGCCACGGCGCCTCGAGGGTCGGATGGACGACGTGAACGTCTTAGTCATTGAGGACGATCCGCAGGCCTCGGCATTCCTCGAGGCGACCTTGAGACAGATGGGCTACAAGGTCTGGGTGGTTGACGATCCCAAACGCGGCCTGGAGCAGGCGCAGGGCACGGCGTTTGCCGCCGTGGTCACGGAGCTGCGCTTTGCTGGCATGAACGGCGCGGAGTTTGCCAAGGCGCTGGCTCGGGTGGCCCCGGAGACCAGCGTCGTGGTCATGACCGCCTATGCGTTCATCAGTTCGGCCGTCGAGGCCATGGAGGCGGGCGCCTACGGCTACATCACGAAGCCCTTTAACCCCGCCGAGGTGAGGGTCGTTCTGCAGCGGGCCGTCGAGCACGCCTCGCTGTTGTCCTCCCACACGGAGAGGCAGCAGTTTGCCGAGCTCTCGGTGAAGGATAGCCTCACCGGCGTCTACAACCGGCGCTATTTCTCCATGTTCCTGGCCAACAAGCTCTCGACGGTGAAGGCCTATACGGAACGGTTCTCCATCCTGATGATCGATCTTGATAACTTCAAACAGTACAACGACACCCAGGGACACCTCGCTGGCGATGAGCTGCTGCGCACGCTCTCGAAGGCGCTGACAGAACCCCTCCGCCAGGGTGACGCGGTCTTTCGGTACGGCGGTGAGGAGTTCGTCGCGTTGCTGGATCGCGCGGACAAGAAAGGCGCCTTGGTCGTCGCGGAGCGGATCCGGATCCTGGTCAGCCTGTATACGCCGGCCACGGTGAGCGTCGGCGTGAGCACGTTTCCAGATGATGGGGCCGACGGTCAGGACTTGATCGGCAAGGCCGACGCCGCGCTCTACAAGGCCAAGGAAGCCGGGAAGAACCGGGTGTGCCTTGCTTGAGGGTCGAGGATGCGGGTCGTCGTGTTAGATGCCTGGCAGGCGCTCTATGAGGGAAACGCCGGGGAGGTCCTGCTGCCCGGGGAGGATGGGGAGCTGTGCGTCCTGGATTTTCACCAACCGTTTCTCTCTCGGTTGCGGGCCGGCGCGATCCAGATCCTCGCAGGCCGCAAGCGCCCACCGGGAGCGCGCGCGATGAGCCCGGCACTCGCCGAAGCGCGCATCCTCATCCAGGACGGCATCGCGCGGATGACCGGCAATGAGCTGGTGATCCTCGTGCAAACCTAACACGGCTCGCCAAGACGCGGGGTGCGGCGATGCAGAACGTGATGGTCATCCTGGTCCTCCTGTTGAGCACGCTGGGCCCTGCGGCCGTGATCGGGATTGTCGGCTATGCCGCGGTCAAGGCGGTGGCCAGGAACCCGTCGGCCTCGCCGCGCATCCTACTGTCGATGATCGTGGCGTTCCTGTTTGCAGAGGCCATCGCCATCCTGGCCCTCTTGATGGTGTACATCCTCTTCAAATGAGAGGTTATGAAAGGTACTCTTAATACATGCCGCTGGGACAGCTGCTTGCGATTCAGATCATCACGTTTCTTGGGCTCATTGCGGCGCTGAGGCTGTTGTTTCATCGTCAGTTGAACGCCGCCCTCCAGCGGCTGCAGGCGCTCCAACAGGAGGCGATGGTCAAGGAGGCCCAACTGAAGGAGGAGCTGGAACGGGCCAGGCGCGAGCGAGCCGCCGCGGTGGACCAGGGCAAACAGGAAGCCCGGGCCCTCATCGACGCCGCCAAACAAGAGAGCGAATCCCTGCGCCGCCATGCGGAAGAGCAGGCACGCCAGGCGAGCCAAACGTTCCTTGAGCGGGGTCGCGGCGAGGCGGAGAAACTCCGGGCAAATCTCACGGATCAGATCGAGACCGAGGCGCTCCAGCTTGCCATGGCGATGATCCGCTGCACCTTCACGCAAGACGGAACCGAGGTCTTCCAGCGCCATGCGCTCGATGGGTTGATTAGCGACATTGGGCGTCTGGACCCCTCGCGCTTCGTCGCCAGCACCGAGACGGCGCGCGTGACCTCAAGCTGCTCGCTCAGTGATCAGGAACGACACCGCCTCCGGAAGATCCTCTCCGAGAAATTGCAGACCCCAGTCTCGCTCGATGAACAGGTCGATCCGGAGCTCATCGCCGGCCTGGTGGTTCAGGTCGGCGATCTGGTGATCGATGGGAGCCTGCAGAATAAGCTGCGCAAGGCGAGAGCGCTCTTGCGTGCCAAGGCGGGGGAGGGCGCACGATGAACGGCCCACTGGTGAGCCAGCAGATCCACCCCCCCAGCCTTGAGCTTCGGGAGGTCGGGACGGTGACGGAGGTCAAACACGGCATCGTCCGGGCCAACGGGTTGCCATCCTGCATCTATGGGCAGCTTGTCGACTTCAGTGATGGGATCACGGGCATGGTCATCGGGTTTCACCCTTCGGAAGCGATGATCATTGTCTTGGGAGATGATCGCCGCATCCATATTGGAGACCAACTCGCAAGCCGCTCCGAGCTCCTCCGCGTGCCTGTGGGCGAGGCGTTCATTGGACGACTGGTGAACTGTCTGGGCAACCCCATTGATGACAAAGGGCTGCTCGTGGCCCATGATTCCAAGCCGGTGTTTCGCCAGGCAGCCGGCGTGATGGAACGAGAGCCGATCACTGAGCCGTTTCTGACAGGGCTCAAGGTCCTGGATCTGATGATTCCCATCGGCAAGGGGCAACGGGAGCTCATCCTTGGCGATCGCCAGACCGGCAAGACCAGCATCGCCCTGGATGCCATCCTGAACCAGCGAGGCAAAGACATCACCTGCATCTACTGTTGGATTGGCGGCAGCTTCGCGACCTTCAAGAAACTGATCCAGATCCTCGCGTCGTACCAGGCGCTCTCCTATACCCTGGCCGTGTGCGCTTTCGCAGACAGCTCCCCCGCCGAACAGTACCTGTGTCCCTATACGGCTGCCACCTTGGGGGAATCCTTCATGTCGCGCGGCCGGGACGTGCTGGTGGTGTTTGACGATCTAACCAGGCACGCCTGGGCGTATCGCCAGATGTCCCTCTTGATGGAACGCTCTCCTGGGAGGGAGGCCTATCCCGGGGATATCTTCTATGTGCACGCGCAATTGATGGAGCGGGCTGGTCGCCTGAAGGCCGCATTGGGTGGGGGAACGATGACCTTTCTGCCCATTGCCGAGACCGTGCAGGGTGACATCGCGGGCTACATCCCCTCGAACCTCATCGCCATGACCGATGGACAAATCTACCTGAGCGCCGCGTTGTTCCATGAAGGCTTCAAGCCGGCCATTGATCTGGGGCTCTCGGTGTCCCGGATTGGGAGCAAGGTCCAGTCCCCGGCCATGCGGGAGCTCTCGCAGGGCCTGCGCTTAGGGTATACCCAGTATCGGGAGCTGCTGCGGATGACCCGGTTGCGCACGCGCCTCTCTGAGGAGGCGATGGAGCAGTTGAGGAAAGGCGAGGCCCTGCGAGAGCTCCTCATTCAAGAGAACTACCAGCCGGTCTCGGTGGCCCAGACCCTTGTGCTGTTTTACGCCTTCAAGCGGAAGATCCTGCACGTGCTCCCCCGGGAGGCCCTCAGGCGGTTTACAGAGCACTTCTTTCCGTCGTTGTGTCAGCACGCCCCGGCCCTTGTGGAACGCCTCGAACAGGCGCAGGACCTCACCCAGGACCTCCGGGGAGCCCTGGATGAGGAATTCATCCGCTTCTTCCGGACGACCAGGCCAGACACCTGATATGACGAGCATCCAACTGAAGCAGCATCTGGAGTTCAACAAGAGCCTCAGCGGGATTCTCGACGTGCTCAAGATCGCCGCATCGGTCCAGTTGCGGCAATTGCAATCGAGCGCGTTGCTGCCTGAGACGTTCCCGAGGCATCTTGAGGCCTGCTTTCAGATGCTGGCGAGCCACAACGAGGTCGCCCATCCGTTCCTGTCGCGCCGGGATCATCGACCGGCGTGCCACGTGGTGGTGACATCGGAGGAGGGATTCACCGGAGAGCTGAACACGCTCTTGACCGAGGCGGCTCTGAACGCCAGGCAGGCCGCGCGCGGCGATCGACTTGTGGTCCTGGGCGCACGGGGCGCCTCCACCCTGGAGGAACTTGGCGAATCCTTCGTCTATCTCCCAGGCGTCAGTGGGGAGCCTGGCCGCAACGAGGTCAGGCGGTTCAAGAACTACCTCGTCAACGAGTATCTCCAGGGTGAGTTCGGGGAGGCGTCCGTCATCTATGCCAAGTTCATCAGTGTCGGCTCCCACCAGATCGAGGCGAAGCGCCTCCTGCCCTGTCCTGCGCTGTTCGGGGGGAGCGAATCAGAAGACGAGGCGCTTCCCATCGAGCCGACCGCTGAGCGCGTCGTGGAAGGCCTGGTCAGCCTGTGGCTTGAACAGACGATCGCGGCCATCTTCCGGTCGAGCAAGCTCGCTGAGCTGTCGGCACGGCTGATGCACCTTGAGGGAAGCGACCAGGAGCTCTCGCGGATCAACCAACAGTTGGGCCTGCGGTATGTCAGGCATCTCCATGCGTTGGCCGATAAGGCGATCCGTGAGATCTCCGCATCGCGGCTTGCGGGGGCACGCGAATACGAGGTCAGCGATGGCTGAGAAGATCGGCAAGGTCGTGGCGGTGTACGGGCCGATCGTGGACGTGCAGTTTGACATGCGCGCTTGCCTTCCAGGGCTCTATGAGGTCCTGCGTCTGTCGAGCGCCGAAGGCCAGCCGTTGATGCTGGAGGTCGTGGAACACCGGAAAGCCGGCGTGTGTCGGTGCATCGCCCTGGGTCAGACGTTCGGCGTCCAGCGCCATGCGCCGGTTGAGGCCTTGGGCGGCCCCTTGCACGTGCCTGAGGCCCACTACCTGTACGGGAGGGTCATTAACGTCCTCGGGGAGCCCATCGACGGCCAGGGCGCCATTTCCTCTGTGCCGAGGCTTCCCATCCGGCATGCCGCCGCCATGGAGCCGGCCATCGAGCTGGACGGCCAGCCAGGCCCGCCCGCCGAGATCATGGAAACCGGCATCAAGGTGATCGACCTCTTGTTTCCCCTCGTGAAGGGCTCAACAACCGGGATCCTCGGCGGGGCGGCGCTGGGGAAAAGCGTTCTCATCCTGGAAATCCTCCACAACATCATCGGGAAACACCGGGGGGTGTGCGTGTTCTCTGGGATCGGCGAGCGGACGCGGGAGGGCAACGAGCTCTACCACGAATTCATCAGGACTCACCTCCTTGAGCGTTCGATCTTAGTCTTTGGCCAGATGAACGAGTCGCCTGGGGCGCGGTTCGAGACCGCCCAGGTGGGAGTCACGTTGGCCGAATCGCTTCAGACGCAAGGCCAGGACGTCCTGCTGTTCGTGGATAACGTGTTCCGGTTCGCCCAGGCCGGCAGCGAACTCTCCGCACTCTTGGGACGCATCCCTTCCGAGACCGGCTATCAGCCGACCCTGACCAGCGAGATCAGCCAACTCCATGAGCGCATCAAATCCCGTCAGGGGGCAAGCGTCACGGCAGTCGAAGCGGTCTACGTGCCAGGGGACGACCTCACCGATCCCGCCGTGGTGGCGATCTTCGCGCACCTGGATTCGTTCCTGGTCCTCTCACGCCTGCACGTCCAGCGCGGGCTCTACCCGGCCATCAACCCTCTCGAGTCCTCATCCGGGTTCTTCAGCCAACGCCTCATCGGCAAGAGGCACTTCGAGGTGGCCCAGGGCGTCCTGCAGCATGTTCAAAAACACGACGAGCTGCAACGGATCGTCTCCATCATTGGGAAGGAAGAGCTGTCGGCTCAAGAGCGCCTGGTCTTTGACCGGGCGCGGAAATTGCAGGCCTTCTTGACCCAGCCCTTCTTTACCGTTGAGCTCCATACCGGCCGAACGGGCTGTTTCATCGAGCTGGAGGGCACGCTGACGGGCTGCGAGCGGATCATGGAGGGACGGCTGGACGCCGTCCCTGAAGAACAGCTCTACATGATCGGGTCGCTCGATGACCTGCAGAGCTCCTCATGAAGCCCATGGTGAAGATCGGCGAGATCCTCCTCAGCAAGAGCCTGATCACCAAGCCGCAGCTTGAGCAGGCGATTACGGAGAGCCGACGCGTCAAGGAGCTCATCGGCAAGACGCTGGTGCGCCTGAAGTTCATCACCCGGGAGCAGCTGCTGGAATCGCTGGCGGAGCAGTTCTCGGTGCCGTTTGTTCCTAGTCTAGGCGAGATCCTCCTTAGCAAGAGCCTGATCACCAAGCCACAGCTTGAGCAGGCGATTACGGAGAGCCGACGCGTCAAGGAGCTCATCGGCAAGACGATGGTGCGCCTGAAGTTCATCACCCGGGAGCAGCTGCTGGAATCGCTGGCGGAGCAGTTCTCGGTGCCGTTTCTCTCCAACCTGGGCGACGTGCCCGTGCCTGAGCGGGTCCTCAAGGCCGTGCCGGCGAAGTTCGTGTGGCATTACAAGTTCATGCCGCTGGCGCTCACGGACAAGACCCTAAGGATCGCCGTATCCGATCCCTTGGCCACGTGGGTGACGGAGGACCTCAAGCTCAACCTGGGATACGACATCGAGCGGGTCCTTGCCACCGAGCAAGAGATCCTGGCGGCCATCCGACGCTCTTATGGGGTGGGCTCGGAGACCGTGGAGCGGATCATGACCCGGGAGGCTGTGGCGGGCGAGGGGGTGAGAGAGGCGCACGTCGAAGAGATTGAAGATATCGAGCGGGCAGCGGACGATGCCTCGGTGATCAAGCTCGTGAACCAGCTCCTGTCGGAGGCCATCGCCTCGCGGGCCTCGGATATCCACATCGAGCCGTATCGGGAGCGGGTGCGGGTGCGCTATCGCATTGACGGCCTCCTCTATGAGATGCGGGTGCCGGAAGAGATGCGCCATCTGCATCTGGCCATCGTCTCCCGCATCAAGATCATGTCGAAACTGAACGTGGTGGAGCGCCGCCTGCCTCAGGATGGTCGGGCCATCGTCAAGATCCAGAACACACAGGTCGATCTACGGATCTCGATCATCCCGGGACTGTATGGCGAGAACGTGGTCATTCGGATCCTCCCCGTGCAGTTGCTGCTCAGCCTCAGCGATCTGGGGTTGTTGCCGGATGACCTCAGGCTGATCGAGGGGCTGATGCGCAGGCCCCACGGCATCGTGTTCCTCACCGGTCCCACGGGAAGCGGCAAGACGACCACCCTCTATGCCTGCCTGAGCGTCCTGAACCAGGAGTCGGTGAAGATCGTGACGATCGAGGACCCGGTGGAATATGAGCTCGCAGGGGTCATGCAGTTCCAGGTCAAACCGGAGATCGGGCTGACCTTCGCCAGCGCCCTGCGCAGCATCCTCCGGCATGATCCGGACATCGTCATGGTCGGGGAGGTCCGGGATCTGGAGACGGCGGAGTTGGCCATTCGCACGTCCCTCACCGGCCATCTGATCTTCGCGACGCTCCACACCAACGATGCGGCCAGCGGCGCCACGCGACTCCTGGACATCGGCATTGAGCCCTACCTGGTGGCATCCTCGGTGAACGCCTTCATCTCCCAGCGGCTGGTTCGGGTCATCTGTCCATCGTGCAAGGTCGAACGCCATGACACCGACCAGTTGCCAGAGGCCTTCAGGGGACGAGCGGTCTTTGTCGGGAAGGGGTGCGAGGCGTGCCAGTCCATTGGCTACAGGGGACGGACGGCGATCCATGAAGTCCTCCCCGTGACCACGCCGATCCAGGAGATGATCCTCAAGAAGGCCTCTGCCGCGCAGATCAAGGAGAAGGCCAAGCCCTTGGGATTCAGAACCCTGTTTGCCGCCGGGCTTGAAAAAGTGCAACTGGGCATCACCACGCCTGAGGAGGTCCTGCGGGTGACGGATCCCGACGAGCGCAGCCGCTGATGGCCCAATTTACCTATAGAGCCAAGAAGGGCTTGCACGAAACGCTCGAAGGGTTCATCGAGGCGGACAGCCAAGACGCGGCCCTGAGCCGGTTGGTTGAGCAGGGATTGTTTCCGGTCCACATCGAGGTCCGTCCGGTGCCGGATGCGGGTCGCCTCGCCCCACGCACCCCGCGCAAGAGACCCTCCCGAGGATTCACCAAGCGCATCGGCTCCAAAGACCTCCTGCTGTTTACCCAGAATCTGACCACCCTCATCCGAGCCCATGTGGATTTGCTGGCGGCCATCCGGATTCTCTACGAGCAGGCTGAGGCGGCGCGATTCAAGGCAACACTCCTGGACATCTACAACGCCACGAAGGAAGGCTCAACGTTCTCGGAGTCCCTGAGTCGATTCCCCGAGGTCTTTTCGCCGCTCTTCATCAACCTGGTCAAATCGGGCGAGGCGAGCGGCCACCTCGACATCGCGCTCCAACACTTAAGCGAAACCCTGGGGCGCGACGAGGCGCTCAAGACCAGGATCCGCAGCGCCTTGGCCTATCCGGTCTTGCTCGTGGTGGTGGGCTTGGGCAGCATTGCGGTCTTGATGATCTTCGTGGTCCCCAAGCTTGAGCCCCTCTTTGTCGATCTGGGCGGGGCGCTGCCCCTGATGACCCGCCTCATCCTCAATCTGAGCCACGTCACTCGGCAGGTCTGGCTGTGGGTCGCGCTCGTTGGGGGGGGTGCTGTGGGTGTCTTCGTGTGGCAGCGAGGCACGGGCCCGCTGGGACGGTGGATCGCACGGCTGGTGAGACAGCTTCCGGTGTTCAGGCGGTTGATCAGGAATCAGGAGCTGCTCCATTTCGCGCATTCCCTGAACCTCTTGTTGCGCAGCGGGGTGCCGGTCTTACGTGCGCTTCAGATTGTGACCCCCAGCATGGGGGATGAGCGCCTGCGCGCCCAGATGGAGGGGGTGTGCGAGCGGGTGGCGCTGGGGGAAACTCTCTCCCAGAGCCTTCATGCGCACACGGAGCTTCCGGTCTTCCTGACCAGGATGATCGCCGTGGGTGAGGAATCCGGAAAGCTGGATGAGGTCCTGGATGAGGTGGTTCGCTCCTCCCTCCAGCAGATCGAGGCGGATCTGGTGGTGATCGGCTCCCTGATTGAGCCGGTGCTGATCCTGGGCCTCGGCACTGTGCTGGGAACGATTGTCCTCTCGATTCTCCTGCCGGTTTTTCAGATCACGCAGGCCGTCCGGTGATGAAGGCCCTCGTCGCCGTGGAGATCAGCGAGCGATGGCTCAAGGTCGTCGTGGCGAAGCCATCGGCCAAGCCGCCGGAACTCCTCAATTGCCTCGTCAGGCCCTTGAGCGGGTTGACCGATGAGCAGACCACCCAGACGCTCGCCGTGGCCTTTCGTGACCTGAAGGTGCGACCCAGGCCTCTGATCGTCTGCCTGCCCCGGAATCTTGTGACGGTGAGAAACCTCCATCTACCCTCCCAGGATCCCCGCGAGATCGGCCAGATGATTGATCTCAATATCGTCCGGATGGTCCCGTACCAAAAAGAAGAGGTGCTCTCCAGTTATCAGGTGTTGGACGTCGATGAGGCCGGGTATTCCCGGGTCCTCCTGGCCATTGTCCACCAGGAGATCGTTAGGCGACAGGTGAATCTCTTGCGGGTCGCCGGGCTCTCCGCCGATCGCATCCTGCTTGGCTCCTATGCGCTGCGTGACTGGGTCGTATCCCGGCACAAACAGGTACTGAAATCCCAGGGTCTCCACCTCCTGCTGGACGTTGACGCCGGCTTTACTGACCTGGTCCTCTTCTCCCGCGATCACCTGTATTTCAGTCGCACCATCGCCATTGAGCCGAATCAGCTCACGGAGGAGGCGGGCCGTTCCAGACTGCGGACCGAGACGGAGCAGGCCTTGGAGATTTTCCAGAACGAAGAGATGAACGCAAGACCCGCCACCGTCTTCCTGTCCGGAGCCGTCGGATCGGGGGAGGCCATCAAGCGGACTCTGGAAGAGGCCCTGCGCATCCCCACTGTCGTCGTCCAAAGCCCCTTGGCAAGCCTGGGCAAGGATCGGGTGCTGATCACGCAGGACATCCCTTCGGAGGTCTCATTGACCGCTGTGATGGAGTTGGGTATCGAAGAAGGCCCCAAGCGGCTTGCGTTCCTCCTGCCGGAGCTTCAAATTCGGCAGGCGCTCAAAGAACGGACGCGAGACTTCGTCCTCCTGGGGAGCCTGGGCGTCTACCTCTTGACCATCGTTGGCGGGATCCTCACGATCCGTCCGTATCACCAGCAGGCGTATCTGCAGACCTTGCAGGCACGCAACCAGATGCTCAGGCAGGAACTGGGCGACCTCACGGCAACGGCCCACCGCGTCGAGCTGATCAAGGACTACCTCAACGTGCGGGAGCTGCCCCTGCGGTATCTGACGGAACTGCAACGGATCGTTCCCGATGAGATCACGGTCGATTTCCTCAGCGTTGATGAACAGCACAAGGGCATCATTCGCGGGAAAGCCGTGCAACTGTCAGACGTGTTCAGGTTTGTCACCAGCCTGGAGAACTCGAAGTATGTGGACCACGTCGAGCCCAAGTCGACGAGGAAGAAACGGCTCAGGGAGCAAGACGTCACAGAATTCGAACTGGCCCTCCAGGTCCACCTATAGATGGATCGCACGATGTCAGGACGACAACGGCTCTTGCTCATCGCCACAGGAGGCCTGGCCCTGGCGTTTGTCATCGAGCGCGTCTTCGTCTCAAGCCTCCACGCCAGGGGCACGACCCTGCGGCAGCAGACGGTTGTCGAAGAGGCGTCCCTGAGGACACAACTGAGGATCCAGCGACAGAAGGCCTTCATCCTTAACGAGGATAAAACGTACGACCGCTATGCGCTCATCCCCTCGCAGGACCGAAAGGCGATCGCGAAATTGTTGCGGGAAGCGGAGCAGATCGCGAAGGTCTCAGGGGTCACCGTCCTCGACCTCACCCCGGAGAAGCCGTCGGGCTCATCCCGTGAGACCACTACCTACCAGGTACAGCTCAGGGCAGAAGGAAGGATTGACCAGCTCTTGACGCTGTTCTACAAGATCCAGACCAACCAGTTCCTCATCAGACTGGACCGGTTCTCCCTCAGCCCGAAGGATGACCAGGCCACCCTCCTGAGACTCGACACCACCATCACCATGCTCGTGCTGCCGTAGGTGGGAGGTCTGATGGCGTCTCGCGGCTTCACCCCGCACCGCACGCTCTGCTTCGCAGAGCGAAGCATGCGGGGTGGTGCGGGGTTCACACTCGTTGAGCTCATGGTGGCTGTGTCGATCCTGGCGGGTGGCCTGGTCTTCATCGGCCGCGCCTTCCTGGCGGGAGCCACGGCCCTGGAAACCGCCCAGCATCGCCTGGAAGCCACGCAGTTCCTGGAGGCGAAGATGGATGAGCTCTACCAGCAGGCAAGGGAGCATGGCGGGATCCAGCCCGAACACCGCGAGGGCGTCATGGAGCTTGACCACCGCCCAGCGACCTGGATCTGCGACATCGTCACCGTGACGCTCAAGGAGCCTTCAGACGCCCTGGAATCCTCAGAGGCCACGGATGAACTCGCCGAGGCGCGACTCAGCCTCGTCTGGGCCGAGGGCCCAAGGGCTCAGGACGTGGTCCTGGTTACCTACCTGGACGCCAAACGACCAGCGCCATGAGGAGGGAAACGTTGCGCGCCTGCCGGCTCGCGATGCCGGAACGTCGCAGGGATATCGGATTGACGCTGGTGGAAATCCTCATCGTCGCCACACTCTTTGCTGTGATTGCCGGAGGCATAGGAGCCAGCTTCTTGTCTGGCATGCGGTTATGGGGAAGGGCCCACCGTCAGGAGGCCACGTGGTCCAACGCCTTGTTGACCCTTGAGGCCATGGCCAAGGAACTGCGTCAGACCGTCCCCATGCCATCGATTGGGTTCGAGGGCACTCACCACACCGTGTCGTTTCCGGCCTTACAGGGAACCAGGATCGTGAAGGTGGCCTATCTCTTTAACGGCCACAAGCGCCTCTGGCAACGGCAGGACACCGATCTCAAAGACCTCATCGAGGAGAGGCTTGCCCCCGCCACCCACGAGACGGTGGTCTTGTCCGCCGACGAGGTCACGCTCGCCTTTTGGCATTTCGACCCCGACCAACAGGCCTATACCTGGCAGGAAACCTGGAGCCAGGAGGATGGCATTCCCTCGGCGGTCCGGGTGACGATCACCATCAAGGATGCGACGCACACCAAAACCGTGTGGATCCCGATCGCCTGATACGGGCAGCCTCCTGATCCTCTCCATCTGGACGCTCACTGCCTTTTCCATCCTCGGTGTGGGGATCTCCCGGATCGCGGCGTCGCAGTTGCGCGTCGAGCAACGCCTGGAAACACGGGCTGTTTCTTTGCACCTCGCGCACGCCGCGGTGCAGTACGCTCGCCTAGAGCGGCGACACCTCGATGAGACGCCCTATGACACCCTGGGTGAGCTTGGGGCGGTCCACCGGCAAGAACTGGGCAGGGGAGCGTTCGAGTACACGATGGTCGATGAGGGCAGCCGGATCCACCTCAACAAGGCGCCTCAGGAAGTCCTCGCCCGCATCACGGGATTGGGTCTGGACGGAGCCGTGGCCGTGACGGATTCGACGTTACGGCCGTTTCATTGGAAAGAAGAGCTCCTGCTCATCGAGGGGATCACCGAGGAGATGTTTCGTCAGGCCCAATCGGAGCTGACGACCTTTGGCAACGGGCAGGTCAACCTCAATACGGCCGAGCCTTCGGTCTTGAAGGCGCTCAGCTTCGATACAGAGCTGATTGAGCTCATCGCCGAATACCGCGCAGGCCAGGACGGTCATCCAGACACCGCGGACGACGGGGTGTTGAAGGAGCCGGGCACCCTGCTTGGCGACCTGCGCGCATTCAGGGCTCTTTCGGCAAGACAGGAGACGCTGCTGACCCGGCTGACCAACGAAGGGCTGCTAGGGACACGGTCCCCTGTGGTCCGGCTCCAAGTCCAGACCAGCGTGTTAGGCCGGTTGGCCTCGCGCTACAGCGTCCTGTTGGAGACGGCTACGGGCAAGGTCATCCAGTGGTCGGAGGAGTAACGCAAGGAGGATCGAACACGATGAGGAGGCGCAACTCGGGGAGGAACACGGCCTTCACGCTGGTCGAGTTGATGTTGGTGGTGATTATCATCGGCATCTTGGGCGCGATGGTGATCCCCCGCATGGCGGGTCGGTCAGAGGAAGCCCGCAAGGCGGTCGCCAGGGCGGATATCGATCTCAACATCGCCACCGCGATCAAGCTGTATGAATTAGACAACGGGGCTTTCCCAACCACCGACGAAGGGCTCAACGCCCTCTCCTCCGCCCCGGTCTCCGCCAAGAATTGGAAGGGGCCGTACCTGGAGAACATCCCCCGCGATCCCTGGGGACGCCCCTACCAGTATCGGAGCCCAGGAATCCGCCGGACACATGACTATGATCTGTGGTCGCTTGGCAAGGACGGCCTCGAGAGCGCCGACGACATCGTGAACTGGCAACAAGATTCGTGAGTGAGGCCGGCCTTGACAGAGCAGGGCCGATCAGGCATAGTGGTGTCTTCCCGACCACTGGCACAGACGAGTCCAGGGGGAGAGGCACGTCATGTTTGAAGCGATTGCGGTCAGTGACCACGACACGGAGCGGCGCAAACTCTTCTACGAGGTGCTCACTGAGTTGAATTATCGGGTGACCACTCTCCCCTCACGCAAGGAACTCATGGAGCTCCTCACGCGTGAGCGGCCGCAGTGCGTCATCCTGGCGGTCGATCAGTCAGACCGTTCGGTCGCCGACGTGCTGCGTCCCCTCCGAGAGCTGGACAAAACCCTCAAGATCGTGGTGCTCGCTCCGCCTGAGCTGGCGAGCCCACCGGAGCCTGTCCTTGCGAATGATCCGCGGGTGAGCATCCTGAGCGAAGGGCTGAACCGGCTGTCACTGATTCGCTCGATCCTGACGTTTTTCAAGACTCGGTATGTCGAGCAGGCCATCGAAAAGGCCGCTTCCTTGGAGGGCGTCATCCTAAACATCGAGGACGATCCTCGCGTTGCCCAACTGCTCAAGGCGTACCTCGAGCGACGGGGCTACCACGTCACCAACGTCGCCAACGGTGAGGCGGCTGTCCTCCGGATGCAGGTGGATCGACCGAAAGTGGTCATCCTGGATATCCTCCTGCCGGGGATGGACGGCCTGTTAACCTTACGGCGCCTCAAGGGCATTGACCCGTCTGTTCCAATCATTGTCTCCTCAGGGTTGGAAGACACCGATCTCATGCAGGAGGCGAAGGCCGCTGGGGCAGCGGCCTACCTGGTGAAGCCGTTCGACCTGGCCAAGCTGGAGACCGTCATTCTGACCGCGGCGTTACAGAAAGCCGCGCGCTAATCCCTCCACCGTATCCCCTCCGTCCTGCCCCCCTATCGCAAACACGCAAACAGTTCCTCACTCATGCTGGCCTCCACGGTGGTCGTGTGTGTCTCGGCGAGTCTCCAGGCTCGACAAGAACATTGGAGACTCCACGAAGAGCTCACCCGGAGGGCCGCTGTCCTGGCAGAGAGCCTCCAGGAGCTCATTGAGCCCTTGTTAGACACCGAAAAACAGAGCGGTCTCCAACGCGTGGTGGAGCGGTTTGGCAACCGAGAGCGGTTGGCTGGCGTCGCGGTGTATACGACCGAAGGCCTTCCGCTCGCGATGACGACGAGCCTTCCCGCCGAGTTCCAGACCACGCCGGCAGTCGCTCAGGATGCCATCCAGGCCGACGAAGGACGCAGCGGGTTGACGCAGGCGGGTCACAAACGCTGGCATCTGTTCGCGCTCCCGCTGCGCCACAGCGGTGGTGTCGTTGGGGTCGTGGCCCTTGTTCACGACGCCAGCTACATTGACGCCAATACGGTCCGTCTCTGGAAGCAGAGCTTCACGCGTCTGTTTGTTCATGTGCTGTTCATTTCGTTGATTACGTTCTTGATCGTTCGTTGGAGTCTCATCCGGCCGATGGCCACGACCGTTGAGTGGATCAAGCGACTCCGGATCGGGGAGGTGACTGCGCTCCACGGCGCCTTGCCCAAAGGAGATCTGTTTGGCCCCCTGGCGCGCGAGGTCACGCACATGGCGAAGAGCCTGGTGGCCGCGAAGGCTGCCGCTGAGGAGGAAGCGAAGCTTCGCCATGCCGGAGAGTCGCGCTGGACCCCGGAACGCCTCAAGGAGCACGTCCGGTTGGCCCTGCAAGGACGGGTCCTTGTCATCGTGGCCAATCGAGAGCCCTATGACCACTCGGGATAACCGTAGGACAATAAGCCAGTCAATGAGACACATTCGCGTGCGTGAGCTGGGCCCTCCGGAGGTCATGCGGCTTGAGGAGGCGAAGGCTCTGCATCCTGGGCCTGGGCAGGTGCTGGGGTTGACCGGCGGACGCGGCGTCGATGTGATCCTGGAGATGCTGGCTAATGAGAATCTTGGGAAGGACTTGCGGCTGCTGGCGCCGTTCGGGCGGATCGTCGTGATCGGAAGCCGCGGCACCGTCGAGATCGATCCGCGTGAGGCGATGGTCCGAGACGCCTCGATTCTAGGCACGCGGCTGAGAAACGTCAGCCCGGAGATGTTTCGGACGATCCACGCAGCGTGTGGGGATGGCTTTGCGCGCGGAAGCCTTCGTCCGATCGTCGGCAAAGAGCTCCCCCTGGCCCAGGCCGTCGAGGCCCA
>JACPSR010000092.1 GCA_016193175.1 Candidatus Omnitrophota bacterium
GCGTCGTAGGCGAACCGGGGGTTCTCCGTCTTCACGATGAGGCCCTGGACCGTCTGAGGGCTGAGCCCCAGGTTGAGGATCGTATCCATCATGCCCGGCATCGAGATCGCGGCGCCTGACCGCACCGACACCAGGAGCGGGTTCTTCGGATCCCCCAGTCCTTTCTTCGTGACGCCTTCCAGCCATTTCACCTTCTGCCGGAGCTCGGCTTCCAGGCCCTTCGGCCAGTGCTCGCCGAGCGTATAGAACTCCCGGCAGACCTCGGTCGTGATGGTGAACCCGGGCGGCACCGGCACGCCGAGGTTGGTCATCTCGGCGAGGTTCGCGCCCTTTCCCCCGAGGAGCTGCTTCATGTCCGCTCGGCCGTCCGCCCTCCCCCCACCGAAGACATAGATGTACTGAGGGGTGGCCCTTGCCCGTCCGTCCATCGCGCCGGGCGCGGTCTTCCGTTTCGATTTGACAACGGCTGTCGCCTTTCGCTTCATCGTGACTCCTCATGATTGTGCAGGATCGTCAGCTTCGAGAGATCGGCAATGCGATCAGTATACAACGTGTTAATGGCCCGCATCAACGCGAGCCGGTTCTGCTGGAGCGGCTCGTCGGGGACGTTGACCATGACGCGGTCGAAGAACTCATGCAGCGGCTCGTAAAACACTTCCCCAAAGAGCCGCGTCGCTTCGCCGTAGGACTTCTGCTGCGCCAATCGTTCCACCTCGTCTTTCCTCGAGGCGTAGATGTCCCACAATGTTCGCTCCAGCGGCTCCTGGAACCGCGCTGGATCCACCTCACGCTTGCGGGGCTCGGTGCTCAGGACCGCCTCGATGAGATCGTGCGACGGTGCAGGCGCCGGCCAGGAGAACGTGTACAGCCGCTCCGCGAGGTACTGGCGGAGGCGCTGATGGACGTTTCCCACATGCGTGACAGGATCCTGGTGTCCCTCGGAGAAAGGCGGCATGGCGGCCCTGGCCTCGAGCAATCGCTCGATGGGGAGCGGTCGGTGAACGGCCCACGCGACCTCGACGATGCCCTGCGCGGCGCGCCGGAGGCCGAAGGGATCCTGGTCGCCAGTCGGCACAATCCCTTGCGCGAAGTAGCTCGCCAAGGTGTCGTACTTGTCGAGGACGGCGAGCGCACTCCCGATGAGCGTCTGCGGGAGTCGATCGCCAATGGGCAGGTAGTGCTCCTCGATTGCCTCGGCGACTTCCTGCGGCTCCCTGGAGTTACGTGCGTAGTACTTCCCGATCACGCCTTGGAGGGTTGGAAACTCTTTGACCAACGTGCTCACCAAGTCCGCCTTGGCCAGTTGGCACGCCCGTCGCAGATCCTTCAGTTCCTCCCGCGACAGCTGCCACGCCTTCTCCAGCACAGCGCTCAGCGTGTGCACCCGCTCGGTCTTGTCCGCCATTGAGCCGAGCTTCTCATGGAACGTGACGCCGGAAAGCCCCGTCGCCATTCGCTCAAGCGGCAGGCGGGCGTGGTCTTCCTTCCAGAATGTCAGGCTGTCGGCGAGGCGGGCGTTGAGGATCCGCTCGATCACCGCACGGACCTCGTTTGGCCGTCCCGGCTTGCCCTCGAGGATGGCGACGAACCGAGGCAACAGCTTCCCGCGCGCTTCGATCGCGAATACCCGCTGGTACTTCGCCATGCTGGCGAGGAGTACCTCGCGAGGCAGTGCAAGGTACCGCGGGTCGAACTGTCCGGCCAACGCGACAGGCTGTTCCACGAGGTGCGTCACCTCATCGAGCAGGCCGTGGCTCACCATTTCGGGCGCAGCTTGTCCGCAGGATTGTCGAGCGACCCGCGCAACGGTCTGCTCGATCCACGCGCGCCGCGCGTCCTGGTCGAGGGTTACGCCAGCGCGCTGAAGCGCGCGGAGGTACTGTTCAATCGAGTGGACCGCGATCGTCTTCGGGCGAAGCGGCCCTCCGCCCTGCGTCCGCGGAACGCTGGCCAGGGTTCCAAGCGAGCAACGGAGCGGCGTGGACCCGTAGAGCGCGAGCAACCACCGGATGGGCCGCGCGAACCGGACGCCGCTCGCGTCCCAGCGCATCGTTTTTGGTGCGCGCAGCTTGCCCACAAGCTGCGGCAGCAGCGCAGGCAGGATCGTCGAGGTCAGCGTTGCGGTTGGCGGCTTGACGAGGTAGACGTACTCCCCCTTCTCGGAGGCCCTGACCTTCACCCGGCTGAGGGCGCCGCCTTGCGAGCGCAGAAACCCGAGCAGCGCCTTCGTTGGCTTTCCTGCCCCGTCGTAGGAGACCCGCCTCGACGGGCCACGGACCTCTTCCCCGGGCTTGCGCTGAGCGCCGGCGAGCCCGCGGACGACGAGGACGAGCCGTCGCGGGGTTCCGCAGCTCTCAACCGTCCGGAACGAGAGGTGGTGCGCCTCGAGGAGGGCCCGCGCCTCAGCCCCGAGCTGCTCGATCAGACTTGGGAGGTATGCGGCCGGCAGCTCCTCCGTCCCGATCTCAAACAACAAATCCGCAGAGCCAGCGTTTAGCGTAGAGCGTTTAGCGTATAGGGAAGGCCGTTTTTTCATGTTTTACTATCCGCTGTACGCTGTACGCTATCCGCTAGTTGTTGGCGCTCAAGATACAGCTCCGCGCACCGCTTGGCGAGGGTCCGGATGCGGAGGATGAGGCGGGGACGATCCGACTGGCCGACTGCCCCTCGCGCGTCGAGTAGGTTGAACGTATGGCTGCACTTCAAGAGCTGTTCGTACGCGGGCGTCAGTAGATCCGCCTCCAGGAGCCGTTTGGCATCCTTCTCACAGCGCTCAAACAGCTCCTGGTGGAGCTCGACATCCGCGTGCTCAAAGTTGTAGGCGGAGCCTTCACGCTCGCTCGGCAGATGGAGCTCCCCGTAGGTCATGCCCGGCCCGTACGCGAGCTGGTAGACGTCGGCCACACCTTGCGCGAACATCGTGATCCGCTCGAGCCCGTAGGTGATCTCGCAGGAGGTGGGATCAAGGTCGAGGCCGCCCACCTGCTGAAAGTAGGTGAACTGCGTGACCTCGAGGCTGTCCATCCACACCTCCCAGCCGAGGCCCCAGGCGCCCAGCGTCGGCGATTCCCAGTCATCCTGGACGAACCGAAGATCGTGGTCCTCCAAGTTCAACCCGCACTCCCGGAGGCTCTCGAGATAGCGTTGTTGGACATCGTCCGGGGCGGGCTTGAGGAGCACCTGGTACTGGTAGTAGCGCTGCATCCGCAGTGGATTCTCCCCATAGCGGCCATCGGTGGGGCGGCGCGACGGTTGCACGTAGGCCACTCGTGAGGGTTTCGGGCCCAGCGCGCCGAAGAAGGTTGCGGGGTGGAACGTGCCGGCGCCCATCTCCATGTCGTAGGGCTGGACGATCACGCAGCCCTCGCGCTCCCAGAAGGTGTCGAGCGTCCGAATCAATCGCTGAAACTGCATCAATGTGAAATTGTGGATTGTGGATTTTGGATTGCGGATTGACGGTACTTCCAACAATCCGCAATTCGCAATCCACAATCCGCAATGCTCATAGGGTCAGGGTCTTCAGGGGTCGATCGAGCCGCCAGCGGAGAAACTCATCGAGCCGTCGAGACAGCACAGCGGCCAGCGGCCCATCGAGCCTGAGCGGTTGGGCCGCTTCGGCGAGCGCCGCGAGGGCATTGAGCATCTCCGGCGAGGCCGGCTCGACCGTCGGGTCTTCATGAAGGCAGGACGGGCACAGCAATCCGCCCTGGCGTGCGCTCCAGTACCCTGTCGTTCGGATCGTCGCCCCGCAGCCGGTGCACTCATCGAGTTGCGGTTGAAAGCCGGCGAGGCGCAACAGCCTGACCGTAAAGTGAAGGCGTGCGACGACGGGATCCTCTCTGGCGAGAGCCAGCCGTTCCAAGGTCTGCTTCAGCAACCGATAGGTTGCTGGCTGCGGCTCCTCGAGTGGGACGATGGTGTCGATAAGCTCCACGCAGAAAGAGGCGGCGCGCATGATCTCGACATCGCGCTGGAGCCCGGTGAGCGGCGAGAGCAGGTCGCATTGACTGATCAGATGGAGCTGGCTCATCCGGGTATCGTAGAAGACGATTCGGTTGATCGTGAACGGTTCCATGGCGCTCCGATACCGGTTTGGCTGCGCGTACAGGCCTTTGACCAGCCCCTTGAGCTTGCCGAACCGATCGGTCAGACAGCTCAGCGTCACGCTCGTCTCGCGGAATGGATAGCGCCGCAGCACGATCGCGTCGGCGGTGTGAATCCCCATCAAGAGCCTATTGCGGATTTCGGATTTCGAATTTCGGATTGTCGGTCTTTCAATCCGCAATCCACAATCCACAATCCGCAATGAACGAGGAGGCGGTCTTCCATCACTCGCATCTTGCGTTGCTCTGATGAGGTGCGGTCCTCATGCCCCGCCCAATGGAGCAGGCCGTGGACGACGTAGCGCGCGATCTCTTCTTCATAGGGGATGCCATGCCGTGTCGCGTACGCGCGAGCCTGGCGCGGGGCGATCACGATGTCTCCAACAGTCGGCTCTCCATCGTAGCCGAAGCTCAGGACGTCGGTGACACGGTCGTGGCGCAAGAATTGCTTGTTGAGCGCTCGTATCCGTCGCGCACTGACGAACGTGATCGCCAGCGTCCCGCGGGCATGGAGGCGCAACCGACGGATCGTGCGCCGAGCCAGTTGCGCAATCTGAGCGGTGTTGACCGGCGCTTCCCGCTGCGTATTGGTCACCGAGACGTTCATCCACAGTGGTTGTCCTTCATTCCGCAATCCGAAATCCGCATTCCGCAATATCCATTATCCCTGTTTCTGGTGGTTGTTCCGCTCGTAGGCGTGGATGATCGCCTGCACGAGTTCATGGCGCACGACGTCCTGGCCGCTGAAGAGCGCGAACTTGATCCCCGGGATGTCGGCAAGGAGCGTCTGCACCTGGATGAGCCCGGAGGGCTTCTCGACAGGTAGGTCGACCTGTGTCACGTCGCCGGTGATGACCGCCTTCGAATCGAAGCCGAGCCGCGTCAGGAACATCTTCATCTGCTCGCTCGTGGTGTTCTGCGCCTCGTCGAGAATGATGAAGGAGTCATTCAGGGTCCTTCCGCGCATGTACGCAAGGGGGGCCACTTCGATGATCCCTCGGTCGAGGTATCGCTGCACCATATCGATCTCCATCATCTCGTAGAGCGCGTCATAGAGCGGGCGCAGGTACGGGTTGATCTTCTCGGCGAGATCTCCGGGGAGGTAGCCCAGCCGCTCTCCGGCCTCGACGGCGGGGCGGGTCAGGATGATCCGTGAGACTTCGCCCTTGGTGAGGTTCTCCACGGCCATGGCCATGGCCAGATGCGTTTTGCCAGTTCCCGCGGGCCCAATCGCAAAGACGATGTCGTGGGTCCGCATGGCGTCGACGTAGGCTTTCTGGCCCGGGGTGCGCGGGATAACGAAGCGCCGCTTTGAAGGGACCTCGATCCGCTCCTGGTAGATCTGGCGGAGCTGGATGAGGCGCGGGTCTTCCAGGGCCCGCAAGGCGTACTCCACGTCGCCGGTATGGAGCGGCGAGCCGGACCGGACGATCACGAGCAGATCCTCGAACAGGCGAGTCGCTTTGGAGACCGCCCCTTCCTGACCGGTCACTTTCACCTCGTCTCCACGCGCTACGACAGAGATCCCAAGCGCCCGCTCAATCGTGCGCAGGTATCGGTCGTGCTTGCCGAAGAGCGCCTGGGCTTCCTGGGTGCTGCGCAGCGTCAGGGATTGTTCAGCCATCTTGTCATCATTGCGGATTGCGGATTGGTGATTGCGGATTGCAGGACTGACGTAATCCGCAATTCGAAATCCACAATTCGCAATACCCGCTTGTCCTACTTCTTGAACGTGGTGCCTTCGTCCTGGGCCGGCGCAGGGTGGCTGCGGCCGTGGCCTCTCGGGATCTTGAGCGTCATGCCGGGGCGGATTCCATCTGGATTCTTGAGCACATCGCGGTTCGCGTCAAAAATCGATCGCCAGCGCGTTGCGCTGCCGTACACGTCCGGCTTCGCCGCGATCGACCACAGCGAATCCCCTTTCTGGACCGTGTATGTCTCATTGCGCTCCGGCTCGACGCCGGCTGCAGGCGGAACGTAAGCGCTCTCACCGCCACCCTCCCGCTCCGGCGGGGCGATTCCTTCCACGGTGACTGGTGCGCCCCGGCTCGGTGTTGGTTTGTAGAAGGTGGGGAGTTCGATATCGGTCTCTACCATCTGCCGCATCGTCTCCAGCTCAGGGGCTTCGGGTGGACTTCCGAGGAGATAGCCTCGGTTCCCTCCCTCGAGGCTCAGGTCCACGCGCGGAACTTCCGTCACCCGCGTTGCGGCCCGGCACCCACCCAACGCTACGAGGCCCATGAGAGCGAATGGGACAACCGCTGGTCTATGCATCATCGAACCCTCCATCTATTTTAGATTTTGGATTTTTTCCGCCAAGCCTGTTGGCGGACCAAATCCAAAATCTCATAGGTTATTTGGTCGCGCGGAGCACAGCGATTCCGAGTTCCTTGAGCTGGGCCTCCGTGACGGGTGAAGGGGCGTCTGTCACCGGATCAACCGCCTTCTGCGTTTTTGGGAAGGCGATGACATCTCGGATCGACGGTGCCCGTGCCACGAGCGCCACCAGCCGGTCCACCCCCAATGCAAACCCGCCGTGTGGCGGCGCCCCGAAGGAAAACGCCTGGAGCAAAAACCCAAACCGCTGCCGCACCGTCTCATCGCTCAAGCCCAGCATCTTGAAGATCTCCCGCTGTAACGGCGCCTCATGGATCCGGATGCTGCCTGAGCCGAGCTCGATGCCATTGAGCACCAGGTCGTACGCCCGTGAGCGCACCGTTCCTGGTTCCTGGGCGAGTCGCGCGGCGTCGTCTGGATGAGGCGCCGTGAACGGATGGTGCTCGGCGTCCCATCGCTTGGCCTGCTCATCCCAGCGGAAGAGCGGAAATTCGGTGACCCAGCAGAAGGCCCACGGAGCGGCCGCCGTGCGGAGATCCGGCTTCTCGGTGCGGTGCCGGGACTGCGCTTCCTGGTGAGTCAGGCGTGGGAATGGCACGGTCAGCGTGATGTGGAGCTCCTCCTCGAAGACGCGGCTCACGACTTGCTCGATCACCCCGAACACGTCGTCCTCATCCACGAAGGACATCTCAAGATCAAGTTGGGTGAACTCCGGTTGTCGGTCGGCCCGCAGGTCCTCGTCGCGGAAGCAGCGCGCGATCTGGTAGTAGCGCTCCATCCCCGCGACCATCAGGAGCTGCTTGAAGAGCTGAGGCGACTGCGGCAGCGCGAAGAAGCGGCCCGGGTTGAGGCGCGACGGCACGAGGTAATCGCGCGCCCCTTCTGGCGTGGATTTCGTCAGGATCGGCGTCTCGATCTCGAGGAAGCCAAGCTCGTGGAGTGCGGTTCGGATGCGATGCACGATGCGGTGGCGGAGGATGAGTTTCTGCTGGCTGGATGGGCGCCGCAGGTCGAGGTAGCGCCACTGCATCCGGACGTCTTCAGAGAGATCGAGCTGATCGTCAATCTCGAACGGTGGGGGGACCGCCGGGTTGAGCACATCGACCATGCTTGCTTGGACTTCCACCATCCCTGAGGCGAGTTTTTGGTTTTCCGTCCCCTTTGGCCTGGCGCGCACCGTGCCCGTGACGCGCAGGACGAACTCAGGGCCAAACGCCTTGGCCTGTTGGTGGACGGCCGGGTCCGTCTTGGCGTTCAGCACGACCTGGGCGAGGCCCGAGCGGTCGCGCAGGTCAAAGAACGTGAGCCCGCCGTGATCGCGCCGTCGGTGGAGCCACCCGCACAGCGTGACCGTCTGGCCGTCATGCGACTCCCGCAGCTCTCCACAGCCGTGCGTGCGCATCATCCCACGCCCTGCTTCGGTCCCGCCGCAGGCGGGACCGTGTTTGTCCCTAATGGCTCAACCCCTGCTGCAAACACACGCTGCCTGCGGCAGCGAGAAGCAGGGCGTGGGGTCATCCCATCACCCGACTCACTTCCTCCACAAACGCATCAAGGGGGATGGCGCGTTGGGTCCCCTGCGCTAAGTCCTTCAGCGTCATGACGCGCTGCTTGACTTCAGCTTCGCCGAGGATGGCGACGAGCTGACAGTTGGCCTTGTCGGCCTCCCGCAACTGCGCCTTGAGGCTCTTCCCGTCGTAGTCCATTACGGCAGACACCCCCCGCGCGCGGAGCTGCTGGACGAACCGAAAACCTTCCCCGACGAGCGGGGGTTGAGCGATCGCCAGGTAAAGCCCGCGCCGCTTTGGGACCGCGTCGCCGGCACCTTGCTGTTTCTCAGCAGCCATCAGCACCCGTTCAATGCCGGCGGCGAACCCGAAGGCGCCCATCGGCGGGCCGCCAAGCTCTTCGACGAGGTGGTCATAGCGCCCGCCCGCTGCGACCGCATCCTGCGCGCCGAGGCCCGTCGCGCGGACCTCGAAGACGGTGCGCGTGTAGTAATCGAGGCCGCGGGCAAAGACCTTCGTGTCATCGAACGAAACGCCGGCCTCCCGGAGGCCGCGGCGTACCTCGTCGAAGTGGGCGGCGCAGGCCTCGCAGAGCACGAAGGGCGATGCCTTCGACCGCCATGCAATCTCATGGCATGTTGGGTTCTTGCAGTCAAGGACGCGGAACACGTTTTTCTCAAACCGTATTTGGCACTCTTTGCACAGCTTTGGCTTGTCCTTCATCAACCGCTCGCGGAGGAGCTGTGCTGAGCGCTGCTGATCGTCCCGGCAGCCCATGCTGGAGAGCCACATGACGGCCCCCATCAGGCCGCACTCGCGGAGGATGTGCAGGCACAGGGTGATGACCTCGACATCCACCCAGGGGCTCTCCGAGCCGATCGCTTCCACCCCGTACTGGTGGAATTGTCGGAACCGCCCCGCCTGAGGCCGCTCGGCGCGAAACATCGGGCCCAGGTACAACAGTTTCGCGAACCCCTCGGTCTTGTGGAGGTTGTGTTCGAGGTAGGCCCGCACCACCGACGCGGTGCCCTCGGGACGCAGCGCGATGTCGTGGCCGCCGCGGTCCTCGAACCGGAACATTTCCTTTTGGACGATGTCGGTCGTCTCCCCCACCGAGCGCAAGAAGAGCGAGGCGTCTTCGATGAGGGGGGTGCGGAGCTCCTGGTACCCGTAGAGTCCGGCGAGCCGACGCACCGTACGTTCTACCGACGCCCAGCGCGTCACCGCATCGCCCAGCAGATCCTTCGTGCCCTGGGGGGCCTGGAACGCCATTGAGACAAGCGACTCACGACTCATGACCCATGACCCGCGGACATGCTGGTCTCACGTGAGTCATGGGTCGCGAGTCATGCGTCGCAGCTACGAGAGGCAGGCGTATCCAACAGGGGGTTACTTGATGTCCTGGCGCATCAGCAAACCAGGCTTGAAGACAACGACCCGCTTCGGGGGGACTGGAACTTCCTGGCCGGTTTTCGGGTTGCGGCCACGGCGGGGGGCGCGCTGTCTCACTTTGAAGACGCCGAAGTTGCGCAGCTCGATCGTCTTGCCTTCTTTGAGGCTCTCGATGACGCGCTCCAGGGTTCGCTGGATCACCCGTTTCACGTCCACCTGGGTGATGCCGGTCTCCCTGGCGACGGCCATCACTAAGTCCTTCTTAGTCAGGGCCATAGGGATGGTCAGCCTAGCATAGGCTCTCCTGGCTGTCAAGTTGACCTGAGATGGAAAGGACGCGCCGGCTCCTTGAATTGCCGTTTGATGACGATCGATTCTTCGCCGAGCAGCCGCCCCAATTCTTCGAGCAGCTCTTGGCGTGGCTCCACCTTGAAATTTTCTGCGAGTTTAAGCCGCATCGCCGGCTCCTGTGGCATCTCCACCCTGAGGTAGATCGGCACCTCGCCTGGAAACCGCCCGAGGAGCCCTTTGAGCTCTTCCAGCAATTCCTTCTCGCCTCCGTGGCGCAGAACGAGCTCCATCGCCCGGGCGAGTTGGCTGGTTCCTTGCTCGATCGGGACGACCTGCTGGGCGATGAGCCGAGGCCGATCATCCCGGTTTGCTACACGCCCCTCCACGAACACGACGGCTCCGGGCTTCAGGGCCGGGGCCAGTTGGGGGAAGCTGTTGGGGAACACCAGCACCTCCACATCCCCATGGAGGTCCTCGAGGAGACAGACCGCCATCTGCTCATTCGTTTTTTTCGTCGTGGTGTGCTTGACCTTCGTCAGGATTCCGCCGACCGTGACGATGGTCCCCTCCTCGGCCTGGAGGAGCTGCTGGGAGTGAGCCGTGGCGAACGCTTTGAGGGACGCTTCGTAGCGCGCCAGGGGATGCCCCGAGACGTAGAAGCCCAGGAGCGCTTTCTCGAAGGCGAGCTTCTGGCTCTCCGGCCAGTCGCGCAGTCGATGGACGGGGGCTGAAGGCAGGTCTGAAGGTGTCGCGCTCAACGCATCGAAGAAGGTCATCTGCCCGCGCACCCGGTCCTTCTGGAGGCTCGTGGCCTCTTCCATCGCCTGGTCCAGGTTGGCGAGGAGGGCGGCCCGCGGCAGCCCCAGGCTATCGCAGGCGCCGGCTTTGACGAGGCTCTCGCACACCTTGCGGTTCACGAGGCGTAAATCGATGTCGCGGCAGAGCTCCTGGACGGTGTGGAACCTTCCGCGCGCGTTACGCGCTTGCACGATGGACGCAATCGCCGAGAGCCCGACGTTCTTGATGACACCCAGCCCGCACCGAAGGGTCTTGTCGTTCACAACGGTGAAGAACGCCTCGCTCTCGTTCACGTCCGGCGGCAGGACGGTCAGGCCGATCCGCTTGGCTTCGTCCAGATAGACGACCAGCTTATCGGTGTTCCCCATTTCGCTGGTGAGCAAAGCGCTCATGAACTCGACGGGGTCGTGCGCCTTGAGGTACGCGGTGCGATACGAGATCATGGCGTAGGCAGCGCTGTGTGACTTGTTAAATCCATAACCCGCGAAATGCTCCATGAGGTCGAAGATACGGCTGGCCGCCCGCTCACCGACCCCGTTCTTCTTGCAGCCGTCCACGAAGGCCTTGCGCTGGGCCTCCATGACGCCGGCGATCTTCTTCCCCATGGCCCGCCGGAGCAAGTCGCCCTGGGCCAGCGAAAAGCCGGCGAGCTCATTGGCGATGCGCATGACCTGCTCCTGAAACACAATGACGCCATAGGTCGACTTGAGGATCGGCTCGAGGCGCGGGTGCTCATACCGGATCAGCGTCTGGCCGTGCTTGCGCTTCATGAAATCGTCCAGCATCCCCGATCCCATCGGCCCGGGGCGGAAGAGCGCAATCACCGAGATGATGTCCTCGAACTGGGTCGGCTTGATCTTCTTCAAGAGGTCCCGCATCCCCGAGCTTTCCAGCTGGAACACCCCCATGGTGTCGGCGCGCGCCAGGAGCTGGTAGGTCGGGGGGTCGTCCAGGGGCAGCGTGTCGATGGCGAGGGCGAGCCCCTGCCGCCGCTCGATGAGTTTGATCGCCTCGTTGATGACGGTCAACGTCCGCAACCCCAGCATGTCGATCTTCAAGAGACCGATGTGCTCCAGGGCGGTCATATCGAATCCGGTCGTAATCTGCCCGTCGTTGCTCTTGAAGAGGGGGGCGTATTCGGTCAGGGGCTTATCGGCAATGGTGATGCCGGCGGCGTGGGTCGAGGCATGGCGCGTGAGCCCCTCAAGGATCAGGGCCGTGTCCATGAGCCGCTTGATCGGCTCGCTGGTGCGGTAGAGGTGGGTGAGCTCCGGGACCTCGGCCAGGGCGCGCGAGAGGGTGATATCCAGCTCGTTCGGGATCAATTTTGCGAGGCGGTCCGCCTCGGCGTAGGACATCTTCATGACGCGCGCGACATCGCGCACCACCGCCTTGGCCTGCATGGTGCCGAAGGTGATGATCTGCGCGACGTTCGTTTTGCCGTACTTCTGGACGACGTAGTCGATGACCTCGTTGCGCCGCTCGTA
>JACPSR010000093.1 GCA_016193175.1 Candidatus Omnitrophota bacterium
CCGCCTCCCTGGCGTCGTTCAAGGGCTACGCGAACCTCGATGCGCTCGTCGGGCAGCAGTTGAAGTTCATCATCCTCAAGATCAGCCGGGCCCGCAAGAACATCGTCGTCTCCCACCGCGACTACCTCCTCCAAGAGAAAACCCAGCAGCGCCAGAAGCTCATCGAGTCCCTCACCGTCGGCGAGCGCCGCACCGGCACGGTCAAGAACCTCACGGATTTCGGCGCGTTCATCGACCTGGGCGGGATCGACGGCCTGCTCCACATCGGGGATATCTCCTGGGGGCGCATCGGCCACCCCTCGGATGTGCTCACGGTCGGCCAGCCGCTCGACGTGATCGTCCTCTCAATCGACCGCCAGGCGAGCAAGGTCTCGCTCGGCTTGAAGCAGCTCTTCCCCAGTCCATGGCAGCACGCGGAGGAGAAGTATCCGGTCGAGAGCAAGATCAAGGGCAAGGTCGTCAACCTCGTGCCGTACGGGGCGTTTGTGGAAGTGGAGCCGGGCATCGAAGGCCTCGTCCACATCTCCGAGCTCTCATGGTCGAAGCGCATCGCCCACCCCGCGGAGCTGCTCCAGGTCGGTCAGGAGATTGAAGCGGTGGTCCTCGGGGTCGATGCCAAGAACCAGCGGCTCTCCCTCGGCATGCGCCAGGCGAGCGGCGATCCGTGGCAGGCGGCAAAGGAGAAGTACAAGCCCTCGGCCAACCCGCAAGATCAACCATCCGTCTGAAGTGCTCAAGAAGGGGAGGATGGTGGACGTCATCGTCCTCTCGTGCGAGCCGGAGAGCCACCGCATCACGCTGGGGATGAAACAGCTCATGCCGGACCCCTGGCCGCAGCTCATCCAGCAGTTTTCTCTCGGCTCCGTGGTGGAAGGGCTCATCACGAAGGTCGCGGGCTTCGGGCTTTTCGTGGAGATCGCCAAGGACGTCGAGGGGCTCACGCACCTCTCGGAGCTTGAGCTGGGTCCCAACGAGCGGCTCGAAGACCGGTACAAAGTCGGCTCCAAGATCAAAGCCCAGGTCATCAAGTTGGACGAGCTGGAGCGGAAGATCGGGCTCAGCAACAAGAACCTGCCTCCCTAAGAGCCCGTTTCAAACACCATCTTGTGGCAAGCAGCGAGCAACTCACAGCGAGCAGCAAGCAGTAGAACGGATGACTGCTAGCTGCTAGCTGTTTACTGCTAGCTATGACTCTTGCTGAGCAGCTCGAGTGCCTCCGCCGCGGAACCGCCGAGATCATCACCGAGGCTGAGCTGTTCTCAAAGCTCGAACAGTACCGCCCCCTCGTCATCAAGGCCGGCTTCGACCCCACCGCACCCGACCTCCACCTCGGCCACACCGTCCTGTTGCGCAAGCTGCGCCAGTTCCAGGACCTCGGCCACAAGGTCATCTTCCTCATCGGGGACGCCACCGCGCTTGTCGGCGATCCCTCCGGCCAGTCGAAGATGCGCAAGCGGATGACCTGGGATGAAGTCGAGGGCAACGCCGACACCTACGTGAACCAGGTCGGGAAGATTTTGGACGTGCGCGATCCGGCCAAGTTTCAGATGGTTCGCAATAGCCGCTGGTTCGTTGGCGCTGACCGCAGCCGCGGCGGGTTCCCTCCCTTCACCTTCGAGACCCTCGTGGATCTCACCTCGCGCTATACGGTTGCGCGCCTTCTCGAGCGGGACGATTTCCAGAAGCGCATGAAGGCCGGCCAGGAAGTCAGCATGTTGGAGCTCTTCTACCCGCTCATGCAGGGCTATGACTCTGTGCAGATTGCTCAAGGGCACAACGGCCACTGCGACGTTGAGTTGGGCGGGACCGATCAGAAATTCAACCTGCTCGTCGGGAGGGACTTGCAGCGCGCCTACGGGCAGGAGCCGCAGGTCGTCATCACCATGCCCCTCTTGGAGGGGACCGACGGGGTCCAGAAGATGTCGAAATCGCTGGGGAACCACATCGGGATCAACGAGCCGCCCGGCGAGATGTTCGGCAAGCTCATGTCGATCCCGGACACGCTGATCGTGAAGTACTTCACCCTCTTGACCGATGTCGAGACCTCCCGGATCGCCGAGCTCGAGCGGCAGCTCAACGAACGTGCCGTCAATCCCCGCGACGCCAAAGCCGACCTTGCCGTTGAGCTTGTGACGCGCTATCACGACGCGGCGGCGGCACGGCAGGCGAAAGCCGAATTCTTCAAAGTATTCTCGCAGCGCCAGCCCCCCAGCGAGATGCCGGCGGTCACGCTGACGGCGGGGCCTGACGGCGCCGTCAACCTCGTGGAGCTGCTCGTCGCTCAAGGGCTTTCCAAAACGAAGAACGACGCGCGCCGCCTACTGCGTCAGGGGGGGGTGAAGTTGAACGGAACCGTGCTCACGCGGCCCTCGCTCCCCCTCGCTGAATCTGCCGGCGTCCTCCAGGTCGGCTCCCGCCACTTCCGCAAGCTCCTCCCCGCATTACGTTTGCATTGATAAATTTCGCGAAGCGATTGACAAACCGCCAAAAGTCGCTATACTAACGCAATTGTTGCTACGGAACAGGCATAAGGAGGTGAGTACTACGCAATGAAGTCCACTATCGGAAGAATGGCTCTAGGGCTCGCGCTCGTGGCCGGGCTGACGGTGTCGGGGTACGCCGCCGAGGAGGGGAGCAAAGCGCTTCCCGTCCTGCTCATTAAGGGAGAGGTCGTATCACTCGATACCTCCGATCCAGCCGCGGCGCTCCTGAAGGTCAAAGATCGCTACGGCTTCGAGACGCCGATCTACGTCACGCCGGATGCGAAGATCACTCAGGGCGACACGCCGGTCCAGCTCGCCAGCCTCAGCACCGGAACGACCGTGAATGTGGAGTACAACTTCGACGTCAATACCGCCAAACGGCATGCGGTGTCGGTCACACTGGCGGCTCAGACCCCGGCCGCATCCGCGCCTGCCGCAAGTTCTCCTGACGCTGCGCCAGCCGGCGCACCGGCGGCAACCCCGCCGGCTCCATCTCCGGCTCCCGCCCAAGCTGCTCCCTCCGAACCGGAGGCAGCTTCAACCACCCCGTAGAAGTTTTGCTTCGCAAAACTTCAAGCAGACGTTCGACGAACACGGCGGCCCCTCTTGCAGGGACCGCCGTGTTCTGGTAGTCTGGGGACAGCCACACCATGGCACGCCGGGAGCCTGAGCCCTCACCGTACACGTTCGCGAGCCCCGCCGTTCAGTACCGGAGGCCCGTCAGGGGTTCGCTCATCTTCTGGCTGCGATTCTTTGGCCTCGTCGCGTTCCTCATCGTGCTCCTTCGCCTCCCGAAGTCCCAAGAGGCCACGCTCGTCCACATCGACCTGCGCTGGCTCGGGTTCTGCATGTTGCTGACGATTCTCCAGTTGCTGCTCGAAGCGTTCGTCTGGC
>JACPSR010000091.1 GCA_016193175.1 Candidatus Omnitrophota bacterium
ATCGACGATGACGCTCATCTGATAGACGGCGGACCCCACCATCCGCGGACCCAGGAGCCGCAGGATCTCGCTGGAGCCGGGATGGCGCCACCGCCAGCGCCACCGAAAGCCGAGCCGATAGGCCGTCGGCAATTGCAGCGCGAGCTGGATCACCCCGCCCACCATCACGCTGATCGCGACGGCCACCACCCCCGGCGTCATCCGCGGCGCGATCCAGAGACAGCCCACGATCATCGCGACGTTCAAGACGGCTGGACCCAGCGCCGGGATCGCGAAATGGTTGAGGCTGTTCAAGAGCCCCATGAAATACGCCCACAACCCGACCAAGGTGATGAACGGGAACAGGATGCGCGTGAGCCGCACCGTGAGGGAGAACTTCTCGGGATCCGCCGCAAACCCCGGCGCGATGAGACGGATGATGTGGGGCGCGGCGAGCGTCCCGGCAATCCCCAGGGCGCAGAGCCACACGAGGAGGCGAGCCCACAAGGCCTGGCTTAAGCGCCAGAATTCTTCCGGATCGCGCTTCGCGCGGTACCAGCTCAGCACCGGGACGAAGGCGCTGGTCACGGCACCCTCCGCGACGAGGTCACGCATGAGGTTGGGGAGGCGAAATGCCACGACAAACGCCTGCGCCTGCGCCGTCGTCCCGAACAACCTCGCCAGGAGGATGTCCCGGATGAATCCCAGGAGACGGCTCACGCCGGTCGCCATCGCGAGGATGCCGGTTGAGCGGGCGATCCGGCTGGGCGCGCTCATGTCACCACAGAAACACAGAACATCCACAGAAACACAGAGGAAACCTGCTTATCGATTCTTCGGCACAGTTGCAAAAGTACAGCATCATGATAGAATGGGGTTTCCTGAAGGAGGAAACGATGCCGATCAAACATGCAGCCCTGAAGCAGATCCGGAAGGATCGCAAGCGCCAGGAGCGGAATCAAGCGGTCCGCTCGGAACTGAAGACCCTGACCAAAGGGCTCCGCGCCCTGCTGAGCGCCCAAAAACTGGAGGAGGCCAAGATGCTCCTTCAGCAGCTCGCCAAGCAGTATGACCACGCCGTCTCAAAGGGGATCATCCACCGCAATACCGCCTCGCGCCACAAGTCCCGCCTCATGCGCCGGCTCCACCAAGCCGCCACGCGATCCCCGTAACTTTAGTCTCTGAGTCTCTGAGTTTTTGAGTTTCTGAGTCACTGCGTCTTTGCGTTACGACGTGACGGAGCCGCTGACGCAGATTTCGGTGACGAGTTGCTCCAAGGCAAGCTGGGGGATCGCCCGCCCGCGCTTGGCATCGACATCCAGTTGCCAACATCGCTCCAGCAGCTCCTGGAGCGAGGCGAGTGAGCGACGGGCGACTTCCGACTGCAGCCGCTGCACCTGCCAGGGACGCAGGCCGATCACAGTACCGATCCGCTCTGCCGGGTAGCCGCTGCCCAACATCCGCTTGACCAGCACCCACCGATTGAGCTGCCAAGCCACCAGGCCGAGCAATTCAAGCGGCTCCTTGCCGCTCACGAGTTGATCGTGCGCCGCGGCGAGCGCCCCTCCCATCTCGCCAGCTCCCAAGGCATCGGTGAACGCAAAGGGCTTGGTGGCGACTGCGCCATACTGCGGGAAGCGTTCAACGGCAAACGTTCCTTTCGCAGGTTGTTCGGACAGCGGGTGGCGGAGGCTCAGCTCCGTTTCAACCAGCAGGATCACGCACGCCGTCTTGGCAATCGCGCCGGCGTGCTGGCGCAAGGCGTCGACGGAAATCCTGTCCAGGCGGTGCGCCTGGTCCACGACGATCAACCGGAGCGGACTCATCGCAGGCTGTTGGCGGCAGAGCGCCAGGAGCTCCGCGGCGCTCGTCGTAGCAGCGTCGACGTGATGGCGGTCAAGGGGCTCAATCCCGAGCGAGCGTTCGAGCTCGTGAATCCGCTGAAGTTTCCTGGCACGGTCAGGCCCGAGGAAGAAACGCAGGCACGGCGAGGACATCTTGAGGTAACCAGTTACCAGAGACCAGTAACCAGAACGTCTTTCTCTGGTGACCGGTTACTGGTTACTGGTTACGTTGTATCGCGTGGTCTACCAGTTCTCGACGGTCCGCTCAACGATCCGGCGGGCAAGATCGGTCAGGGCGCGGTCCAAGGCCGCCGCTTCCGTCTCTGTATTCGATCCCAGCGCAAAATACGTCGTGTCGCCGGTCAAGCCCTCCTCCTCCCAGAGG
>JACPSR010000123.1 GCA_016193175.1 Candidatus Omnitrophota bacterium
GGCGGAGGCGAGCTTCAGCAACAGTGACGTCTTCGTGGAGAAATACCTCGAGGAGCCCCGGCACATCGAGTTTCAGCTCTTGGCGGATAAGCACGGGCATATCATCCACCTGGGGGAGCGGGACTGCACCATCCAGCGGCGGCATCAGAAGCTCATTGAGGAAGCCCCCTCACCCGCCGTGGATCCAAAGCTGCGACGGAAAATGGGGGAGCTCGCCGTCAGGGCTGCAAAAGCGGCGGGCTACACGTCGGCCGGAACCGTTGAGTTCCTCCTCAACAAAGACGGCTCCTTCTATTTCATTGAGATGAATACGAGGATTCAGGTGGAGCATCCGGTGACCGAAATGGTGACGGGGCTTGACCTCATCAAGGAGCAGATCCGCCTGGCTGGTGGGGAGCCGCTCCGGATCAAACAGGATGAGGTCTCGCTTGATGGTTGGGCGATTGAGTGCCGGATCAACGCGGAGGATCCTTCGAACGGCTTTTCCCCCTGCCCGGGTCGCATTACCGAGTACCATGAGCCGGGGGGGCGCGGGGTCCGGGTGGATACGCACGTCTTTACCGGCTACGAGGTGTCGCCGTACTACGATTCGTTGCTCGCCAAGCTCATCACGTTTGGCGAAACGCGGCACGAAACGATCCGCGTGATGCAGCGGGCGTTGGGTGAGTTCTTTATCGAGCCCATTCGCACCACGATCCCACTCCATCAGCAGATCTTCAGCGATCCAACGTTCTGGCGCGGGCAGATCACGACGAACTACATCGATCAGCATTTCCAACTGGGAGAGGGTGAATGACCCCGCCTGTTTCTGCCGTGCGTCGATTGGGGGTTCTGACCGGGGGAGGCGACTGCCCAGGGTTGAATCCGGTCATCCGGGCCGTCACCAGGAAGGCGATCCAGGTCGGACTCAGCGTCATCGGCATCCGCAATGGCTGGAAGGGATTGATCGAGGGGGATACGGTCCTCTTGGATCTCCAGTCGGTTTCCGGGATCCTCCCGAAAGGCGGCACCATCCTGGGCACCTCACGGACGAACCCCTACAAGCGACCCGAGGATCTGACGCGGCTGCGGGAGACGGTGAAACGGCTCCAGCTCGATGCCCTCATCGCGATCGGGGGGGAAGATACGTTGGGGGTCGCCACAAAGCTCGCCCGGGAGGGTCTCAAGATCGTCGGGGTTCCGAAAACCATCGATAATGATCTCTCGATGACCGACTTTACGTTCGGGTTCGACACGGCCGTGAACATCGCCACGGAGGCCATCGACCGCCTGCATACGACCGCGGAGAGCCACCATCGCATCATGGTCGCTGAGGTGATGGGCCGCCATGCCGGCTGGATTGCCACCTACGCGGGAATCGCCGGAGGCGCGGACGTCATCCTGATTCCTGAAGAGCCCATCGACATTGAGCAGGTCTGCGAGATCATC
Source organism: Candidatus Omnitrophota bacterium (assembly GCA_016193175.1). Classification (GTDB taxonomy): domain Bacteria; phylum Omnitrophota; class Gorgyraeia; order Aquiviventales; family Aquiviventaceae; genus JACPSQ01. The sequence continues at coordinate 1,429 of JACPSR010000123.1, forward strand.
AAGCAGCGGCATGCCAGAGGAAAAGATTTCAGCATCATCGTCGTCGCCGAAGGCGCTCGGTTCAAGCATGGCACGAACGCGGTGGTCGAGGAGAAGCTGGACGAGTTCGGTCACGTCAGGCTCGGCGGGATCGGTCACGCGCTCGGCAACCTGATCGAGCAGCGGACCGGCTACGAGACCCGCGTCACCGTGCTCGGCCATCTCCAGCGGGGCGGCAGCCCCACCGCGTTCGACCGGGTCCTGGGGACCCGCTTCGGCGTGAAGGCCGTTGAGCTCGTCGTCGAGGGTCAGTTCGGTTACATGGTGAGCCTTCAGGGGAACCGCATCGTGGGCGTGCCCATCGAGCAGGGCACCGGGACGCTGAAGACCGTCGATATGGACCTCTACCGCATCGCGAAGATTTTCTTTGGATGACCATTCCGGAGCGGATCAGGACCAGCTTGAGAGAGACCGCCCGATTGCATGCGGAGCTTCCGGAGCCTCAGGTCGTGTTGATCGCCAGGGCCGCGGAGCTGATGGTGGGGGCCATCCGCACAGGTGGAAAGGTGATCTGGTTCGGGAACGGGGGCTCCGCGACCCAGAGCCAGCACATGGCGGGCGAGTTTGTCGGGCGCTTCTTGCGGGAGCGGCGGCCGCTGCCCTCGATCTCGCTGACGGAAAACATGGCAAGCGTGACGGCCATCGGGAACGACTACGCGTTTGACCACATCTTCTCCCGACAGCTTGAGGGGCTCGCCAAGCCCGGGGACGTGGCGGTCGGCCTGTCCACGTCTGGCCGCTCACCGAACGTCCTCCACGGCCTCCGCAAGGCCAAGGAGCTGAGCCTGGCAACCGTCGGCCTCTCCGGGGCATCGGCTGGGGAGATGGCGCTCCTCTGCGATGTCTGTTTGTGCGTGCCCAGCACGACCACCGCCCACGTGCAAGAAGTGCACCTTGCGATCGGCCACATCCTCTGCGGATTGGTCGAAGAAGCACTCGCCGTGCAGCCTGCGTCTCGATGAGGATCCAGGGGGTCAGGGGCGTCGTCCGTGCTCAGCGCAAGATCAAGACGCTGCCGGCCCTGACGCGGATTGTCCGCGAGGCCAAATCCAAGGGCCGGAGGGTCGTCTTTACCAACGGGTGTTTCGACCTTCTGCACGCCGGTCACGTCAAGCTCCTTGAGCGGGCACGACGCCTGGGCGATGTGCTCATCGTTGCGGTGAATAGCGATCAGTCCGTCGCTGTCCTCAAAGGACCATCCCGGCCCATTGTGGGAGAACGGGATCGTGCGCTCATCCTGGCAGCGCTTGAGAGCGTCGACTACGTCACGATCTTTCAGGAGCCGACACCGGAGCGTCTGATCGCCCGCCTCAGGCCTCAGGTGCTCGTCAAGGGGGCTGATTGGGAGGCGTCAGGGATCGTCGGTCGCCAGACCGTCCACCGGGATCACGGCCGCGTCGTTCGGCTTCCTCTGGCCAAGGGGTATTCCACTTCTCGACTGATTGAACGAATCCGATGCCATGGGTAGGCGGGATGTCCTGCGGCTCCTCGATGCGAACGCGAATCGCGCGCTTGAGGGCATCCGGGTCTGCGAGGAGATCGCCCGGTTCCATTTCGAGTCCCCGCGGGCATTCCGACGGGCTCGCAGCCTCAGGCACGCGATCGCCTGCGCGGTCAGAGCGCTCCCCCGCATCAGCGCTCAGGACCTCCTTGTGGCTCGAGAGAGCCGCCGCGATGTCGGCCGCGCGGCAGCGGCTTCTCGGATCGAGTCGCTTGAGCGGCTCCTCCTCATCAATTTTCAGCGCGCAAAGGAAGCCCTCCGGACACTCGAAGAATGTACGCGGCTCATCGCGCCGTCCCATACCGCGTCCTTCCAGCGCCTGCGGTTTCGAACCTATGAGGTTGAACGTGGCACCTTGCTCCGATTGGCTGCTGTACGTCATCGTCGACCGCACCGCCGCCGGAACGCGCAACCTCGCTGACCTGACGGCTGCCGCGATCCGGGGAGGCGCCGATGTCATTCAGCTCCGCGATAAGACCGCCTCAACCCCCCAGTTGATTGAGGAAGCCGCGGCTCTCTTGCCGCTGACGCGCTCCGCAGGGATCCCGCTGATCATCAATGACCGGGTGGAGGTTCTGAGGGCTGTCGGCGCCGACGGCGTCCATCTGGGACAAGATGACCTCCCGATCGCGGAGGCCAGAAGGCTGCTTGGATCGGAACGGCTGATCGGTCAGTCGACTCACAGCCTTGAGCAGGCGCTTGCCGCTGAGGCCGCCGGGGCGGATTACATCGGCTTCGGCCCGATCTTTCCCACGCCGACGAAGCCGGACTACGCCAGCGTCGGCACGGCATTAATCGGCACCGTCGCCAAGCAGGTTCGTCTGCCCCTCGTCTGCATCGGCGGCATCGATCGCACGACCATCGGGCACGTCCTCGAGGCCGGCGCCAGATGCGTCGCCGTCGTGCGGGCCGTCTGTCGCGCGGAAGATCCTGAGGCGGCGACACGCGCTCTCAAACGTCACCTCACCCAATCTGTTTTACAAAGTTGTGGAAACTGTCCGTAGGCTGTTACTCGATGGCGACGACCCTTCCTCTAAAGAAAAGGATGGGCGCGGGAAGGGAACCTCTAAGGAAAAGGATGGCTGCTGGAAGGAAAAACTACGTTGTTCCTTCCAGCATTAATAAGATTCCAATTAGGAAAAGGAGACAAGGGAGCCCCGCCAGTTTCGCTTTGCGAAGCAAAGCGGGCGGGGCGACCGATAGGAGGAAAAACCTTAGGTTTTTCCTCCTATGGAGTCCCCCCCACCTGTCTGTCCCGCCTACGGCGGGACCCAAGAGGCGTATGATAGTTTACGGCTCCGCCTCTGGCGGAGCCGAGGACAGGTGGGGGGACGACGCGGGTATAGCACAGTGGTAGTGCGCTAGCTTCCCAAGCTAGTCACGGGGGTTCGATTCCCCCTACCCGCTTGTTACTTCTCAGTAATAGTAACGGGAATCGAACCCCAAAGGGAGAGGGACGTCCGTGCATGACGCGTAGGGACAAGAGCGCTCTCATCATCGTGGCGGGGTGGCTCATGGTGGCCGTGTGTTCCGGTTGCGCGAGCGCGCCCATTATTTCCCCCCCCGATGTGCCCCACCCCTTGCCGGCTTTCCAGGGTTCCTCCCACAAAGTCCGACGGGGCGAGACGCTGTGGAGGATCGCCCACTCCTATGGGCTCGACGTGAGGACTCTCGCCGATGCAAACCAGCTTCACGGAAGCACGCACCTGAAGGAGGGACAACAGCTCTTCGTTCCGCTGCCGAAGGAGTCCCATCGGTTCTTGTGGCCGGTACTCGGGTCGTTACGAGCCTCCAGCGCCTCCTGGGTTGACATTGCCGCTCCTGCCGGCAGTCCCGTCCGTGCCGTACGGAGTGGCCGAGTCGCCGTGGCGTGCCGCCAATTATCCGGTTTGGGGAAGACCGTGGTGTTGGATCACCTCGATGGACACCTGAGCGTCTACGCCGGGTTAGACCAGATCGTGGTGAGCCCGGGCGCGGCGCTCAAGCAGGGCATGCCGATCGGCATCCTCGGCTCACGGGCGTTGCACTTCGAGATCCGCCGCGGGATCACCCCGAGAAACGTCTTAGCGTTGTTACCCGCCGAATGACAGAGACCAACTTGCGCCCTGAAGTCACCGACCACTTGCGCCGGCGTCTTGAGGCCTTCAGGGAAGGCTTCCAGCATAATCTGGCGATGATCGGCCCCCCAGGGAGCGGGAAGACCTTTCAGCTCCAACTGGTCGTGAACCACCCACCCCCTCACCTGCTGTTGATTTACTGTGCCTTGTACCGCGAGTCCTGCGGGAGTTTTCTCCGGCGGTTTCTGGCCGCCGTCCTCCAAGCGGGTCTCCAGGGAGACCGGTTGCCGTTGACCTCGGTGCATCAATCACTCGAGCCGCTGCTCCGGCAGCTTGAGGACCGCCTCCCGAAGACCGTCGCTGCCATTCGTCCCATCGAAGGCCTCTTGACAAAACGGCTCTTCGGGGATGCCTTCGGTCGCGCGCTGGATCTCATCCCCATCCTGACAGCAGAGTGTGGCCGGCCCTGCGTCCTCATCCTCGACGAATTCCTCTTTCTCGAAGAGCTCGGCCTCGCCCACGCCTTTCACGAATTAGGTAAACGCGTCATGACATGGCCCCACACGCTGTTCATCCTGGCCAGCTCTTCCTGCCACCGGGCACGGATGATCCTCCGCGAACGGCTGCAGCTCCTCTTCGGTCAATTCGAGCTGGTCACGCTCGATGCGATTGATCCAGCGATACTGACCACGTGGGTACAGAGGGAACTCAAAGGGGTACGGGGAGCGAGGGCGGTGAGCCCGTTCCTCACCCAATGGATGGGCTCGTATCCGTGGTATCTGACCGTCTTCCTGAAACGGTTCAGGGAATTGGCCGCGCTGGGGAAGCAGCCGGACTTCACGGAGGTCCTGTTTCTTCAAACCGCCTGGGACCTTTTGGGAAGCCCTGAGGGGATGCTCCGCCAATGGTGCGTGTCAAAAACCGAAGGGTTGACGCGCAGTCGCTTGGGCGCACGGGCGGTCGAGGCGCTCATGCAGATCGCCAATGGAGCCCGCACGACGACGGAGATCGGGAAACGGATCGGCCGCGCGGGACTTCCTGAAGCGTTGCAGTTGCTCGTCGAACACGATCTCGCCAAGCGCAACGGCATGTGCTGGGTGGTGACGGACCCGATCCTTCGCTGCTGGCTCTCCGGCGTGCTCTCGGCGCAACGGTCAGAACCGGGCTTCCCGACCGCGGCCCACCGCCAGCAGTTTGAGCGATACCTGCGCGAGCTCTGGACGCACTGGATGCACACCCACCAGCTCTCGTTCTCTGAGCAGGTCGTCGGGCTCTTTGCGAAGTTTGCGGACGAGACCGTTTCCCTCGATTCCAAGACAGGACGCCTTCCCAAGTTTCAAACGATCAGGACGCAGCGGCCCGAGAGCGCCGCCGGCACGGAAGCGTACCTCGTCGCGGGTGGAGCAGGGAAGCACTGGTGCGCCAGCGTGCAGGAGGGCCCGCTGGACGAGAACGCCATTGGCCGGTTCGACGCCTTCTGCCGGCGTCAGACCCCAAAGCCGTCTCGAAAGGTCGTCATCACCAAATCCATGTTGGACCAAAACGCCAGGCTCCTTGCCAAAGCCGCGAACATGTGGGTATGGGGATCCGATGATCTCAGCACCCTGATGGGGCTCTATGGGCAGATCTAGCAATGGCTGAGCTCGATCGATTGTGGGCGCCGTGGCGCAGCGACTTGTTCTTGAGGCCACGGAGGCGATCGTGCATCTTCTGTGTGGCGCGGCGCTCACGAAGAGATCCCCGGCACTATGTGGTGGCCCGCGGGGCCCAGGTCTTTGCGTTGCTCAACCGCTACCCCTACAATAACGGCCATCTCATGATTGCGCCGAAGCGACATGTCGGGGCCCTGGAATCGCTGCGGGAAACGGAGTGGGTGGGGATGCTGCGCATGAGCCGGCGTCTCATGAGGCGGTTGAGCAAGAGCCTCAAGCCCCACGGCTTCAACGTCGGTTTGAATCTGGGAGAGGCCGCCGGGGCAGGCATTCCGGGCCACCTCCACCTCCATCTTGTGCCGCGCTGGAACGGCGATACGAATTTCCTCCCCGTTCTGAGTCACACGAAAGTCATCTCGCAATCGCTCGATGAGCTCTATCGCCTTCTTCGATGACCCTCTCTAGCGAGCCGATCACCCATGCGATCGCGCGAGACGAGTTAGAGGTTCGCGAGGAACGCTGGCTCGCCCCGTACGCCATGAAGAGTCGCGGCACGAAGGGGCGGCAGCACCCGGAGCCTGAGGATCCGTACCGGACGGCGTACCGACGGGATCGGGACCGCATCATCCATACGACGGCGTTCCGGCGCCTGGAGTACAAGACCCAGGTGTTCGTTAATCATGAAGGGGACTATTACCGAACGCGGCTCACCCACACCTTGGAGGTGGCGCAGATCGGGGTCTCCATCGCCAGGATCCTTCGGCTCAACGAGGACTTGGTTGAAGCGGTCTCCCTCGCGCACGACATCGGCCACCCCCCCTTCGGCCACGCCGGTGAAGATGCGCTGCGCGAGCTCATGGAGGGGCACGGGGGGTTCGACCACAACATTCAGGGGCTGCGGATCGTCGACCTCCTGGAGGCACGCTAC
>JACPSR010000103.1 GCA_016193175.1 Candidatus Omnitrophota bacterium
CAGCGCGGGGTCGTTCGGCGGGTAGGCGTACGGATCGATGCCGGCCAGCTGCACGCGGCCGTCCCAGCGGTACCGATAGAGATCGTTCGAGAGGGTCGGCGTCATTCCCAGCGCGAAGAGACGAGCGAGGACCGCGACCAGGGCGACCGTACCGATCGGCAGCAGGGCGCTGGGATGCGGATGCGCGGTCAGGCGCACCAACCAGATCGCCGCCAGGTAGACCCCGAACGCCAGCGCAAACCAGCCGTAGAACGCTGCGAGGCTGCTTCGGACATCACCGAGGCTCCGGATCTGCCACCAAGCGAGCAGGGAGAGGGTACCGAACAGGAGCCACAGGCTGTTGATCCGACGGTGTGGACGTCCGTGCGTGTTCGCCCCGCCAGTTCTTGAATGGGCGGGGCGAAGCCTCTCAGCCATTGAAGGATCAACGCGAAGCGTCGAGGAGGCTGATGAAGGCGGAGAGATCGGTCGTCGGAAGGCGGCAGACGTAATTCTGGCACACGTAGGCCGTGGCGGCGCTGTGGAGGGGCTGCTGGGCTTTGATGAACGGGATCAGCGCTTCGATGGACGCCGCGGTCTCATCGCTCGGGTGCAGGATGCGGACGGCGCGCGGGAGGAATCGTCGTCGGACCGCTGTCAGCATCTCACGGGTTTCAGGCGCCGCCGGGTCCCCGGCAATGACGATCTCCTGCGACGGCCCCAGCCAGACGTCGAGGGCGATCAAGAACTGCGGGAAGGCGGAGGGGATCTGGCCGGCGTGACCGGAGAAGTGCTGAAACAACCGCTCGGCATAACCCTGGAGGCCTTTATCCATCATCAGCATCCCGAGGCGCGCGAGATTGAGCGCCGCCACCGAGTTGCCGGAGGGGAGCGCGCCGTCATAGAGCGCCTTGGTCCTGCTGATCAACGGCTCATTCTGACGACCGCTGAAGAAGAACCCCCCCTGCGTCTCATCCCAGAAGAGGCGTACCATCTCCTTCGTCAATCGCTCGGCTTCCGAAAGCCACCGCACCTCGAAGGTCGCTTCGTAGAGGTCCACAAGACCCCAGATCAGGAACGCGTAGTCGTCCAGGAAGGCCGGGATCGCCGCCTCGCCCTCGCGGTACCGGTGCAGCAATCGGCCGTCACGTTGGAGGCGTTCCAGGAGGAAACCCGCCGCCTCACGAGCCGCCTGCGCATAGCCGCTGGCGCCGTAGGCCAGGGCGCCGATCATCAGCCCGTTCCAGTCGGTGAGGATCTTGTCATCCCGGTGGGGGCGCTGGCGCTGACTCCTCGCTGCGAGGAGCTTGACACGCGAAGCCTCAAGCCGCCTGCGAAGCTCATCGGGCGGTCGATCCTCACGGCTGGCAAACGCCTCCAGGGGTGTCTCGACGTGCAGGATGCTGGTTCCATGCTCAAAATTTCCGGCAGGGGTCACGCCGTAGAAGCGGTTGAAGAGCGCAGCGTCCTCTGTGCCAAGCACCGCGTCGATTTCTCGGTCCGTCCATACATAAAACTCACCTTCCTTGCCGACCTCGCCGGCATCCTCGGCGGAGTAGAAGGCGCCTTGCGGATCGCGCAGATCCCGCAGGACATACTCGAAGATGTCGCGAGCCACGTCGGCATACTGGGGTTTTCCGGTGACTTGATAGGCTTCCAGGTAGGTGCGGGCGAGGAGGGCTTGGTCATAGAGCATCTTCTCGAAGTGCGGCACGAGCCACCGGGCGTCGGTCGAGTACCGGTGGAAGCCGCCGCCGAGATGATCGTGAATCCCGCCGCGGGCCATGGCCTCCAGCGTATGCTCCACCATCTCAAGGGGCCTGGGCTCGCGGGTGCGAAACCACACCCGTAAGAGAAACGAGAGGCTGTGGCTCCTCGGGAACTTCGGCGCCGGCTCGAATCCCCCCGAGACGTCGTCGTACTGCTGGGCGAACTGCTGCGCGGCCCGCTCAAGGAGCGCAGTCGTCAGCGGCGCGGACGAACCGCCGGCTTCCGCGCTTGCCCGGATCGCCTCCGTCAGCGATCGGCTGGAGCTGAGGATCTCCGCGTGGCGGGCCCGCCACGCCTCGGCGATGGACTGCAGCACGGTCTTGAACCCCGGGCGTCCCCCCTGGTCCTCCGGAGGGAAGTACGTGCCGCCCCAAAATGGTTTGCCGTCTGGCGTCAGGAAGACGTTCATCGGCCATCCGCCGGAGCCGGTCATGGCCGTCACCGCGCTCATATAAATCGCGTCGATGTCCGGACGCTCCTCGCGGTCCACCTTGATGGAGACGAACTGCTCATTCATGAGCTTGGCAATCTCGGGATGATCGTAGGACTCCTGCTCCATCACATGACACCAGTAGCAGGTGGAGTAGCCTACCGAGAGAAAGACGGGCTTGTCTTCCTGCTTGGCCTTGGCAAACGCCTCTTCGCCCCATGGGTACCAGTCGACCGGGTTATAGGCGTGCTGCAAGAGGTAGGGGCTCTTCTCGTGAATGAGGCGGTTGGGCTTCCGAGCGTCCGCAACGCGGGATTCCTGAGGAGGCATCTGTTCGTCACGGGCCTGAGTTCGCGCGGGCAACCACCATCGAGACGCCACCCCCGCGAGCGCCACCAGGATGATGAGCCAGGCCCCACACCAACGCGCAGGATCAGCGCGCCGACGGAGGGAGGGGGATCCGCTGATCGTTCGCGTCGTAGGTGTAGCGCGCCTTGCCTTCGACCTTGTGGATGCGCGCATCCACCACCTCCAGGTTGCCGCCGCTCGCCATCACGTCGAAGTCAAGATCCAAGAGCTCGGCAGTGTTGATGTCGCGCATGTCGGTGCACGAGTAGTAGAGCGCGCCGGTCTTGCCGACCCGCTGGTGGACGCGCACGAACTGGAGGTGGCGCGTCGCTCCCGTCTCTGGATCTTCGATGGCAAAGGTCCCGTTCGCATCCGACTGTTCCTTCACGTAGCTCTCGATGCGCCGGCGGAGTTGCTCCGCTGAAGGCTCGGCAGTGGCCGCCTGGACGCTCGGCTCCTTCGCAGCGCCTCCATGTTCCTTCGCGGCCGATGCGTCAGTGGTTGGCGCCGTGGCGGTGCCGCCGTGCTCCTGGCCTCCATGCTCCTGGCCGCCGTGCTCAGCAGCCTCCACCACCCTGCCGCTCATCACGAGGACGCAGACTCCGACAGCCGCCATGCTGATCCGAACCCCTTCCTTCATATCGCTCCTCCCGGTTGGAGATCCGTCAACCCCGTTCAACAGTCAAGAGGGGTACCATCTATCCTCATGTGTCGTGACCGGCCTCCGCCAACCAGCGCTCGCAATCCAGGGCCGCCATGCAGCCGCTGCCGGCCGCGGTGACGGCCTGGCGGTAGCGTTTGTCCTGGACGTCGCCGCACGCAAAGACGCCCGGCACGGACGTGCGGGTCGAGCCCGGTTCGGTCACGATGTAGCCCTCCGCGTCGAGGTCCACCTGTCCGGCCACGATCGAGCTGTTCGGCGTAAACCCGATCGCGTAGAACAACCCGCCGCAGGCAAGCTCGCGCTCGCGGTTGGCGGCGACCTCTCGGAGGCGCACGCCGGACACGGCCTCATCACCCAGCACGTCGGCCACCACCGTGTTCCAGATCACCTCGATCTTCGGGTGACGCAAGACGCGATCCTGCATGATCTTCGAGGCCCG
>JACPSR010000124.1 GCA_016193175.1 Candidatus Omnitrophota bacterium
CAGTGTCGTCGATCTCCGCGCCAAGCCCCAGACCACCCCTCGGCGCGACGTCCATGACCCGTTGGAAGAAACCCAGTTACTCTATGGGGAACGCGTCCGGCTGCTTACGGTCAAGGATGGCTGGGCCTATGTGGAAGCGGTGGAGCAGCCGGAGTTCACGCATGGGAGGCGCTGGCAGGGCTATCCCGGCTGGCTCCCTGTCTCATCGCTGCTCCCATGGGAGCCGTTGCAGGCGCCGACCATCGTCGTCACCGACACCTGGGCACCCGCGTTTGAGGACGCGTTCGGCGTCACCCCCTCACCGTGGCGTTTCCCGCTCGGCACGTATCTTCGAGCCACCGACATGGACGGAGCCCTCTGGAAGGTTGATCTCGTCGATCGGACAGTCGTCTGGCTGCCGAGGCGATCCGCCAGCCCCCTCATGGAGTTGCTTGCGCTCCCCCCGGCCGAGCGGCGGCACGCGGTGGTCCACGCCGCCACGCGGTTCCTCGGAAATCCCTACTACTGGGGCGGCCGGTCCCCCCCACCTGTGCTGTCCGCCGGAGGTGGAGGGGTCGATTGTTCGGGGCTCGTGAACCTCGCCCATCGTGCCGTCGGCTTCGAGATCCCGCGCGACGCGCACGAGCAATTCTTGCGCGCCCGTCCGGTGAGCGCGCTCCAGCCAGGCGATCTCATCTTCCTCTCCGAACGCTCAAACCCTCAGCGAATCGTCCACGTCATGCTGTATGCCGGAAACGATGAGATCATTGAAGGCCCTGGGACCGGACAGGCGGTGCGGCGTCTGGCGATCAGCGCCAGGCTGGGGCATCCGCTGGATCGGCTTGTCCCCGGGCTTGTCGTCGACGGCCAAACGGTCTTCTTCGGGACGTACCTCCCCTGAACGCCGTTTCAAAAACCATCTTGTGGCAAGCAGCGAACAGCAAGCAGCTAGCGATGTCCGACGACTCCTACTCGCTGCTCGCCGCTAGCTACTAGCCCGAGGAAGCTTGATCAGGTGCACTTATGAGTCATGGATGGTCGATTGTCTCCCTCGCGGCGATGGTGGCCGCAATCCTCAGCGCGAGCCGCCAGCCCAGGCTCAGCTCCCTCTTCCGATGGTTCCCGGTGCCGCTCTGGTGTTACGCCCTCCCCATGATCGCGACGTCACTCGGCTGGCTTCCCAGCGGACACCCGGCCTATCGCGCGCTCATCGATACCCTGCTCCCGTTTGCGCTCAGCCTTCTCCTCCTCGGAGTGGATTTCCCCTCCCTGCTCGGTATCGGCTGGCGCGCGCTGGCCGCGACCGCCCTCGGGAATGTCAGCATCGTCCTGGGCGCGCCGCTGATCGCCGTGGCGCTGCAGCGCGGGTTGCCCCCCGAGGCATGGAAGGGGATCGGAGCGCTTGCGGCGACATGGACCGGGGGCAGCATGAACCTTTTGGCACTCAGGGCCATCCTCCAGACCCCGGAGGCCATGTTCACGTCGCTGATCATCGTGGATGCGCTGATCGCCTACAGTTGGATGGCGCTCCTGGTCGGCCTCGCAAACGTCCAGGTCCCGATGGGCCGATGGCTGCGCGCGAAGCCCCTGGCACTTCCGCGCCCGCCGCCGGCGCTGAGCGCGGATCAACGCTGCGCGATGCGGGAGGCCCTCGCCTGCGCGTTGTGCGCGCTCTCCATCACAGTCGCCGCGCAGTCGCTGGCCGCTTGGCTGCCGACGAATCCTCTCGTCACCTCCAAGAGCGGCTGGGCCGTCTTGCTCGTCACCACCTTCGCCTTAGGCATCTCGCTCATTGGTCCCTTCCGTCGGATGAGCCGCTGCGCAACCTCCATGGGCTACCCCTGTCTCTATGTGGTGCTGGCGGCGATGGGCGCGCAGGCCAGCTTCGCCGCGTTGTCCTCGGCGCCGATGTGGGTCGTCGTCGGTGTCGGCGTTGCGCTCCTCCATGGCCTCACGATGCTCCTCGGGGGGCGGCTGCTGCGGTTGCCGCTGGGGCTCTTGGCGACGGCCAGCCAAGCGAACCTCGGCGGCGTCGTCTCCGCGCCGCTCGTGGGAGCCGTCTACGACCAACGTCTCGCCCCCGTGGGACTCCTCCTGGCAATCGGCTGCAACGCCCTGGGCACCTATCTCGGCTTGCTCTCTGCGGCGCTCTGCCGTTGGCTCACGCACAGCAACTAAGCCAGTGACCAGTGATGAGTGACCAGTGACCAGTAAAAACCTCGACGAGAACACGCTCCAAACAAATAAAGAAACTTTTGTCCAGGCGCTTAGAATCGGTTTCATAAACAAACCCCAAGGGCGTCACCGCAAAATCTGCTTGACAAGAAGAATGTTTTTGTTACAGTTGATTAAGTTTGCTTGAGCAATCTTAAGCGGCATCGTGAGGGAACTGTTTGATGCGACTCGAAACGCGAAGGCTCACGGTTGGGCTGCTGGTGGTTGGATTCGGACTCCTCGTCGGCCAGCGCCTTGAGGCTCAAGAACAAGCGGCCAAAACCAAAAAGACCCCTCCGCCATCCCCCCAGGAGCTCGAGTCTGAAGCGCCGTGGATGCAGCCGATCCCGGTTCCGGCCGATCCGGAGCTGGAAGCGCAGCTCTACGAGCTGCAGGACGCGCTGAAGGCCATCCACGAGCAGATTGTGCGCCGCAAGCGGATCCTCGCCGACGCGCAGGATGAGACCGCCAAAGCCACCCTCTTCGCTGAGATCGACTCGCTCCGGACCGAGCGCGACGAGATCGAGTCCCTGCTCCATCAGCTCGTCAATGAGGCGCGGGCGAGCGAGCGGACCGCGATCGACGAGGCGTTGGCCAACGTGCGGATGTTGGAGTGGCGACGGGAGCAGCTGGACCGACGGGAGGAGATTATCCGTGACCGCCAAGAGTAAGCCACGCTGGCTTCACCGGGTGCTGGCTGCGGTGACGTGCCTTCTCTTCAGTAGCACGCCCGCGTTATGGGCGCAGGAGCCGCAGGAGCGGGAACGGCCGGAACTCCCTCCGCTGACGGCTCAGGTGTCGCCGGAGCAAGCCCTGGCGGCCATCAAGCGAAGGGCGCAGAAGATCCTCGAGGCCCGCCGCGCAGCCCGTCGAGTGAAATTCTACGGTGAGCTCTCGCAAGTGCTGGGCTATGAGACGAACCCCGCGACCGCCTCCAGCCACAAGGGGGACACCTACTTTGAAGAGGACGCCTACGCGATGCTCTCGAAGAAGCTCACGCCCACCGTGAGCTGGGAAGGGAGCTACTATGGGGTGTACCTGCAATACCTCGATTACGGGGACGGCGACTACACCTCCCACACCTTCACCCCCCTCAAGCTGAAGTGGCAGCCTGGGCGGATGTGGCGCGTGGAAAGCTGGCTCGACTACGACCTCAACTACTACCCGACGGCCAAGGACTCCGGATACCGCCAGTTCAAGACGACCTCCCGCATCCGCCAGAACCTCTTCGGCACCGCCTTCCACCAGCTCCAATACGAGTTCTTTGAGCGCGACTACATGACGAAGAACGCCCGGGACGGGGCGGGGAACGAGACGTTTAGCGACCGCGTGGACGCGCGTCACCGCTTGCGCTACAAGGTGGGCGCCACCGTCCGCGAGGCGCTGCCGCTCAAGAATGCCTTGTTCACGGTGGAGAATGACGTGTACCGGAACGACTCCAACGACGCCCGCAACGACTTCTACGACTATGATGTCTGGAAGATCACGAGCGCGGTCAACGGCAGCGCCACCAAGAAGCTCTCCTTCAACGGCAGCTTCGCCTTTGAGCGGAAGAACTACCGCGAGCGTCCGGTGACAGGCCTGGTCGCGCCGGCCAGGTATGACGACAAGTACACCCTCGCCAGCGGCGCCACCTACAACCTCAACAAGACCTGGAGGGCCGCTGCGGCCCTCAACTTCGACCACCTCGGCTCCAACGAATCCACCGGGGAGTACGACAACATGAAGTACTCCCTGACCGTCACCGCGCAGTTCTAATTTAGTCCGTAGTCCATAGTCGATAGTCCAGAGCGAACAAAAAACCCCCGACGCCTCACAGGAAGCGTCGGGGTGTTGTTGTGTCAACGGCTGGTACGATTACTGGAACACCGAGTTCGGCGCGGTGTCGGCCGGGCTCGTCGCCGTGTGATCGTGGCGCGTGCTGTCCGTGTGGACGTGGATGTCATGCACGTGTTCCACATCCCCATGCAGGTGGATGGCATTCTCATGGACCTCCTGGGCTGCGGTCGTGGTGGTGGTTTGGAGATCTTGCCGCTGCTCCGTCGTGTTGCTCCACTGATCGGTGGTGCCACCACTCGTCCAGGTTTCACCGCCCGTGTAGACGGCTCCACCCATGCCGGGTTCCCAGCCGCCGGTCGCTGGGTTGATGCCGTAGTTTGAGCCGCCCTCCCAGTGGGTAGTGCCACCGCTGTAGGTGCTCTCCCACCCGCCGGTGGTATAGGCGGTTCCACCCATGTTGGGTTCCCAGCCGCCGGTCGATGGGTTGACGCCGAAGTTTCCACTAGCCTCGTACTGTTGCGCTGCCTGGATCTGATCAGGCGTCATGCCCATGGCCTGCATCTGCTCGAGGGTCGGCATGTGCCCACTGGAGCCTATCTCAATGTACTGCTGTTGAGCCATAGCCGCCTGGATCTGATCAGGCGTCATGCCCATGGCCTGCATCTGCTCGGTGGTGGGCGGCCCGGCTCGACCTGCAAACTCTTGCCCCGGTCCCCCAAACCCCATCGTATGCTCGCCGCCTGACCACGCGGCGAACTCGAGCTTCGCTCGCTCCACGAACTCGGGAGGCGCGCCCTGGGCGATCATGTCCTTCTCCCAGTCGCCGAACATCTCCTGGGCATGCGCGACCATTTCTGTGGAGGGGGTGTAGCGCTCGCCGGCTTCGAAGGCAAGCATGCACCGCTCCCCCTCACGCATGGTCAGCTCAACCTCTTTGGCCTTCTCAGGATCGCTCGCGCGCAGCTTCTCGAGCTGCTCCCGCATCTCACCCTGAACCTTGGTGAACTGCTCGCGGGCCG
>JACPSR010000022.1 GCA_016193175.1 Candidatus Omnitrophota bacterium
CCACTCAAACCGCTCCGGCTTGATCAGCGCCTGGACAAGCGTCACCTTCAGAAGCCGCGGGATCCCTTCGAGACGTTCGGTGATCTCCACGACAAGCCCTCGGCTCGTGCAACGGGCGATGGGGCCGGCGTAGCTGCGCCCATGGCCGTCGAAACATTCGAGCCGATCCCCCACCTTCACGCGCAGCACGTCACGCAGGTGGTGCAGCGCTCTGGGGTCGGTCACGGCAACGGTCTCGCCCTGGACGGCGTCGGGTGGAACGCGCACGCGGGGCATCTCAAGGATGTCGCCATGGCCGGGGAACGAACAGTCACCTGCCCTCTTGTTTGCGAACGACGTTTTCCAGTTGGTTGATCAGCGGAGGCAGATCATCTGTGACCGTGTCCCAGACGCGATCCAAATCGATATCAAAGTAGGCATGGATCAATCGGTTTCGCATACTGACGATGAGCGGCCAGGGAATTTCAGGGTGGGCTTGTTGAAACGCCTTGCTGACTTGTGTCGCCGCCTCCCCGATCACTTCGATCAAGCGGACCAGGGACAGTGCAAGCTTACGTTCGCTGGATAAGTCACTGCGCTGCTTGCCTTCGACAAACGACACCGCTTCCTGCGCCGCATCAAGCATGTGGTGCAGGCGCACGGGATCATCCTTGTGCATACTGAACCTCGGCGGTCCGTAGGACCTCCGCTCGGAAATAGCGGCTCAGTTCAGGGGGCGTCCGAAGATCAACTCGTCGGTGAAGCATCTTGGAGAGCTCTTCCTCCATCGCCGCCAGACGCAAGAACCCAGCGGAAGCACCTGGCTCAAATTCGACCAGGACATCCACATCGCTGTCGGGCCGGAAGTCATCGCGCAAGATAGAGCCGAAGAGCGCCAGTTTCCGAATGTGATGTCGACGACAGAAATCCGCAATCTGCGTTCTATCAATTGCAAGCTTTGTGCTCATCTTGGCATGGCCTTAGCAGGGAATTATTTTACCATAGAAGAGGTCACAGTCTTCACTGTAACCTCTTGCATACACATGAGCTATAAGTGGTGGAGCAGAGGGGGATCGAACCCCTGGCCTCGACAGTGCGATTGTCGCGCTCTCCCAGCTGAGCTACTGCCCCGGAGATTTCCCTTCGAAGAATTCCTTCATTGATAGGAATAGGTACGAACAGGTACCGCGAACAGGTACCGGGTTCCAAAGGGGCAGGTTCCGCTTAGTTCAATGTGTCCCCCCGGTACCCAGCATGTCTTCGGTACGTCTTCCGGTACGTCTTCCAGAACTAATCAGGGACAGGCTGGCGTTCCCGTATAGCCCGGGAAATTCCCACAGATGACTCCTGTGTCGAAGTTGATACCCAGGAACGTGTCAAGGAAGGGCGCTACGGCTCCGGCTCCGGTACGCTTATACTTGCCGCTTGTCACGGGGGGCCCGTCGAATATCGGAGCGGTATCCCAGGATATGGTCTGAGGCAAAGTGACGTCAAGGTCGCCCAGGCTATTCGTATAGGAGCCGGTCTGCGCCTTGTAGCGAATCTCCGAGGAGCGAAGCGCACCTAACAGGCTGATCGCCTCACTGGCGCGGGCCCTCTCCCCGGTTTTGATGAATTGCGGCATTGCCACGGAGGCTAGGATGGCGACAATGACGACGACCGTCAAGAGCTCCAGCAACGTGAAGCCTCGAGCATTTTTCATCTTTCCTCCCATCGGTGGAGCTCCCACTGTGTCCCTCAACCCCTCATCGAAGACCGCCGCCACCCGCCATCTGGAAGATCGGCAGGAAGATCGAGAGCACCACGAACAAGACCACCACTGCCATCACGAGGATCGCGATCGGCTCGAAGAGCCGCGTCATCCTGGCGATGAACATGCCGGTTCGCTCCTCGTAGTACTTGGCGATCCGGCCCGCCATCTTGGCCAGCTCCCCGATCTCTTCTCCCACCTGCACCATCTGGACCACGATCGGCGGAAACAACCCGGTCTCCGCCATGGGCTCGGCCATCGTCTTGCCTTCCTTCACCTCTTCCCTGAGCCGGCCGATCGCCTGGCCATACACTTTGTTCGTCGAGCTGTTTTCAAGGATCTCCAGCGTGGTGAGGAGCGGCACCCCGCTCTCCAGGAGGGTGCTCAGGCTCCGCGAGAACTCCGCAAGCTGCACGCTCTCAAAGAGCTGTTGAAAAATCGGCAGGCGCAGGACCAGGCGGTCGCGCGTCCATTGCCCGGATTCCGTCGCCAGATAGCGCTGCAGGAGAGACCCGACGGCGACCGGCACGAAGAAGATCATCAGGGCGTAGCGGCGGGACGCCTCGCTGATCCCGACGACCATCCGTGTAATAAGGGGAAGCTCCAGGTGTTGGGCGACGAACATCCCCGTAAATTTCGGGATCAGCCAGTAGACAAATATAAGACAGACCCCCGCCGCCACCGCTAAAAGGAGCGCGGGATAGGTGAGGGCGGTCTTGGCCTCGTTCCGGATGTGGCGCATCGACTCGAAATGAACCGCAAGCTGGGTAAGCGACTGGGCAAGATGCCCTCCGGCTTCGCCGGCTTCAACCAGGTTCAGCCAGAGCTTTGAGAAGGTGGCCGGATGCCGCGCGAGCGCCGCCGCCAGGGTGCTCCCCCCCCGCACATCATGGCGGATGTGCTCCAGCGCCAAGAGCAGCGCTCGGCTCTCAACCTGGGCCGACACGACCTCGAGGCTCTTGAGGAGGGGGACGCCTGCCTCAACGAGCGTGGCGAGCTGCTGGCAGAGGAACACCTGATCGTCCACCGTCACGCCTGCGCGCAGCCTGCGCTCGATCCGGCGCGCGAGCGGCCTCTGCCGAATGAGGGTCTTCTTCGAAATGGAGGTGACCAAGAGGCCGCGGCGCTGGAGGACCGCGACCACGTCATCTTCATTGAGCCCGTCGAGCTGCCCCGTATGGGGCAGGCCGTGCTGGTCTCGCGCGACGTAGAGATAGCTCGGCATCACGAATAAACAGTTGCGAGTTGCGAGTTGCGAGTTGCGAGTACCTGACCGTTCAACTCGAAACCCGAAACTCGAAACCCGAAACCACCCTGTCTCGTGTCCATCGGTTAGCGCTCGAGGACGACGCCTTCCAGCTCTTCCAGGCTGGTCAGGCCGGCCCGGACCTTCTCGAGCCCTTGCTGCCACAAGGTGGACATCCCCTGAGCGATCGCCGCGTCTTTGAGCGCATGGGAGGGCACGCCTTTGGCGACGGCTTCCCGCAGCTCGCGCCCGAACGTCATGACCTCGAAGATCCCCAGGCGGCCGTGGTAGCCGGTATTGTCGCACTGCTCGCACCCCTTGGACCGGTAGAGCAGCTCCTCCGCGATCTGAAACTGGCTTCGGATCTCCTGCACCGGCTCATAGGCTTCCTTGCAGCGCTCGCACAACTGGCGCAGCAGCCGCTGGGCCACGACCAGGCTGATCGTGGTCGAGATCAGGTACGGGGCCACGCCGATATCGATGAGCCGGGTGACGGCGCTCGGGGCGTCGTTGGTGTGCACGGTGCTCAGGATCATGTGGCCGGTCAGGGCGGCGCGGATGCAGCTCTCGGCCGTCTCGAGGTCGCGGATCTCCCCCACCATGATCACGTCGGGATCCTGCCGCAGGAAGGCGCGCAAGGCGTTCGCGAAGGTGAGCCCGATCGAGGGCTTCGTCTGCACCTGGTTGACCCCGTCGAGGCGATACTCCACCGGGTCCTCGATGGTGAGGATGTTTTTCGTCGGGGATTTGATCTCGTTGATGGCTGCGTAGAGGGTGGTGGTCTTGCCGGAGCCCGTCGGCCCGGTCAGGAGGATGAGCCCATAGGGCACCTGGATGGACTTGCGGAAGTGCTCCAGCTCCGTGGTGCTGAACCCCAGCTCCGCGACATCGAGCAGCTCCGGCATCTTCTTGAGGATCCGAAGCGCCACCTTCTCCCCGTAGATCGTGGGGATCGTCGAGACGCGAAAATCGATCTCCTTGTCCTCCAGCGTCATCATGAAGCCGCCGTCCTGCGGCAGGCGTTTCTCCGCAATGTCCAGCTTGGAGAGGATCTTGATCCGCGAGATAATCGCGGCGTGAAGGTTCTTGGCCGGCGGGGTGATTTCATAGAGCACCCCGTCGATGCGGTAGCGGAGGCTGATCTTATCTTTCCACGGCTCGATGTGGATGTCGCTCGCCCGCTGCCGGATGGCCTGCCGGATGATCAGGTCGACCAAGCGGATGACCGGCGCTTCCTCCGCGGCCTGCTTGAGTCGATCGAGGCTCAAGCCCTCATCATCCAACGTCGGCAGCTCCTCAACGAGCTGATAGGATTGATCGATCGCCTCCCGGAACATGGAATCCTTGCCGTAGAGGATATCGATCGCTTGCTCCAACTCGCGCCTGGTGGTCACGACGACGTTGAGATCGCAGTCGGTCAACCGGTTCAGGTTATCCATGGTGATGAGATCGAGGGGATCGACGCAGGCCACGGTCAGGGAGCGGAGGTTGCGGGAGAGCGGCAGCACCAGGTGTTGCCGGGCGAAGTCTTCGGGGACAAGATCTTCCAATCCTTCGCCCTTGCGCGCCAGGAGCCCGGAGGCGCTCGAAGCGAAGGGGATCCCCAACTGCTTGCCGAGCGCGACGGCGATGTCCGTTTCAGTAATCAATCCCAGCTCCACCAGGATCTCGCCGAGCCGCTTCGTCGTCCCCCGCTGGACCTCAATGGCTTTGGCGAGCTGCTCATCGGAGATCAGCCCGCTCTTCACGAGGATTTCGCCGACTTTTACCGTCGTCTTCAGCATCGTGGTCACCGGTGCTAGAGACGCTCTTGGCGCTCCAGGGCGTTCAACTGCTGCTCAATGGCCTCCTGGCGGCTGTCCGAGGGCTCCTGCTCCCGCAGCCCGAAGGGGGCCTGGGCACCCGCGGCGGCCAGCTGCGCGTCCGTCGGCTCATCCAGCAGGCGCGGCGTGACGAAGACGAGCAGCTCGCTGGCGGAGCGATCGATCTCGGTGTCCTTGAAGACCTCGCCGACGATTGGGATGCCTGAGAGAATCGGCACCCGCTTCACCACCTGCTCGTCCTTGCGGTCGATCAGGCCCCCCAAGACGAGCGTGTCCCCCTGCCGGATGCGCACCATGGCGCGGGCGCTCCGCGTCTTCGGATCCAACACCTTGGTTCCCAGGCTCGATGGGGGGCTGAGCGACGACAGGACCGTCTTGGTCACCGACGGCTCAACC
>JACPSR010000095.1 GCA_016193175.1 Candidatus Omnitrophota bacterium
ACCTCGGCCTGCACGTGATCGAACGCGGGGTCATCTTCGTGGACCTGGCCCTCGCCCAGGTCGCGGCCTTTGGTGCAACCGTTGGGTTCCTCTGGGGCTTTGGGCTCCACTCGACGGCCAGTTACCTGATTGCGCTGGCCTTCACCTTCATTGGGGCCGCGATCTTTGCCGCCACGAGGCTCCGGAAGCCCGTTGTCCCTCAGGAAGCCCTCATCGGGATCGTTTACGCCGTCGCAGCGGCCGCTTCGATTCTGGTGCTGAGCCGCGCGCCGGAGGGCGGGGAAGAGCTTAAAGGGCTCTTGGTCGGCCATCTGCTCTTCGTCGGCTGGCCGGAGATCGTGAAGGTCTTCCTGCTCTATAGCGTCGTGGGGATTGTGCATTGGGCGGCGCGCAAGCCGCTGTTGGCCATTTCGCAGAACCCGGAGAGCGCGTTTGCCGACGGGCTGCAGGTTCGCTGGTGGGATTTTCTCTTCTACGCCACCTTCGGGTTGGTCGTCACCAGCTCCGTCGAGCTGGCCGGGGTACTGCTCGTCTTCTCGTTCCTCATCGTGCCAGCGGTGTGTGGAGTGTTTCTGGCGCAGACGATCAGCCAACGACTCCTCATCGGATGGACGGTCGGCACGCTGACCAGCATGGCGGGGGTCACGGCGTCGTATGTCTGGGACCTTCCGACCGGCGCCACCGTCGTCTGCGCCTTCGGCGTCTCCTTGATCGTCTGCGCGGCCGTGAGGAAGTTGCAGGGCGCTAACCAATCCTCGGTTGACTAATAACTTGACTCATACTTGACTGACAGATAGACTCCCTCCATGGCGTACACACCGCGGTTCAGTGTGACAGCGCGCCTACTGGCCGCCATCGAGACGATCACCGCGCTACGGGAGAAAATCCTGGCGGCGACGGTGCAGGTCCCGTGGATTCCGGCGCTCCAGAAGGACGCCCGCGTGCGGAATACGCACAGTTCCACCGCCATCGAAGGTAATCCCTTGACCCTGGAGCAAGTGCGGGCGATTGAGGAGGGGCGGGCCGTGACGGTAGCCGCTGAGCGACCAAAGCGGGAGGTGCTGAACTACTTTGCGGGGCTGCGATTTATCGAGCGACATCAGCATAAGCGCGCCATCACCCATGAGGACGTCCTCACCCTTCATCGCGTCATCGCTGGAGGCGTCATGGATCAAGGGGCTGCCGGCCGGTATCGCCAGATCGGGGTGCGGGTGGGGCGTCATGTCCCCCCGCTTCCTCACGAGGTGTCGGGTCTGATGCGCGAATTGCTCGAGTGGTGGGACGAGCGATCGGCGCAGTGGTCGCCGGTGATCACCTCGGCGATCGTGCATTTCCGCTTTGAGGACATCCACCCCTTCGCCGACGGCAACGGCCGAACCGGGCGCATGCTCGCGTTGTGGGAACTGTATCGGCGCGGCTTCGACACCCAGCACATCTTCTCAGTGGATGAGTACTACTGGGAGGACCGCTCCCGTTACTATCGAGCCTTGCAAGCGGTTCGTGAGCAGGGAGGCGAGTTGTCCGACTGGCTGGAGTACGTCGCCGAAGGCGTCCACCGCACCCTTGACAAGGTGTGGTTGCGGATTGAACGCCTCAGGGCCGACAGCCGCGGAAGCCCCCTCTTGCTCCGTCCCAAGCAAGAACGACTTCTTCATCTGCTTCGTGATCACCAGAGCATGACGCCCCGCGAAATCTGGCAAACACTCAGGGTGTCCAAGCAGGGAGCCATGGATCTCCTGCATCCATTGCTGACCGCAGGACTCGTGCGGCGCGTGGGCACAAAGAAATCCGGGCGTTATACGCTTGCGTGATACGATGGCGGTTGAACCAAACCTCACGCTCGCTGAGTTGATCGAACGCGCGGCAAAAATCGGTGCCGGCCCAAATCGTCCCGCCTCGCTGATCCGGGTTGGCACAGTTGGAACGCTCTCGCGTAACGATGAGAAACTTTTTAGGTAGCCGATGAACACTGAGAAAGACGAAGGCACCTTCGCTGACTTTATGGACGCGGAGCCGAAGGCCAGCACAGGTTGGAAATGGGTCGAGGGGGTCGTTGATACGGACGATGACCATATCAAGATCTGGCATGGCAAGCCTCCGACAGCGGACAAGGGAGGGGCCATCCGGCAGAGTGGGCGTCTCGTCGCCCTGGTGGCGCCAGGGCCCGGCAAGAGCTTTATCGTCCAATTCCTGTTGAAGGCGCGTCCAGCAGACAAACGGGCGGCCGAGATCCTGAAGGACGTGCGGCGAGAACTGGATTTCTACCTGATCGAGTTGAGCACACCCGGCCGACCTGCCCCCTGGGCGTACGCCCAGTATCACTGCGATACAGCGGCCAACATCTACTCGAAGGTCCACTGGGGGTGGTACCCGAAAGGCCCCAAACGGCTCACAGAGCCGCACAGTGCGCGCGTGATCCGCCAGGGACGGCGTAAGTTTGTGTTTCGTCCTGCGCGTCAATCGTCGTAAGCCTGGTGCAAGTCCAGTCGGACGCGTCGTCCAGTCCTGCGCATTGATGATGAGAATCCTCCTCACCAACGACGACGGCATCTACGCGAAAGGCATCGAGGTGCTGGCCGCGCACCTCCGGACGATCGCGCAGGTCACGGTGGTGGCCCCGGACCACGAGCGCAGCGCCGCTGGGCATGCGATCACTCTCTGGGATCCCCTGCGGGTGTCCACCGTTGACCGCAACGGCGCGTTCTTCGGCTACGCGGTGGATGGCACGCCGGCCGACTGCGTCAAGATTGCCATCCAACGCCTCCTGAAGCCGAAGCCGGACTTGGTGGTCTCCGGAGTCAATCTCGGCCCCAACACCGGCACGAACATCATCTACTCCGGGACCGTGTCTGCGGCTCTCGAAGGCGCGGTCTTGGGGATTCCTTCGATGGCGATCTCGCTGGCGACCTTCCGCCAGCCACGCTTTGCCGTCGCCGCGCGCGTCGCCAGAACCCTTTGCCTTCAACTCCGCCAACTGCGCCTGCCGCCAGAGGTGGTACTCAACGTCAATGTGCCGAACCGTCCCCTGACTCAGCTTAAGGGCGTGCGCGTCACCTGTCAGAGCCGCTCACGCTGGCTGGAAACATTCGACCAGCGCCGGGATCCCCGCGGACGGGCCTATTACTGGCTCAAAGGGGGACGCCGGCAGAGGGATCCCGCTCCGGACTCCGATGAGCAAGCCGTGCGGCGCGGCTACGTATCGGTCACCCCGATCAGCATCGACCTGACCAGCCACAAGCACCTGGATGCGCTCCAGGGGCTCCAGTCCAAAGGAAGCGCATTATGAGCCAGGGGTCCGAGGTCATTTCGGAAATGCCTTACGGGCTTCGTGAGCTGCGAGAGGACAGGCCGTCACTCATTAGCCCGCATCTGATTCGTTGCCATGTGAAGGATTGCGGTGAGGTGGTTACTCTGCCCAAGGGACGTCACTGGAAGCGGTGGCCGGACAATCGCTGTTCGGCCCATCGGATTTTCGTGCATAAAGGCACCTATCGTTTTGATGATGCAGCGATGGGATGGCAGCGGAACTTTCTTAAGACAGTGCGCGATACGGAGCAGCTCGAATCCATGCGGAGCAACAAGACCAAGTTCGAGCAGCGCTGGGCACACGAGAACAGCGAGGATGCGTTGACGTGGAATGTCTTCCGTACCTTTGAGAAGGTGCGGAAATTGTCCCCGCTCGTGTCGGTCTTGACCGGAGGGCGTGTACAGATGGAGGGGCCGATCGAACTTATCCCCTGGGGATACCATAATAGTGGGTCCTGGGATCCGCTGAAGAAGGCGCGAGCTTGCTTCGAACCGCACAAGGGCGTCCCCACCGAGCCTGATGTCGTGTTGCTGGGCGGATCAGGCGTGGTCTTTGTCGAGGCGAAGTTCGGCTCGCCCAATAAACGTAAGGAGCCGGATATCGCCAGCTACGAAAAGGACGGATTCTACAAGCACCACCTTACGGCGGCCCGGCTCGCCTTGGTGCCATACTCTCAGCTTGTGCGCCACTTCCTGTTTGCAGCATACGTGGCCGACCAGCTAGGTCTTCCCCAGTTCATGCTCGTCAATCTAGTTCGGCGCAATTCACAACAGGAGGCGAGGAATACCAGCCAGAACTTCGGCCAGGACCACCTCAAGAACCCTGCGCGATTTCGACAAGCGACGTGGGAAGAGATCTATGATGCGTTCCTGCGCTCAGACGACCTGGCGCGCGAGTTCGAGCTTCTGAAGCGCTACTTTGAAAATAAGACATGGAACCTCCAGCCGGCGTTTGACCTTGATTGAGAGGTTGATCTGGGCTGGCACATCTGGGACGCTTCATGCTTCTACGGCGGTAAAGTAGATGGATAAGTCAATACCAGTTCTGTCGCTCGTTGTCGCCGCGTTGGCAGTATTCGTCGGGCCTTTGATCTCGTGGCTCATTGCGAGACGCCAGCTGGCGTCATCGCTGGAGGTCTCCAATAAGCAGATCATCGCGCCGATGCGACAGGCGTGGATCAACAACCTTAGAGACCTCCTGGCCGAACTTACAAGTAGCGCTCTGCACTACCACGTCGCGGGGTACGAAGACCGAACGGATAAGGAGTACCAACGCCTGACGCTCTTGGAGCACAAGGTGGCGCTCATACTGAATCCACTGGAGGAAGACCACAGTCGATTGGAGCAACTGATCCGGAAGATGGTCTCAGCGATCGCACGTGGGCGGGAAGGCGATGAGGAGTTTGTCCAAGTTCACCCGGCCGTGGTGGATCTCTCGCGTCAGGTCCTCAAGCGCGAGTGGAACCGTATCAGGGACAGAATCCAATCTGCATAACACCGGTGCTGGTTAGGGGGGCAACCAATTCCAGGAAGTCGAGGCGGTCCAACACAGCCCCGCCTAGCTGATCCGGGCTGCTGGAGGTAAGACAGCGGCCAAGTCTAGAATAGCAAGCAACGTGGAATAACAAGGAATGCCCAAAATCCCCCCACTACAATCGGTAGAACAACCTCAAGTTCCCAGAGTTGTCGCGGTCGGCTTCAAGTCGGAGTGTGTCCCAACCGGATTAAGGAGCGGGCGTTATTCTCTGACTCGACTTGATTATGGGGGAGGCGAGTTCCTAGAGAATTATGACATTGCAATCGTTTGGGCTGATGGGCTTGCCAGCTACAGCGATTTGATAATTGAGCAGGAGAAACAGATTAGGAGGGCCTTGCAGAAAGGTAAAACAATCGCCCTGCTGTTTTCGTTCAAGACCACCTTCGATATCCAGCGAGATCACAACCTTGCTCCGATGAGGGAGTTGCTGGCAGTACTCGGGCTGAGAATGCCTGTTACGCAACATGAGGGATGGAGACGACTTGCAGTGCAGAGAAACGAATTTGAACTGTTTCTGGATCGCTACGGGCTTGCTTACGCATCCTCTGATTTACCCTCTGACCAATATGCGTCTGGCGTTGACAATGTGCGAGCGGACACGTTAGCTTCATACGACAAGAGGCCAGTTGCTCGTTCTCTGCAAATGAACGACGGAATGCTTATCGCATTGCCGGTACATGCGGTTTCAGTGGATGACCCCAAACGCGCTACTCAATCGCTTCCGGTGTTGGTGGACGCAATACTGGCGTACAGGGAAAAAGTGGTCGGAGAGGGGGATGATTGGGTGAAAGATGGCTTCGTGTTTACTCTGGAGAGCCCCCTGATCGAGCAGGAGCTTGCACTTGCGAAGAAGCTTGAGGACGTCAGATTGGAACGCGAGAAATATCACAAGTGGAAAATACTCCTCAGCGCAAAGCAATATCAACTTCAGGAGCTTATCCCTACCTTTCTGGCCGAGGAAGTTAAGTTTCGGGTGAAACGTGTCGAACAATACAGGGAAGATTTCTGGATCAATGACGCTGATGACCACCATGTGGCAATTGGAGAGGTTACCAGCATTGAAGAGAAAAATGTCACAAAGGGTACTCTTGGGAAACTTCAATGGAATCGGGGACAATACGAGCTAGCTGACGATTTTCCAGGCATTCTCGTCGTGAACACATTTTCTAAGAAACAGTCTGTCAAAGACAAAGATGTAGAAATACCACCCAATGTACGGACGTTCTGTAGCAATAACGCAATCATAATTATTCGGACGTTGGACCTTGTCAGAATCTACGACCTCCTTCTTCAAGGCAAGATGCGGGTCGGAGAGATAGAAAATTGTTTCCTAGCACAAGCGGGTTGGTTAACGGTGGACCAGAAGAAGGGCATGTTGTGTGTTCTCCGGTCTTGATGCACGCGAGCTCATCAACTTGAAGTAGATTGGTGTAACGAGGATTGGTAAGCGGCATATCAGTCCTGAGGATATTTTGAAGAGGTTGTGAGGAGCGAAAAAGGGGAACGACAGAGGAGTTGCTGGTGGTGCCACGCTTAAGGGCTGATCAAAGCGCCAGCGGCACGGCTACACAGAGGACTTTCGCGGAGTTGGCGCCGGCGTTTTCCATCTGGTGAGGTTGGCCGCTGTTGAAGTAGATCGTGTCGCCCGTCTTGAGCTCGTGACGCTCCTGCCCGATTGAGCACCGCACCCGCCCGCTGATGGAGCCCCACGGAGTGGGGCGGAATACTGAGCGAAGTCGAAGTATCACGTCGCAGACCTTCTCCACGTCCGGTTTGGCCTGCTCCAGGAGGAAGTCGGCCTCCGAGGCCGGCGCATCTTCCAGGTCGGCATCACGTCCACGTTCGCACAGCCGAGGAGGAGGGTTTCATTTAGCCGATCACAAACCTTTCATTTGGCCGGCACCCTGTGTATACTGTCCCGGATGAACGATGCCGTGCTCTACCCTCGTTTTGCGCGCTCCCGCCTGAAGGAAGCGCTGGCCGATACCCCCGTCGTGCTCGTCCACGGGCCGCGCCAGTGCGGGAAGACCACCCTGGCGCGCCAGGTAGGGGATGCGGCGGGCTACACGTACGTCAGCTTTGATGACGACGTGACGTTGGCGGCCGCGAAGGCCGACCCGGTGGGCTTTGTGGCTGATCTGCCGGAGCACACCGTCCTCGATGAGGTGCAGCGGGCACCCGGTCTCTTTACAGCGATCAAGACGGCCGTGGACCGGAATCGCGCACCGGGCCGCTTCATGCTGACCGGCTCGGCCAACGTGCTGCTCGTCCCCAGGCTCGCCGACTCGCTCGCCGGCCGGCTGGAGATCCTGCGGCTGCACCCGCTTGCGCAGAGCGAGCTGGCGCGCCAAGCGCCCCGCTTCCTGGAGGCCCTCTTCGGTGCGACGTTCACGGTGCGGCGCGCAGAGCGCCTGGGCGCGGAACTCGCTGAACGCATCGTCGCCGGGGGCTACCCTGCGGCGCTGGCGCGCGCCTCGGCGAAGCGCCGCACGGCCTGGTATCGCGACTACGTGGAGACGTTGATCCAGCGCGACGTGCGCGACTTGGCGAAGATCAGCGCGCTCGACACGCTGCCCCGACTGCTGCAGCTCGCCGCCGGGCAGACCGCGCGGCTCTTGAACGTCGCCGATCTGGCCGCGCCCTTCCACTTGAGCCGGCCGACCATCCGCGACTACGTGACGCTGCTCGAACGGATCTTCCTGCTGGAGCGGCTCCCGCCCTGGCACAGCAACCGCTTGAGCCGGCTCGTCAAGACCCCCAAGCTGCATCTTGGCGACACCGGGCTTGCCGCGGCTCTGCACGGCCACGATGCGCCGGCACTCGTGAAGGACCGGGCGACCTTGGGACAGTTACTCGAGACGTTCGTGTACCAGGAGCTGCGGCGCCAGGCGAGTTGGCAGGATGACGCGATCGCGTTTCATCACTTTCGCGACAAGGACGGCGCGGAGGTGGACATCGTGCTGGAGCGCGGCGGACACCAGGTGGCCGGCGTCGAAGTCAAAGCCGCCGCGACGGTCACGCTGGCCGACTTCCGCGGCCTGCGCAAACTCAAGGCCGCCACCGGTCAGCGCTTCGCGGGCGGTGTGGTGCTCTACGACGGCGAGACCAGCGCGGGGTTTGGCGAGGGGCTCTACGCCGTGCCGATCCGGGCCCTGTGGGAGATGACATGAGCTTGTGAAAACCCGAGGGTCGTCTTGCCGCCCGGGGCGAGCTGCTCATTGTGCCGGGCGCCTCGTTGCGCTATCATCGCTCTACCGATGACCCTCCATCCTTGCTTCGTGACCAAGCTGCCCCCCACGACCCCCACTACCTCCCAGCGTTCAGAGGGGCTCATGCCCGGCCGCTGGAACTGACCGGATCGCGTCACCACCCGATGCGCAGGCGCCCCACCGCGCTCAGCTGCTCGACGCTCCACCGCATGATCGAAGAAGCCACGGTGGATGCCTACAACGACGAGGAGCAGGCTTCGGGGTTCCTCACCATGATCCAAGACCACCTGCCGTGTTCCTTCACCGCTCTGGTGGTGGGAGAACCCGTCCAGGTCGTCGGCTTTGACTTCGGCGAGCCATATGAGACCATCGTGATGGCCGTGTGTCGGCGCAAGGGCAAACGCTACAAGATCAATGTGACCACCCTGGAGTGGCCGGGCCCACCGCCTCAAGGCGCTGAGTGGATCGAGGCCTACCGGGCGTGGTTGCGCGGGACATGAACCCAGAACGCCCGTACCGGGTACCACAGGGACACGTTGAGGGCGAGCCCAGGATCAACGCACCTGCGGAGACAATCGGAACTTCCAAGCTCGAGCTCGCCCAGGGCGACATCACGCAGCAGGAGACTGAGGCGATTGGGAATGCCGCCAATTCGCGGCTGGCCGGAGGCGGCGGGGTGGACGGGGCGATCCACCGCGCCGGCGGGCCGTCGATCATGCAGGAGCTGCGGGCCAAGTACCCGCAGGGCTGTCCCACCGGCCAGGCGGTGATCACTGGCGGCGGGCGACTGAAGGCCCGCTACGTCCTCCACGCGGTCGGACCGGTCTATTCCGGCAAGCCGAAGGACGCGGAACTGCTCGCCAGCGCCTACCGCTCGTGTCTGACGCTATGCTCCCAGCACGGAATTCGCACCGTCGCGTTTCCCGCGATCTCCACGGGCGTCTACAGGTACCCGGTGGAAGAAGCGGCCCCCATTGCCATTCGGGCCGTTGCCGACTACCTCAAAACCCACCCCGAGATCACCCTGGTGCGATTCGTGCTCTTTGATCCGGCTACCTACCAGGCCTATCGCCACGCCCTCGCAACTGCCAGCCATCGTGTGTGAGGGGCTTGACGCCCGAATTATTATCAAGTATAGTAAATAAACAAATATGTCAATCTACTATACTTGATGAAACTTCAGCGACTACGCGCGAGTTCCAAACTTGTGCTGACGGTGGACGACGTCGCCCGGCTGTTGGCGATCCGCCCGGCCTCAGCCGCGGTCTTCTGCCACCGGGCCGTGAAGACCGGCGAGCTATTGCGTCTGCAGCGCAACCGCTACATGCTGCGAGAGCGTTGGGAGCACCTCAGCCGGGAGGAGCGGTGGCGCGTGGCGAATCTCCTGCAGGTGCCGTCCTACATCTCGCTGACCACGGCCCTGGCCTACCATGGGCTGACC
>JACPSR010000094.1 GCA_016193175.1 Candidatus Omnitrophota bacterium
GGGTGGAGGGAACGCACCTGGTGTGGGAGACGTCCTCATGGCGGTTGAGCGGCGATCTGGTGGTGGACGGCACGGCGATTCCTCCATCGGTTGACGGTGGCCGCTGGATTGTTCAGGGCGATGTCACCCTTCACCAGGCCACGCTGGAGGGGCTGCCCGTCGGAGTCATCAGCCGGCTCGAAGGGGTCGGGTATCTCACAGAAGAGCACCTCGAGATCCAGCAGCTCACGGGCATGTGCCTTGGCTCCTTGTGGGCCTTGCGAGGGACGATGGCGACGGGAGCGATGCCTTCGTTCGAGGTCCTGCTCACGTCGCGCGCGAACCTCGCCCCACTCGCCGCAGCGTTCCCCACATTCAACCGCGCCTGGCAGCCGGAAGGAACCGCTGACGTTGAGGCGGTCTGCCGCGGCCCGCTCCAGCCGTCTCTGCTGCCGGATTGCCTCGCGCACGCCGAGTTGCGCAACGCCACGCTGGCCGGAGCAAAACTCACCCGGCCGCTCACCGGCATCACCGGCCGCATGCGCTACGATCTCTCCACGCACACACTCTCCATTGACCAGCTTACAGGCCGGCTCATGGACGGCTCCTTGACCCTGTCCGGCGAGATGGACGTGAAGGACCCCGTGGGGCTCCAGCTGCATTTGAGCGGAACGCTGCCCCTCGAGGCGGCGACCCCCTGGTTCCCTCCGAAGAGCCCGGTGCGCGTAGTAGGAGGGGTTGCTGCGCTTGATATCGAGATCAGCGGATCGTCTGCGGCTCCGCGCGCCACCGGCGAAGTCGAGCTGCGCGAGGCGGCCGCTCAGCTCACAGCACCCGCGGCCACGCTGGAGCGCGTCACCGGATGGGTGCGCTTGGCCGACGACCAGATCACCATCTCCGAGGCAACGTTGACGCTCAACGGTGAGCCGCTGACACTGAACGCCACCGTCGCCTCGTTTGGGGAGGCCCCGCGCCTCGTGGCGACGGTGGGATTCCCACACGGGCAGCTTTCGCTCACGAGCCGCGTGGCGCCGGACACGGTGACGATCGACGAGGGCCGCCTTGCGCTCGAGAAGACTCAGGTGTCCATCCGCGGGCGGGTGGGCCGAGCGCCTGATCACCCCGGCGCGGTGGATCTCTCAGGACCCCCCGAGCTCTCCGAGCTGAGGTACCTGCCCTTCCTACCGTTGCCACAGCTTGACGCCTGGAACCTGGAAGGCCTCGCCACGATCGAGGCGACATTCGAGGGGAGGTTCTCAGATTGGCCTGCGGCGACCATCCAAAGCCGACTCCGCCTGGACCAGTTGAAGGTCCGCGAGATCCCCCTGGAACACCTCAACGCCACGCTGGAGCAGAGCGGCGGGCTGCTGCGAGTGCGCATCCCGTCCGGACTCTGCGCAGAGGGAAAGTGCTGGGGCGAGCTGATCGTCAAGCACCGCTCGCACACGCAGCCCACCACCATCCTCCTCCAAGCTGACGTGGTGGGGCTGCAACTGGCTCGGCTTGCCCGGGCGATCCCCGCGTGGCGCTCTCGCTCGGTGACGGGGAGCGCCTCAGCCCATGCGGCTTTTTCCGGAAGCTGGGAGCAGCGTCCCACGTGGCGGGGCGAGGGCTGGCTCAACGCGTCCGGGGAACGGCTTGGGGATCTGCCCCTGCTCGACAAACTCTTCCGCGGGCTGTTCGGCGTCCTGTCCGACCGGCTCGGGCTGGAGGCGCTGCGGCGGGCGCAGATCACGCAAGCGTCAGTGCAGTGGCGACTCTCGCAGGAGCGGTTTCACACGGAGGACCTGCGTCTGGCGGGGCTGGCGGGCGCTGAACCGGTGGCGGTCTATGCGAAGGGGAGCGTCGGCCTCGATCGCACCCTGGACTTCGTCATCGAACCGGAGCTCTCTGAAGGGGTCGTGCTGAAGGCGCCCACGACCTCAACGCTGGCCGGCACCGTCCTGAAAGCTGCCGGGCAACTCGAGCGATTCCGCCGCTTGATCGGCCGACACCGGCTCACCGGCACGCTGGATCACCCTGACTACCGCTTTGAGTTCACCACCCAGGAGATCTTCAAACAATCGAGCCCGGCCCCCAGCGACCTGATCCAACAACTGCTGGACGCCGTCGGAAAACCCGGCTCGTAGCGACGAGCCGCCGCAGCGTTGCGCGCATCCGGCGGGCCGCGATCGCTCGATGACTGAACCGCTGTTTCGTCGAAGCCGTCAGCTGGCCCACCGTCTTTCCAAAGCGGGGCACGAAGAAGATCGGGTCGTATCCAAAGCCGCGATGTCCCTGCGGTCGCTCGGCGATGCGGCCCCGCCACGTGCCCTGGGTGAGCGCGATCATCCGGGAAGGGCTTGCCAGCGCCAGCGAGCAGCGGTAGCGCGCGCTCCGTTTCCCTAGTGCGAGGCCGTCGAGCATGCGCAGCAGCTTCTCGTTATTGTCCTGATCGCTCGCCTGCCTTCCCGCGAAGCGCGCGGATCGAACGCCCGGCCTGCCGCCCAGCGCGTCCACCTCGAGCCCTGAGTCATCGGCCAAGGTCAACAGACCGGTGGCTCGCGCCACCGCTTGCGCTTTCTTGATCGCGTTGGCGCCAAACGTCCGTCCGGTCTCTCTCACAAGAGGCGCCTCAGGAAACTCCGCCAAGGAGTGCCACCGGATCCCCCGGACCGACAAGAGTCCCGCCAGCTCCTTCGCCTTGTGACGGTTGCGGGTCGCGATGACAAGATCCAACATGTCGAAAACACGTTACCGGTTACCAGAGACCAGTCACCAGAACACCTCTCTGGTTACTGGTTACGGGTTACGGGTTACTGGTTACGGGTTACGGGTTTCGTCTTAACGGTCAGAGGTCGCGGACGGAGGAGGCGCCGAGGGCGCGGCGCTGCGCGCTCAGGAGGTGGTCGATGCCGTCACCCGCAAGACGCAGGAGGCGATGCAGATCGCTTGGCCGGAAGGGGGTCCGTTCGGCGGTGCCCTGCACTTCTACAAACCTGCCGCGGCCGGTCATCACCACATTCATGTCAACCTCCGCTCCCGCATCTTCGGCGTAGCTCAGATCAAGGACCGGCTGGCCCCTGACAAGGCCCACGCTGGTCGCGGCGACGAAATCCCGCACCGGCAGCGCGGGCAGGACGCGCTGCGTGCGCAGACGCCGGAGCGCCTCCACCAGCGCCACGAAGCTACCGGTGATGCTGGCGCACCGGGTCCCCCCGTCCGCCTGAATGACGTCGCAGTCGATGATCACGCTGCGCTCCCCCAACTGCGCCAAGTCCACGACCGCTCGGAGGCTGCGCCCGATGAGCCGCTGGATCTCTTGCGTCCGACCCCCCACCCTCCCGCGCGCCGCTTCCCGCTCGATGCGCTGGTGGCTGGACCGCGGCAGCATGCCGTACTCCGCCGTGATCCATCCCGTCCCGCTGTTGCGCAAAAACGGCGGGACCTTGTCGTCGATGGTGGCCGTGCACACCACCTTCGTGTCCCCCCACTCCACGAGGCAGGAGGCCTCGGCGAACTTCATGACTCCACGGCGGAGGACCACGCGCCGCAGTTGATTGAACGCCCGACCGTCAGGGCGCCCCACCACCTCGCTTCGGCCCGTCCCTCGCTTCTGCTCGGGATCCCTCGGCAAGGATCCCGAGGCCAACTGCCGAGGGATAGGGCCGACAGACGCTGACTCTCCATGGGAGCTCGCCTGTGGCGAGCAGCGAGGTGGTGGGGTCATCCGTGAAGGCTCGCCCGTTCAACCGATCCAATCACCCGGCCGAGGAACCGGTGGCTGATGCGGCTGAAGTGCGCGGGCTCATCGGTCACGAAGAACCGGTAGCGGGGACGGACCCGTTGGTCGCGCAACGTATCGGCTCCCATCAGGACTCCCCGCACCTCAGCCACCGTTTGTTTCGCCGAATCGATGAGGACGGTGTCCTTGCCCAGGACCGATTGAATCGTCTCGGCCAGGAGCGGGTAGTGCGTGCAGCCTAAGATGAGCGTGTCAATCCGCTGGCGTTTGAGCGGCTCCAGATACCGCTGCGCCACCTGGCGGGAAATGGAGCCGTTGAGCCAGCCCTCCTCCACGAGCGGAACGAAGAGCGGGCAGCTTCCGGAGAAGACCTTGACGGCGGGATCGATCCGTTGAATCGCGGTCTCGTAGGCGCGGCTCTGGATGGTGGCGTTCGTGCCGATCACGCCGATTCGCTTGTTCCGGGTCTCGCGGACGGCCGCCAGCGCCCCCGGGCGGATCACGCCGATGATCGGCACCTTGAAGTACTTCCGGAGGGTCGGCAGCGCCCACGAAGAGGAGGTGTTGCAGGCGATGACGATGCACTTCACCCCGAAGCGCAACAAGAACTCGACATTCTCAAGCGAGAATTTCACGATCGTGTGTTTGGACTTGGTGCCGTAGGGCACCCGCGCCGTGTCGCCGAAGTACACGATGGACTCAACGGGGAGCTCTTCGATCAAGGCCTTGACGACCGTCAGCCCGCCGATCCCCGAGTCAAAGACGCCGATGGGTTGACGCGCCCCGTTCATTAGATGTGCTGCGCCCCCAGCTCGCGGACGTAGGACTCGATCCCCTCCGCAATGGCCTGGGCGGCCGCCTCCCGATACGCGACGCTCCCGAGCCGCTCGGCCTCCGCCTGGTTCGTGACGTAGCCGACCTCCACCAAGACCGCAGGCATCCACGCCTCGCGCAGGACGACGAATCGGGCCGGCTTGGTTCCCCGGCAGCGCACGTGCAAGCCCCGTCGCATCGAATGACAGATGGCATGGGCGAGCCGACGGGATTGGGCGCGGGTGCTGCCGAGGACCAGATCCCACAGCACCTGTTTCACGGTCGTCGACGGGATGCCGATCTCCGCAGAGGACACCGAGGGGGGCCACGGGGCGGTCGGAGACACCACGGACCCGCGGGGGTAGTACACCTCAATCCCCGAGACGCCCCGGTTGTGATTGGCGTTGATATGGACGCTGACGAAGAGATCCGCTTGCAGCCGATTGGCGAGATCCGGCCGCTCGCTCAAGGGGATGAACCGGTCCGTCTCGCGGGTCATGACCACCGTGAGCCCGAGGCCCTGCAGTCGCGCGCGAAGACGTTTGACGATGTCCAGGGCGAGGTGTTTCTCTTTCAACCCGTAGTGGGACGTGCCTGGGTCATGGCCCCCGTGGCCGGCGTCAATCACCACCATGTTGATCGGGCTGAGGGGTGGGATGCCCTGCCGGGGGGGGCTGATGAGGGGTGCGACAGATCGCATGGGGGGCGCTGACGCACAGCCCCATGAGCTCAAGAGGCAGGCCCCCACGAGCGACAGGCGGGAAGCCTTGCTTCGCAAAACTTTTTGCACGCGCATCTCACGCCATCATAAATCTTGCGAAGCAAATGTTTTGAGGAAGTCCTTCGTCGCCCTTTAGGCTCCTCGGGATACTTTTTTTCGGCTGCAGGCCGAAAAAAGTGGAGGCGCTGGGAATTGCACCCAGGTCTTCGGATCGAGAGCGTGAGCCCTCTACATGCGTAGCCCCGCATCGAACCATTCATCCTGACCCGCCTGCGGAGCGGGCGCGTCAGGACTGAGCCGCTGTCGTCTCGTCCCGTCCCATGCGGCATGGGGCGGGACCAGCCTGCTCGACCCGCCCACCCGGCCCGCAGGCTGACCGGACGACGGCGTCACCTAATTACTTAGGCAACGGCTTGGAGTGCCTCAGAAGCGAGAATGGACTCCGCTTCTGCTACAGGGTTGTAGTTGGCACTTGGTGTTCTGCCAGGTGTTTTCCGCCGAAGGCGGATCCGCCACGCAGGGTGGCGGATACGAGGCCTCCTGACAACCTCGGCATGCCCCTCGCTGCTCACTGGTCCGAATCGATTCTAGTCGCCCCCCTATTCAGTGACCAGTGTTGAGTGGCGAGTGACGGGAGTGAAGACGATCACCCCCCCTCCCCACTCTTCACTTACCCCTCATCACTTACGATGGCGCCGCAGCGCGCGCTGGATCTCGCGATCCGTCTCGCGCTCGCGAATGCGATCGCGTTTTTCAAAGACCCGCTTGCCCTTCCCCACGGCGAGCTCCACTTTCGCCAATCCGTGCTGCTCGTACAGCCGCAAGGGAACCAACGTCACGCGCTTCTGCGAGAGCAGCCCCGCCAAGCGGTCAATCTGCCGACGGTGCATCAAGAGCCGTCGCGCCCGCAGGGGCTCGACGTTGAAGCGGTTGCCCGCCTCATACGGGCTGACGTGCATATTATACAGGAAGAGCTCTCCCCCATCAATGCGGGCAAAGCTGTCGTCGATGCTGGCCCGACGCTGGCGGACCGATTTGATCTCGGTCCCCTTCAGCTCGAGGCCGGCTTCGAACGATTCCAGGATCTCATAGTCGCGTCGGGCCTTGTGGTTGGTCGCGAACGTCTCAGGGTGGCCCTTCGCCGGCTTCATGGAACGCGCTTCTTGAGCACGCTGATCATCCGCCACGACAGCGAGTCGTGGTCGAAGGGTTTGGCCAGATCGAACTCCCCGTAGCTCGCCAGGAGCGTGAAGGCCCCCGAGCCGTTGACGAGCGCACGGAATTCCTGCGGGAGGAGGAGGCGGGTCCGGGTCGGCCCACCGCGGATTTCTCTCGTGCAGCCTCCCTCGCGCACCTCGAAGACCAGCTCGTCCTCAAACGTCTGCTGGATGGGATCGATGGAGTCGGGGTGCTGGAGGTAGAAGACGCGCACGGTCACGTCGCCCTCGGTCTGCTCCCACTGGTGGATCTCGCCCCCGATCTTGTCCCATTGGCAGGGGACCCAAAAATCGGTCAGGTACAGCCCGCCGGGAGCCAGGAGCTTGGCCACAGCGCGCAGATGGGCCGTGATCTCCTCGTTGGTGAGGAGGAAGCGAAAGGTGTCCATGAAGCAGCAGGCCACATCGTACGTCCCCTTCACCTTCAGGCGACGCAGGTCATCCACAGCCGCGGTGATGGGGAGGTTCGCGTCCTTCGCTTCCTGCTCCACGTAGGCGATCATCTCCGGTGAGAGGTCCACCCCGCTGACGTGGTAGCCGCGTTTCGCGAGGACGGTCAGGTGCCGCCCGGAGCCGCACCCAATGTCGAGGAGGCGCTTCGCGCCCGTGGGACCGTGGGTCTTCAGGCACGCCTCGATAAAATCACACTCGGCCTCGGTGTTCCAGCGGTAGCCGATCGCGTAGTACCGCGGGTAGCGATAGACTTCAGACCCGCTCATTCCGCGCTCCGCATGCCGCATGTCGTATTCGAAGGAGCGACGCATCGAGGATGCGGCCGATGAGCTCCGCGTAGCTGGTGCCAAGGTACTCCGCGAGGAGGCCCAGGCTGCCCTCCGGGTCAAACGACGGCAGCGGGTTGATCTCAAGGAACCAGAGCCTTCCTGCCTCATCCACCCGGAAATCCACCCTTGCCATGTCGCGGCAGCCGATGACCTCGAACATCGCAAGCGACGCCTCCTGAGCGGCGCGCTCGATGGCGGGCTCGAGCACGAGCGGGTTCACCGTGGCCTCCGGAGCAGGCTTGACCACGTGGCACGAGAGCCCGGTGGCGGGATCAAGCGGCCGCTGCACCACCGGGAACGCCGCCGACGGGTCATTGCCGATCAAGAAGACCGTCAGCTCGCCCGAAGGGATAAACGCCTCAATCAGCATCGGCTCCGGGCAGCGCGCGAAGAGCCGGCGCAGCCGCGCCTCTAGCTGGACGCGGGATCGCACCACCGCTTGGGCGTCAATGCCCCGCCCCGCGCCTTCCCACCGCGGCTTCACGATCACCGGAAACGCACAGGGCAGCTCCGCTGGAAGCGCTTCGGGGCGCTCCACGCATCTCCACGACGGCGTCGCGACGCCGGAGGCCTGCGCGAGCCGCTTGCTGACGACCTTATCCAGCCCCAGCATCAGGGCCAGCGGATCCGATCCCACGTACGGCACGCCGTAGAGCTCAAGCAGGGTCGGCACCCACGCCTCCCGGCATCGTCCGTGGCTCCCCTCGGCGAGGTTGAAGACGAGCTCGACGCCGTCAAGCCGATGGGGTGCCGCCAACAGCTCGTGCGCGTTGCCGAGCCGGACGACATCGTGGCCGAGGCCCTCCAGCGCCTCGTGCACCGCCTGGACGGTCGCGGGCGGGTCAAACTCCGCCTGCCGCTGGTCGCTGGCGTTGGTTTGGAGATCGTATGTCAGCCCAATGCGCATCGTCAGCGACGATTATACGTTGACACGCTTGGCGCGTCCAGCCTCGGCGTCGAATTCTAGAAACGCCAAC
>JACPSR010000028.1 GCA_016193175.1 Candidatus Omnitrophota bacterium
TGGATCGTGAACGTCGCTGTCGCCGGATCGCTGACCTGACCCGCGGCATCGATGGCATGCACCCACCAGGTGTATGAGTGCCCGGCGTGCACCGGCAGGGTGATGGTCGTGGCGCTCACGTCAAGACAGAGGTAGTGGGGGTTCCCGGCGCAGGTGTTCCTGGGATCTCGTCGGCTGGGGTCAGTCGTGTCGTTCGCCCGCACGGCGTACCATGTGGCGCCGGGCACCGGGTTCCAGGAGAGGATGGTCGAAGACGTGGTGGCCGGCAGGGTCGTCTTGTGAATCGGCGCCAGGAGCGTGGGAGGAGCTGGTGTGCCGAGGACCGTGACCGGCTGGCTCTGCGCGGCAACCTCGAGGCTCCCGTCAAGGAAATAGCGCACGACGTACCGGCCGGGTTGGGTGCCTGGAGGCAGGGTATAGCTGAGGCGTCCCGTCGGAGCCCCGCCGGTGGACTGCGAGAGCAACGGGCTTGCGGGCGGGCTGCCGGCCACATTGACGCCGAGGAGATCCGCCGCAGGCCTCCCTGGCGGCGCGGTCCACTCAATCGTCAGGCTCTCCCCGGGGCGCACCGTCACGGGGCTCGCCGAGACCGTGAACACCGACACGGTGGCGGCCTGGCTCGCGCTACCCACCGATCCGGTGCAGGTCAGGCTGTAGCGAGTCGTGGTCGTGGGCGAGACCGCTTCCGTCCCACGGACAGCCTTGACCCCGCTCCAGCCCCCCGAGGCCTGGCACTGGTCCGCATGCGCACTGGCCCAGGAGAGCACGCTCTGTTGACCCTCGCTGACGCGGGCGGGCTGCGCGGTGAGGACAAGGGTCGGAGTCATTGGCCTCCCGTCCGGCAGCTCAGACATGAAGATATCCCAGTTCCCGTTGCGGTTGTCCTGCCAGACGATCCGATCCCCTGAAATGTCCGGAACCATTCGCTCGGCTGGATGGGAAGTTATTTGCCATTCCATGTTGGTCGCCAGGTCATAGAGGTAAACATGCCAGCCCACATTTCGATTGTCCATCCAAATGATCCGGCCAACCGAGATGGCTGGAGACAGCTGGTCGCTGGGATCAGTTGTGATGGCCTGTTCAGGACACCTGCCTGTCGCTGGATCGTAGAGGCAGGAGTAGATGTCCCAGTTCCCGTTGCGGTTGTCCCGCCAGACGACCACTCCATCCGAGATGGCTGGCTCGCGTTGCATAGCAGGATGAGTCGTGATCGGCCACTCCCTGCCGGTGGCCAGGTCATAGAGGTAGATATCCCCGTTGCCGTTGCGGTCATCCTCCCAGACAATCCGGTCCTTTGAAATGGCAGGGGACGTTTGGTGGCGAAGACCGGTTGTGATCTGCTCTTCAGGACATCTGCCTGTCGCTGGGTCGTAGAGGCAGGAGTAGATATCCCTATTGCCGTTGCGGTCATCCTCCCAGACAATCCGGTCATCGGAGATGGCTGGCTCATGTTGCCCCGCCCGATCGGTGGTGAGCGGCTGCTCCCGGCCGGTCGCAAGGTCATAGAGGTAGATGTCCCTATTGCCGTTGCGGTCATCCTCCCAGACAATCCGGTCCTTTGAAATGGCAGGATTCCATTGGCCTCCTGGGTAGATCGTGATCTGTCTCACTGGCAGTTCAAGTGGGACCGGGATGATTTCTTGGAACTGTTCCCCGCTAAACGTCGTCGCCACCACCCTCAGCAGGTAGGTTCCTGTCGGCAACGCGTTGACCTCCCATGTCGCCAAGAGACCCTCATGAGCCACTGGGGTAAAGACGGGTGGGCCGATGGGCAGCCAGTTGGTCGGATCGCTCCGCCGGGCATAGGACAGTTGGTAGTGATGAAAGCCGGGTCCGTCTGCCGTACCGCTAATAGGAACCGGGCCCAGTCGCGGGTTAACAGTTGTCCGCGTAGTGGGGCTCGTAATCTTCACGCGCAACACTGATCGGACCCTAACGGCATTCGCCGCATTGAGACGTCCTGCACCCAATTCGAAATCGAAACCTGGCTTGACCACGCGATTGACATCGTCTGCAGACACCCGCAGCGCCTGGCGGACCTCGTCAGGCGTAAATAGGGGGTGAGCCGCAAGCACAAGGGCTGCGACGCCTGCGGCGTACGGGGCCGCGAAGCTTGTGCCACGTGCACGATAGTAGTTGGTGCCGACGGCCATCCTGTCGATCCAATCTGCACCGCAGTCAGCATACATGTCGGTGCCTCTCGCCCGCAACGAAAGGATATCCTGAGCAAGCAGGTCGCCGCAGCGGCGGCCGCTTTCACCACCAGGAGCCGCAACGTCGATCTGAATCCCAAAGTTGGAAAAGGTGCTGCGCTGATCCAATTGGTCAGTAGCAGCAACAACGATAGGTTTAGGATAAACCATGTTCTGCGGATTAGTGAGGGAAACATCCTGGCTGCCATTTCCTGCGGCAATGACCACGACCGTCCCATGACCATAGGCCACCTGCACCGCGTTCTCGACCAAGAAATTGGCGGAACATTCACTACATATCCAACTATTGTTGATGACGTTCGCCCCGTTTTGCGCAGCGTAGCCAAGAGCTGCTGCAAGGTCAGTCGACCTCAAATCGCCTCCATTGCGGAGGATTTTCAGCGGCATGATCTTGGCCAGCGGGGCGACCCCAATAACGCCTTCA
Source organism: Candidatus Omnitrophota bacterium (assembly GCA_016193175.1). Taxonomy (GTDB): domain Bacteria; phylum Omnitrophota; class Gorgyraeia; order Aquiviventales; family Aquiviventaceae; genus JACPSQ01. Next base: position 2,638 of record JACPSR010000028.1, read on the forward strand.
CGATTGTTGCCGACCGCGGCGATGATACCCGCGACGTGGGTCCCATGACCATCACGATCCATTGGATCATTGTTGTGGTTGGTAAAATCCCACCCTCGGAGGTCATCCACGTAGCCATTTGGTCGCTCCCCTGGGCAGGCGTCATCGACGCCGTTGAGATCGCTTGGATCGACCTGCCCATTGTGATCGAGATCTTCGCAAGGATTCACCCAAATGTTGTCTTTGAGATCCGTATGCCCGTAATCCACTCCGCTATCCACCACCGCCACCACGATGGCTTCGCCGGTGATGATGTCCCGCCCTTGGGTGATGCTCCAGGCCTCTGCGGCGTGGATCTTCTTCAAGCCCCAGAGATCTTCGTACCCCTGCCTCCACGCGCCAGCGGACCAGGTGTTGTTCTGGTCGGGATCGACATAGGTGTCATTAGGCAGCGTGTGGGGGAACGCCTGCGTCCTCATGACGTAGTTGGGCTGGGCGTACTCGACGTGGAGATAATCGGCGGCGTAGGCCGCAACCGCCTGCTCGATATCGGTCTGTGGCGGCACCTCGAAGACGTAGACGTTGGTGAGATCCGGCAGCGGCGCATCCGGCGGGATCCGGGCGGCTTGTTTGGCGAACTGTCGCCGGAACGCTTGGTATCGTTGGCGTTCCTGGGCTTGCGCCTCGGCGGTCGAGAGGCCCTCATGAGGCACGAAGACGCTGCGGGCTCCAGTCACGCCGAAGCGTTCGTTGAGGTCATCAATGGAGCCGGACAAATCGCTCAGCGCTGTCGTAAATGGTCGCGCCTGCTTCCTGAGCCGCTTTCTCTCCAGCAGACAGTGGGCGCACTGGGTGAGGGTGGACTTGAACTTCACGATGAACTCGCCTTTGACGTAGCGTGGCGCCTCAGCCGGCGAGGCGGCCTGCGCCGGAGGCGGGGGGTTGGGTGGCGGCGGCGTCGCGGATGGCGTGGAAGCTGCGGGTTGAGTCGGGGTCGGCTCCGGTGCGACCGGATGCGGGACGGGACTCGGCGGCTGGTTGAGCTGCAACTTGCTCATCGAGCGCCCAAGGGTTCCACTCGCCGCGCCTGGCTGGCTGGTCGAGGCGTCGAGGCGAGGAGCGGCGTCGATGCGGCGGCCATCGTGCTGCGCGCGGGCAGGATCGGAGCCAGTGGGGGGCCTTGCGGCGGCGGAAGGCTCTCTTCTGAGCTGGGGCTCACGGGGGCAACCGTGGCCAGGGCGAGGGGCTCCGGGGCCACGGACACGGCCTGGGGCTCAACGGGGAGCGCTGGCCCTGACGCACTTTGGGGCTCAGTCGCCGGTTCGGGAGCGGTAGCGCCCGGACGAGGGCTTGAAACCAGCGGGTCGCTGGCGGGGGGCTCGTATGGGGGAACCGGGGCGCTGACGAGGAAGCTCGCCGGGGGGGCGCTCACCGGCGGCGTAGTCCCATCGCTGACGAGGAAGCGCAGGTCGCGGCTGGTGTCCGTCGCCTGCGGGGTCCAGCGCACCTCGGCCTCGAGCCGGCCGGGGACGGCGGCGATCGTCCGGACCTCGGCCGTTTCGGGGAGCGGGGTGCGCTCGTCCAACTGGAGGCTCAGGCGATCCCCGTCGGGGTCGGTCGCTCCAATATGGAGGCTCAGGCGATCCCCCGGTTGCCCCCCTGAGACCACCAGGTGACCAAACAACTGTGGCGCCTGGGAGCCCGCCGAGGACGACCGTGGACCTGGCACAGGAACCTGCGTATAAGCGAAGGAGGGCTCGAGTTTGATGCGGTAGTTAGGCTGGGCGGCTTCGACATGGGCCGGGTCCTGGGCGAAGGCGGAGACGGCCGCTTCGATGCCCTGCCCGGCGGCGAGCCGGAGGCGATACCACCGCTCGATGCCGAGGCCGGAGGGCTGCGGCGTCGTCTCGGGAAACACCCGCTCGATGGCGCTCACCCCGTGCTGCGCCAAGAGCGCATCGAGCGCGGCGAGTCCGCTTGAAGCGCGCGCGCCGTGCGCTCTGGCCGCCTCGATTGCCCGGGCGGCCTCCGCTGTGAACTTGACCAGGACCTCCCCGGGGACCGCCTCCGCCCCGCGCTCCTGGGCGCTCGGCTGCGCGGACGAGTCGGTGGCGAGACCAAAAACGAGGAGGAGCGCGAAGCCCAAGAAAGACATCCTACGCATTCGTATCGCGTTCAGAAGCCACTTCTCCGTCATCATTGTGAGGCTATTTATTGCCTTTTATTATCTGCAGTTGACAAAAATCTGTCAAGCGTGGAATCCATCAGCATGAAGGACCTACTTATTGAACAGACACCGTGCCCGTCGTCCCGCTGACGGTCACGGTGGACTGTCGCTCCCGATCGGCCAGCACGAGGGAGACGCTCCGGCCTGTGAGCGATCCCGTTGGGCGAAACACGAACTGTGTCTCGCTGGCAGGCTGCCCGCCCATCATCATCTGAACGGTCACGGATGCGGGGAGCCGGACTACCGGATCGAGCGCCGTTCCCGATGTCACGCCGACCACGCGGAGCTCTCGACGCGCTGCATCAAGGATTACCGCATGCTCCTCATGGGAGCTGATGGCGACACTCCGGGCCAGCGAGAGGAGGCTCGTGACTTGGCGCGTTGCAGCGTTCAGCCTGAGGCGTGTCGTGAAACGCGCGAGGCTCGGCGCGCTGATCGCCACCACCATCCCGATGATCGCCATGACGACCAAAAGCTCCACCAACGTGATCCCGCATTGCGAGTTGGGAGTTGAGCGTTGGGAGTTGGGAGTTGTCAATCCGCAATCCGCAATTCGCAATCCGCAATTCCTGCGGCAGTTACCAGTTGAAAATATCATCCCCCGCGCCATCTTCATCCTTGCCGTTGGGGCCGGTCGAGTAGAGATCGAAGGAGCGCTCTCGATGCTCAGGCGAGCCGCCGTTCACTGACACATAGATGTAGGGCCGGCCCCATGGATCCAAGAGCTTCCCATCAGCATCAAGCTCGTCGCGCCTGAACTCCAGGTACGGCCCGCCCCAGTCCACGTCGCCTGGACCTTCCTGGAGCGCTGTGACCAGGTCCTCGTTGCCTGAGGGCGGGTAGCTCCCCATGTCCGCATAGTACATCGCGACGGCGGTTTCCAGCGCTGCGATGGTGGTTTTGGCTTTCGTCACGGCCCCGCGGCGCCTCGCGGCCTGCGCCCCGGCCGTCACCAGGCTCGCCAGGATGCCGAGGATCGCGATGACGACCAGCAACTCCACCAACGTGAACCCTAATGAGATTGCGGATTGCGGATTGTGGATTGTGGATTGTGAAATTCGCAATTCGAAATTCGCAATTCGAAATTCGTCGTTCCTACTCATAATCCTGAGTCGCTCGCATCATCTCTTCAACCGTCGTCACGCCCGCCAGGACCTTGGCGATCCCATCCTCGCGCAACGAGCGCATCCCATCGGCGCGGGCCTTTGCCCGGAGGTCGTTGATGCTCGCCCGCTCAAGGATGAGGGGGCTGAGCGTCTCGGTCATCACCAAAAGCTCAAACATCCCGCTGCGGCCTCTGAACCCAATCCCCTGGCAGGCCTCGCAGCCGACCGCTCTCATGAGGGGCGCTGTGAGGTCCGCCGCCGTCACCTGCAGCGCCGCAAGATCCCCCGGGGTCGCCTCGTAGGGCTGCCGGCATTCAGGGCACAGGGATCGCACAAGCCGTTGGGCCAAGACGCCGGTCAGCGTCGATGAGATGAGGAAGGGCTCAAGCCCCATGTCCAACAGGCGCGTAACCGCTCCCGGCGCGTCGTTGGTGTGCAGGGTTGAGAAGACCAGGTGACCCGTCAGCGCGGCCTGGATGGCAACTTGAGCCGTCTCCCGATCGCGGATCTCGCCGACCATGATGACGTCGGGATCATGCCGCAGGATCGCCCGAAGGCACGTCGCGAAGTCCAGGGTGATCTTTGGATTCACCCCCACCTGGACGAGCCCGTCGAGGTCGTATTCCACGGGATCCTCGGTGGTGACCAGTTTGACGGCCGGCGTGTTGAGCCGGCTCAAACAGGCGTAGAGCGTGGTGGTCTTCCCGGCGCCGGTGGGTCCCGTCACGAGCAGCAGCCCATGAGGACGCTTGAGGAGCCGTTCGATGGTCTGCTGCATGGACGTCTCCATCCCCAAGCGGGCGAGCGTCTTGTCCAGCGACCCTTTGTCGAGCACGCGCAGGACGACGCTCTCCCCGCACAGGGTCGGCAGCGTCGAGACGCGCAGGTCGATCTGGCGGTTGTTGACGCTGAGGAGGATGCGGCCGTCCTGCGGAAGCCGAGA
>JACPSR010000129.1 GCA_016193175.1 Candidatus Omnitrophota bacterium
GGTGGGCGGCGTCTACGCGGGTCAGGTCACGAGGCAGGAGCTGAACGAACTGGAGCACGTCTGCCTGCCCACGCTCGGTGCGTGCCCGGGCCAGTTCACCGCCAATACGATGGCGATGGCGATTGAGGTCTTGGGGCTTTCACCCATGGGGAGCGCCAGCATCCCGGCTATGGACCCGCTCAAAGACGACGTGGCATTCGAGTCCGGAGAGCGGGTGATGGAGCTGCTCCGCCGCAACCTGCGCCCCAGCCGCGTCGTGACGCGCGCCGCCCTCGAAAACGCCATCGCCGCGGTGGCCGCCACGGGCGGCTCGACCAACAGCGTGCTGCATCTTTTGGCGATCGCCCGTGAAGCCGGCGTGCCGCTTTCCATTGATGATTTTGACCGCATCAGCCGTCGGACGCCGTTGCTTGCCGATCTGAAACCGTGGGGCCGATTTGTCGCGACGGATCTCTACCGGGCGGGCGGTGTTGGGCTGATCGCCAAACGGCTGCTGGAGGCTCGACGGCTCCACCCGGACGCGCTGACGGTGACGGGCCGACGCATTGGTGAGGAAGCCAGGCGCGCCACCGAGACGCCCGGCCAGTCAGTGGTTCGCCCAGTGGCAAGGCCGTTGCGCCCGACAGGGGGGCTTGTGGTGCTCCATGGGAGCCTCGCGCCGGAAGGCTGCGTGGTGAAGATCACAGGGCATGAGCCGCACCGTCACCGAGGGCCTGCCCGCGTGTTCGATTGCGAGGAAAAGGCGTTTGCGGCGGTGCAGCGGCGCCGGATCAAGCGGGGTGACGTCATCGTGATCCGCTACGAAGGCCCGAAGGGCGGCCCGGGGATGCGCGAGATGCTGGCGGTGACCGCCGCGATCGTTGGACAGGGGCTCGGGCAGTCGGTCGCTCTGCTCACCGATGGCCGATTCTCCGGGGCCACGCACGGCCTCATGGCAGGGCACGTCGCACCTGAGGCAGCCGCCGGCGGCCCGATCGCGCTCTTACGCGATGGCGATGCGGTCTCGTTTGACATCAAGGCCCGACGCCTCGACGTGGAGCTCTCGTCCGCGGAGCTGGGGCGGCGGCGAGCTCGATGGCGAGCCCCGGCGCCGCGCTACACCCGCGGGGTGATGGCCAAGTACGCGCAGCTTGTCTCCTCGGCGTCGGAGGGGGCGGTCACCGGTACGTGGGCGTAGGAAAGAAAAAAGCTGCTGTTGGCATGCAGGGATGGTGGAACTGGCAGACACACTGGCTTGAGGGGCCAGCGCCGCAAGGCATGGGGGTTCAAATCCCCCTCCCTGCATTCTTTCTCCTCCCTGCATTCTTTCCGCTGTTGACAAGCGCTGAGGCAGTTGCTACTGTGTCATCGTTGGGTAGGGCTAACGGTAAGTGGGTTGACGCGGGCAGCGATATGGATCATGCACCATTGACGGGAACCCCCACAGGCGGTCGCCGGTGGGGGGTTTTTTGTTAATAGGAGGGATCGGTGAGGCGGGTGGTGATTGCGGTGGTCAGCGCGGGGTTGCTCGCAGCCCTGATCGTCGAGGACGTGAGCCGTCGCAGCTTCGAGCGCCGTTACCGTACAGTTGTGGAAAGCCGGCGGCAGCTGACCATGCAGGTGGCGGAGATCGTCGCCACCCACGATGGGCTGCGACGTGACCTCGATCAGGAGCGGCGACGCTCCGCTGAGCTCGCTGAAGCCCTCCGCTCAACGCGCGTCCAACTCGAAGAGACGGTGGGCCGGCTGACGGAAGAGACCCGCGGTGCCGGCGAACTCAACATGCGCTTGGCGCGCCTCCAGCAACAGATGGATCAGCTCCAGGGCGAGTTGGCGATTGCGCTGCAGGATCGCGAGGACGCGGCCGGAGCCCCGCAGGAGAGCCGCCCCGTCCAGCTTGAGCGGATCATCGTCAGCCATGCCACAGCCCCTGGCTTGCAGGGGCGGGTGCTCTCCGTGCATCAGGATTGGGATTTCGTGATCATCAGCTTAGGGTGGGGTACAGTGAGGATCGGAGATACCGTGTCCATCATTCGCAATGACCGGCTGCTGGCTCACGCGAGGATTGAGCGGGTGCAAGAGTCGGCGTGCGCAGCCACCCTCTTGCCCGCGTGGAAGGCCGCCGACATCCGCGCGAACGATCTTGTCCATGTCCTCGGCGTGAACGATGATGAGACGGCTGAGAAGTCCTGACCCACGCATGGCCGCTTGGCAACGAGCCCTCGGGCTGCTCCTCGCGCTGGGCGGGTGGTGGCCGTTGATTGGGCAGCCGACAGCGGGGTGGGCTGCTGAGACGGCCGATCCCATCGCCATGAGCCACACGCTGATCGTGCTGACCGTCGGCTCGAAGGCGCCGCTCGCCGTTCGGACGAGCTTCAAGAAGAACCCGCCGACCATCACCATCGCCTTGCCTCGTCAGCAGGTCACCAGCTCGTTGCCGGAGCGCTCAACGGTTGCGAAGGGACCCATCCAGACGATCGCGGCGCGCTATGAGATCGATCCGAACGCTCAGAAGCGGTTTCTTGAAAGCCTGCAGATTGTGCTCAGCGCCTCCTACGCCTACCACGTGCGCTCGGAACCCGGCCGTATCGTCGTCGAGATCCATCATCCCTCCTCCGTGGACAGCGCAGCCGTTGAGGTCGCTGTCTGGGGTGGAACGATCATCGGCGGGCTCGGCCAACGCAGCCCCGGCGAACGGTTTCGCGCCATGCAAGAGGCGCTCGCCCGCGTGACGCCGACGTCGTGGGCCTTTCAGCTCTTCCAAGGACGTCAGGCTGCCTCACCGGAAGGCGTGGAGACGTCGCCAGGGGCTCGACGCCCGATCGAGCTCGTCCCGCCGCGTGAGGGGCAAGAGGCCGCCCCCCCAGGATCCCCCGCGCCGGCCGCCTCAACAGAGAGACGCGTTTCGTCCTCGCCAGACGTCGCCAAGACCTCCCAGGGTGCGTGGGGAACCGTGGTGCTTGCCGTGGCGGTGATTGGGATGGTGGGCTTCTGGTTGCTCTCCGGTTTGACATCCGGCGCCTTCCTCCGCCGTCTACCCTCCGCTGGCGTGAATGCACGGCTGCCCTCATCGGCGGCGTTGATCGGCCAGTTGGTCTGGCGGGCCTTTGCCAGGCAAGGGTATGAGCTCATCGCTGAAACAGAGCTCACCCAACCGTTCATCGGAGCCCTTCGGATCATCGTCAAGGACGGCGTCAAGGCGGCGCTCTTGTTCGTCGGGAACGGGTCGTTTTTTGAAAAACAGACCGTGCAACGGTTCATCCACGTGATGCGCAACGCCACCGCGTCGCAGGGATTCCTGGTGGCTTCAGGATCGTTTACCGTCCCCGCTCAACGCCTGGCCAAGGAGCATCGCGTGACGCTGATTGGACGCGAGCAGTTGACGGAGCTCCTCAGCATCGGGGCCGGGAGCGAATACGCCCTGAAGCAGCTCCAAGCGCAGGAGGCCCGCTTGGAGGAGGCGAAAGAGACGTTGCGGCAGTCGACCCATGAGCTGGAGACGCTCCGCCGCCAGCGCAACGAGGCGAGCTGGTTCCTTGGCGAAGAGCGCGCCAAATCGGTCAAGCTGGAGGCCCTGGCGGCGGAGGCGAACCAACAGCTCTCGCGGTACGCGGTCGAGATCCAACGCTGGGAAGAGCAGGCCACGATGCTGCGCCGGCAATGGGAGGAGAGCGAGTGGTATCTCGGAGAATCGCGATCACGCGTGCAGCATCTGGAGACCCAGCTGGCGGCGCTGCAGGAGCTCGCCAAGCGCGTGCAGACGGCTGAGCGGGAGCGGGATGAGGCCAACTGGTATCTCGGAGAAGAACGCGCCAGGGGCGAGGCGATGGAAGCGCGACTGGCCAACCTCCAGCGGTGTCTCGAGGAGACCACGCAGCGGGAGTCCGCGGTGCAGGCGGCGCTTGATCAGCTCAGGGAGGAGCTCGGCGCCCTCCGAACCCATGGTGAACGACGAAGCCGTTTGCGGCTGCAGGCGCCTGAGGTGCATGTCGAAGTGCACGATACGCGGGATGAACCCGTCTTTGCCGGCTCGCCTCGTGACGTGAGCGAGATGGGCGTCGGATTGGAAAGCGACGAGGAGTTCTCCGCGCCGCCTTCCGCTCGTATTCGCCTGCACCTGCCGGGCCACAACCCGATCGAATCCACGGCCCAATTGATGTGGCAGCGGCAGGCCGACGATAGTCCGCAACGCCGGTACCGGAGCGGCTACCGATTCGTCGGCCTCTCGAGCGACGCCCGCGCGCTGATCGAAGAGATCCTCCACCGTCCAGGTTGATATCCTTCCTCGCGTGAGCATTCCCGCCTCATGGGGTTGATGAGACAATCACCAGGGACGGCGCAAGAGCCCCGCACGACGATCCGCGTGACCCACCACTGCGAAACGCGGTATGCCTCCTCCGACAACCTCCCGCCGAAGAACGGCTACATGACGGACCTCAGCGAGCGAGGCGCGCGGTTGTGGGTCCGGGAGCGGCACCCTCCCGGGGAGCGGGTGACGGTGGACTTCCCGCTGCTTGGCGAACAAGACGCGCTGACGGCGACCGGGATCGTGCGATGGTCGGATGCGCAGTTGCACAGATGGTACTGGTACCAGGAAGGACTCGAGTGGCTGCCGTTGGAAGGGACGGCGCACCAGCGCCTCCATCGATCCCTCTCCCGCTCCAGCGGGGCGCCGGCCCCAGCCGTTGACGTGGCTCGTGCGCGTCTTGACCTTGGAGCGCCTCCCGTTCGCAGACTCCCCCTGCGGATCGGGCTGATCGGTGGGCTGCTTGTGTGGATCCTCTGGATCCTCTGGAGCCTCTGGGCGTCCTCCCTCTCTCGGAGGCACGCCATGCTCCAGGCGACCCTCCAGGAGCGCAGTGCGACGATCCAACGCCTCGAGCGGGAAAGCACGCGGCTTAGGGAAGAACTGGGGCGCGCGCGCACCCGGCTGGAACTGACCTCAGAGGAAGTGGCGGGATTGACCCAGCAGGCGCAGGCGCTCGAAGGGAAGGCGCAGCAGCTCAATCAGGACGTCGCGAGATTCCAGCAGTCCTACACGCAGCTCCAGCAGGAGCGCAATGCGCTGGTGGGGCAGGTCCGCGATCTCACGCGGGAGCGCGCGGCGCTTCTGCGCCGCGTGGTCTCTGAGGACCGACTTCGGTTAGCCGTCCGTGAGGCGATCGCCCGTCGGAAAGCCGCGCGGCCTGCCAGAGCAATCCCCCTCCGAGAGATTTCTCAGTAAGTCGCACGAGTCGTTCAGCCCCCTCTACGGCACCTGTCGACGTTCCTTCACGTAGGCGCTTCGCTCAGATTGCTTGGCGTAGGCTTTCAACTCCGCGCTGATCTTCGCGATCTGTCCTGGATGCGTGAGCGGCTGCTCCTGGTTTGTCACGGACACCACCGAGATGGAGAGGAGGGGGATCTGGCTCTTCTGTCCGGTGCGGTCGGTGTGGAGGAAGTAGCCGCGCCGTCGGTCTTCCTCGTCATAGAGCGTCGGCACCATGGCGTCAAAGTCGTGGACGATCGCCTGGCACAAGGGTTCGGCATGGTCCGCGCCCGTGACGATGACGAAATCATCCCCCCCGATGTGCCCCACGAAATCTGTGGGGCTGCCGTGGATGCGAACGGCTTCCAGGAGGATCGCCGCCGTCCGCTGGATCACGTCATCCCCCCGCTTGAAGCCATAGTGATCGTTAAAACTCTTGAAGCGGTTGAGGTCCAGGTAGCACACCGCGAAGAGCTGCCCGGACGCAATCCGGTTCTCCAGCTCCCGCTGGATGGAGAGGTTCCCCGGGAGCTTCGTGAGGGGGTTGGCCTCCAGGTCCTGGGCCGTCCGCCTGAGGACCATGCGGACGCGCGCCAGCAGCTCCTGCGGCTCAAAGGGTTTGACGAGATAGTCGTCCGCTCCGGCGTCAATGCCGTGCACCTTATCTTGGACCTCGCCCTTCCCCGTCAGCATGATGACGGGCACATGCCGCAGCAGCGTATCCTGCTTGAGCCGTTCGCAGACCTGAAAGCCGGTCAATCCCGGCATCGTGTGGTCGAGGATCACCAGATCCGGCGGACGCGCGTGGACCGCCTGGAGCGCGGCCTCGCCGTTTTCGGCTTCATTGACCGTGAAGGCGTCGGGTTCCAGGATGGAGCGGAGGATGTCCCGGAGGTCCGGGTCATCGTCGACGACCAGGATCGTTTTCCTCATCTGTGGCGTCGCCATCCCCCCGCCCTCCACTCAGAAACGCAGCAACGATTCTACTCTGCCGGCAGGCTGACGGAAAACGTGCTCCCCTTGCCCTTCTGCGACTCCACCGAGATCCGGCCGTGGTGCGCCTCCACGATGCGCTTGACCAGCGCGAGCCCCAGGCCCGTCCCGCGGATCTGCTGGTTGACGGGGTCGTTCGCTCGGTAGAATTCCTGGAAGAGCTTCGGCAGCTCCTCCGGCGCGATGCCGCAGCCGGTGTCGGTGACGGACGCGAGGACGGAGGATGCCTCCTGCGTGAGCGTCAACCGGATGGTCCCGCGCTCGGGCGTGTACTTGATCGCGTTCGAGAGGAGGTTGACGAACACCCGCTGGAGGTGCTGCGAGTCCCCGACGAGCTGCGTGATCCCATCGACATCGACCACGTAGCGCAGGTGCTTGGCGTCCATCTGGGGATGCACGACGTCTTCGATGGTCGCGACGAACTCTTTCACCGGGATGGGCCGCCGCTCCATGGTGACGCGGCCCGATTCGATCCGGGCGATGTCCAGGAGGTTATTGATGAGCTGGCCGAGCAGATCGGAGTGCTTTTCGATCTTGGCGATCCGTTCCCCTTGAGGCTTGGCCAACGCGCCGAACTGGCCGCTCCCGAGGAGGGCGGCGTAGCCCTTGATGGCGGCCAGGGGGGTCCGCAGCTCGTGAGACACGGCGGAGACGAAGTCGCTCTTGGCTTTGTTCAGCCGGACGAGCTCGTCATTGGCCTTCTCCAGCTCGCGGGTTCGCTCCTGCACTTTCCGTTCCAGTTCCTGCTGCGTGGTCCAGGTCTTCTCGTACAGCGCCGAGTTTTCCACCGCGACCGCCAGTTGGTTGGTGAGGATGGAGACGAGCTCTTCATCGACTTTCGTCTCGGTGTCGCTTCCCACCCGCTCAGCGCCCAAGAGGAGGCAGCCCACGGGCCCCGTGTGGGGGATGACGCCGGCCACCACCGCCATGGGAACCCCCAGGAGCTCGAGCAGTTTCCGTTGCGCCTGATCGATCGTGGAGACGGCCTGGAGCATGGCCGGGGCCGGCCTCGAGAGGATCTGCTTCAACAACCCGCTGTCAACGAGGTGCGCCTTGATCTGATTGGCTTCGGGTTCGGTGAACCTGATGAGTGAGCGCCAGTCCATTGCGCGCAGGTCCTCGAGCGAAGCGCACATGCCGAGCAGCCCTTTCGAGAAGCCGAAGTTCATGACGGTGGCTCCATCCAGCTTACTGAACACCTCCTCAGGGCGAAGGCTCACCTGGAGGTGTCGTCCCAAGCGGTGGAGCGACATGAGGGAGACGAGCCGCCGATCGAGCTCTTCTTGGCTGCGGTGGAGCTCCAGGTCCGTCCGGATGATCAGTTTCGCCTGCTCGTCGAGCTGATCGTAGGCGGCGCGCAACCGATGCAGCTCGGCGAGTTCGATCCGGGCCCCCTCCGCCTTGAGCGCGAGATAGACCAGGGACGCGACCAGCACGGCGATTATGACCAAGGAGAGAAAGCCCCAGGCGGTTCCCAGGGCCAGGGTGAGCGCCGCCAGCGTCCCGGTCGCCAGGACGATGTAGATCGTAACTGTCCGCAGCTGGCTCATCAGCATCGTCGGTGCTTCCGGTCAGGTGCCCAGCGCCACGACGAGGACCGATCCGGTTTGGACGGCCATCCGCTCATGCGCCGTCGTGTTGCTGCACGGGGCCTGTTCGCCATACGTGTAGCATCCGACGAGGGGGGTGGAAGGCCCGACGGCTTCGCGGATGCACGCGATTTCCCTCGCCGCGTGCTCGAATCCCAGGAGCTTCCGTCGGGTCGCCGAGTCGAAGACGAGCACGCACCCGACTCGGTTGAGCGACTGCATGGCCTGTTGAGCCGCTTTGCTGGCGGCCTCCAGCGCGAGCTTCTTATTCCCGATCATGAGCTGCAGCCAAGAGCCCTCCAGGATCTCACCGCTGCACGAGAGGCTCCCATCCTCTCCGAACGAGACGACGTTCCGCAGCAGCCAGTAGTCGGTCGTTTCAGGTTGAATGCCCAGGGGGTAGGCGATCCCTTGCCGTGTGGATCCATCCGTTCGCATCCGCTGGACGACGTCAGGGCCGAAGTACTCTTCATAGACCGACGCGGCGGGTTGTTGATCCAGCTCGTAGAGAATGTTTGCGTGCGCGCGCGTGATGCGCCGCGGCCTGCTGATGGGAGCAAACCCGTGCTCAATCCCCACGCCCATCTGGATCGATCCGCCGAGCAGGACCCCGACGACCGCCTGACTGAGCACTCGATGGTTGAAGTACTGGTAGGTCTGGGCAAACTGTAGGTCGTCGCCCGCCATGCCTCCCGCGATCAGGAAGCTGGTTCCCAAAATCTCTTGGATCCCGCGGACGACGTCCGCGTAGCTCGTGACCAGACCCTCGCCGAAGAGAAGACATCCGACGCGCGCTCCCCCGCGGAACTGACGCACCGCCGCGTAGGCGGCTTGCTGACCCGCCTCGCGCGGAGCCCGATCCACCCGCTCGCCCAACCCGACGCTGCAGGTGAGCACGTCGGAGGCGATCAGCAGCACCACGCAGCTATGGCTGATCGGACCGCGGGAGACGATTTCCCCCGCGGTGCTCTGACCCACGAGCGGGAGCTGGCCTAAGACCGAACGGATCCCCTGCAGGAGCTGCGGTTGGTTGAACCAGGACGATCCAAACACGATAGCCAGCTTGGGCTTCAGCGACGAGAGCTTCCGCAGGGCGCTTTCCGCCGCCTCTTTTCCGGCGAGGAGCGCCTCAGAGCGTTCACTCCATCCAACGGTCGCGGTGATGGCTTCCGGCATGCCGAAGTTGTTAGAACTTTATAGGTTCCGATAACGTTGCTCTATAAAGTATACCTGATCCCCCTCACTTAACGACTCAGGGTGGATTTCAGACGGCGCTTCCATTCATAGAGCGATTGATCCGCGGCTTCCAGGAGGTCGTCGGGGCCCTCGTCGTCCTCTTCGAGCCGGCTGATGCCGACGCTCAGGCTGATCGTGGGCACGCCGTGGCGTCCGCCCTCAGGCACCGGGATGCTGATCTGCCGCAGCTTCTCGGCAACCAGTTCCGCTTGCGTGAGGCTCGTCTCAAGCAGCGCGACGACGAACTCATCCCCGCCGAACCGCGCCAGGATGTCGGATTGCCGCAGCAGGCTCTTCATCTCCTGGGCCGCCTGTTGCAGCACCAGATCTCCGGTCTGGTGACCGAGCCGGTCATTCACCTGCTTGAAGCCGTTGACGTCCACCATGAGGCAGGCGAGGGGCCGATGGTAGCGCTTGGCCCGTACGTACTCCCACCCCCAGCGGTTGAGGAAGAAGCGGCGGTTGTAGAGGCCGGTAAGCTCGTCCGTGATAGCGAGTTGGCGCACTCGCGCCAAGGTCCTTCGCAGCGCCGCGGTGCGCCGCGCCACGGCTCGTTGGAGGATCCAGGTGCGGATCGACAACATCCACACGATGATTGTCACGCCAAGCCCCGCGATGACGCACAAGCCGATGAGGAGGAGGTTGAGCCAGGAGAGGGTTTGCGCAACGCGCGTGCTGCCTGGTTGCATCTGCATCGTCCAGCGGGCGGCATCTATTACGGCAGGGGACTCCACGATGATCGGACGTTGATCAGCCGCGGCCGGCTGCCAAGCGGGTGAGCGATAGAGGAGCGTGCGCCCCTCGAGGAGCTGGACCGGGTGGCGAGGCGAGAGGTTGGCGGTAAAAAAATCTTCCAGGAGCGGCTTCAGGTCAAAGACGCCGACCACGCTGCTCCGTCGATACGGCGGGGCGCGCAGCGGTTCCATCATGACGAGAAGCGGCCGCTGCGTTCGCGTCGTCATCACGAAGGTTGAGGGGGCCCGCCCGGTCCACGATCCCTGCCCGTGATGGAGAATGGTCCGGTTGAGCTGGGCCAGCTCCGAGCGGGAGAGTGTGCGCGGGGTGGCCCACCAGGTGGGGCGTTGCGAAGCTCGCGCCACGCCGGCTCCCAGGAGATGGCGGGTATGGCGCACGGCGCTGGTCCCTAAGGCTTGGAGCTGGGGGAGCGTCAGGCCGGGTTGACGGTTGAGGGTATCCCGAAGGAACGTCAGGGTTCCCCGGCGGCTTTGGAGGCTTCGGATAAGCTGCTGGCTGGCCTGGGCGATGACGGTATGGGTGTCGCTCTGGAGCGCTTGGTGGCCCCGCCAGCGGATGAACCCGATGAGCCCCAGGAGGACGGCGCTCGTGCCCAGCGTCACCAAGGACGCGATGAGGATGCGCCGGTAGCGACGGGTTGTGAGGCGCACGACCGCTGCGCGCAGGCGCGCTGCAACCGCCATGCCATTATTCTAGCAGCGAACGACGAGCGTGAGCGGATTAAAAGCCGGGGACGGACGTGCAGCCGGTCGGGGGTTTGCTCTTCTTGACTTTCTCCAAGAGCGCTTCGGCCTCGTTGAGGGCTTTCGATTCGGCTTCCGCTTTCGTGGCCCCCTGCGCCTTGACGACCCAGGCGCCCGGATCGGTGTTATCGATGGTCGTGTAGTAGATGGACCCGAGCCGATACGTCACGATATTGACCGGCCAGCCGGCGAGCTGCGCCTTCCGCTCCGAGTAGTCTTCAGGTTTCGGCATCGCGATCAGACTACAGACTTCAGACCTCAGACTTCAGGATGAACTCGCGACGTGCGCCCCAAGACTTACTGATGTCTGAGGTCTGATGTCTGAGGTCTCCAGGGTTAGGGTTTCTCGACCGGCGCCCCGACGAGGTTGCCCCACTCGGTCCAACTGCCGTCGTAGTTCTTGACGTTCGTGTAGCCGAGGAGATGCTTCAGGACGAACCAGGTGTGGCTCGATCGCTCGCCGATCCGGCAGTAGGCGATGACCGGCTTCTCGCCGGTGATGCCGGCTCCGCCATAAAGGGTCCGCAGCTCCTCCACGCTCTTGAACGTGCCGTCGTCGTTGCACGCCTTGCCCCACGGAATGCTCTTTGCGCCGGGGATGTGGCCGCCTCGCTGGCACGTCTCAGGAAGTCCCGGCGGCGCCAGGATCTCTCCCGAGTACTCCTGCGGGCTGCGGACGTCCACCAGTTGCGCCGTCTGCTCGGCCGAGGCCCGCTGCGCTTCGGAGAGGAACGCGCGGATCGAGTGGTCCGGCTGCTGGGCCGTGTAGGTGGTAGGGCTGACCCGGGGGACCTCTGTCGAGAGCTCGCGTCCTTCCGCGATCCACTTCTTGCGGCCGCCGTTCATGAGCCGCGCATCCTTGTGGCCGTACACCTTGAGCTGCCAGAATGCCCAGGCGGCGAACCAGTTGTTGTTGTCCCCGTAGAGGATCACCGTCGTGCTGTTGCCGATCCCTGAATCGCCCATGAGTTTCTCAAACTTCGCCTTGGGGATGATGTCGCGCCTGACGGTGTCGCACAGTTGCGTATCCCAGGCCCAGCCGAGGGCGCCCGGCACATGGCCTTCACCGTAGGCCTTGGTGTCCACATCCACTTCGACGACGCGGATCGCCGAGTCCTTGAGGTGTTGGGCGACCCAGTCGGTGGACACCACGACCGTTTGCTGGGCGGCTGTTGCCGATGATGTGTGCACGGCCATCTGGACCTCCGGGTAGGAATCTATTCTGAAATCCCCGACGCTGAAAGTCAAGGAAAAATCGCTTGCGGGAGCGGTTCTCTGACGTCGGTCATAGTTGCGGTTACCGGTTGACTTGGACGGCGAACGCCGTCTCATAGGCGTGCCAGAGGGCAAGCCCCATGACCATTTCCGAATAGAGAAATGGGCGGACGTACCACCCTCCCAGCGCGAGCAGAAGCCCATCCAGTCCAAGGTAGGCTTGGCCCACGATCAAGCCGAGCAAGGCAAGCCGGATCGATCGGGAGGGGATCTTACGCATCAGCAGAACGCCGATCCCGATGAACCCGATGACGAACGTCCCCTGGATGGCTGAGGCGAACACCCGCCACGGAGTCGTGAGGTGGAGGGTCCACCCGAGGACCGGATCCGGCGCCGGCGTGAGCGTCCCAAACAGGATGATGGCCCCGAACGCCACAAGGAAGGGGGCCACCCAGCCCAGCAGCTTCTTCGGGGTCATCGCCGGATGGCGCAGGAGCTGGTCAATCGCGAAGACGCTGGGGAAGGCGAGGCCGATCGCGCTGCCGAACCAACAGTGGCGCAAGGCCCAGAGCCGATTCGGAGCGTCAGGATTCGTAAACAGCGCCAGGGTCACGTAGCGGCTGATGACCAAAAGACCGCTGGCCATCAACGCCCACTTCAGCCAGCGGGGCGAGACGCGCCGGTAGGCGCTCATCGCCAGGAGCACGACGCCGCTGGCAAGCCCCAGGAGAAAGAGGTACAGCTCCCTCATGTCGGACGCGTCCCTATCCGGAACGCCTCCAGGTTTCCCACGCTGACGCCTGGACCAGTTACGACTTGGACAACGCCCCAAAATTTGTGTTGGGCTTGTACACGACGACCGGTCGCTCTGCTGCCGTTGAAAAATCCCAAAACGCCGTGTTCCAACCAATGTCATCAGAAAGCAGCACCCCTCCGCTGGCCAGGTAGGGCCACACGGAAGTGTATTCCCACATCATCTGCGCATACGTGTGGTCGGAATCATGGCAGAACAGATCGACCGTCCGGATTCGTTCAAGCAGTGGGGTCAGCTCCACGCGAGCGTTACCGATGATGAGGGTCCAGCGACTCCGCAACTCCTGGGGAACCAGAAACCCCACGTCAACGTCTTCGGGCATCGTCCAGTCCATACTGAGCTGCCCTGCGTTCGGAGAAAGATCAATGCTGTAGAGATGGCCCTGCTGATTCTGCTGGAGAGCCAGCAGAAACAAGGCACTCATCCAGCCGGTCGCGCATCCCGTTTCAATGATGGTTGAGGGCTTGAGCAGGCGAGGCAAGACATAACAGAAGAGGCTGATTTCGGTACACGCCGAATTCAGGGTTGGTAAAGGCACGCCCTTGCCGAGCAAGCGCCGGTGCTTTTCGAGCGATTCGCGCAGCGACTGATCGGCAGCTAGCCCATCGAGGTGGCGCTGGACAGTTTCCTGAGTCACGTCGATGCCCGATGGGAGCAGCGCTTTCAGACACGCCGTTGCATCGGTCAGGGCGTGCTTTTTGACGACATAGTCCCAGAGGATTTTCCTATTAGCCGATTTCCCCAGCTCGAACAGCCTCGTATGAAATTGCTTCGCGATCGACCGTACCGCCCTATTCGCAATTCGTGAATGAGGTGTCATTAAAATCGGAGGCATTCCTTTATCCCCATTGTCCCCATTGACTACATGGGTATGCCGCCCCGCTCTGCGGGGCGGAGGTGTTAGTCTGAGACCGAGCATGGTAGCATCACCGCATGAAGTACCAGCGGACCAGCCATGCGGTCTACGAGTTGAAGTACCATCTCGTCTGGGTCCCGAAGTACCGGAAAGGAAAACAGGAGGCGTTCCGAATAGTGTCACCTAAAACGGCTCATCAAGGAATTGGGTGTCAAGGATTGGCGCATACGGAGACTCCAAGCTGACAAACTCGCGGTAAGCTTCCTGCCGGCGATAGGCCGTCGACCCCAACGACGCGTAGTACGGGTCCTCATCAACGAGGGCGTTGTCGGTGCCATAGGCGTAGCAGGCGTAGCTCGACCACGGGTAGGCTGTGGGGTCGGTGACGAGTTTGGCACGCACGGGATTGCGTTCAATGTAGCGACCGGCTTCCAGGAAGTAACTGTCCTGGGCGACCAGCGGGCTCTTGTAGCGGCCTTGCCAGACGTGGCCCGAGTGGCCCACCCGGTGCTGGTACCAGCGGCCATAGCCTTGGAGGAGATGCTGCATGAACTTGGGTAAGTCGGCACCGCTCTCGATGGCTAAGAGGAGATGGATGTGGTTGCTCATGAGACAGTAGTGGTAGAGCTTGGCGGGGTAGCGGGTTTTAGCCCGGGCCAGGCCGTCGAGGAAATAGCGGAACGCGGCCTCCTCGGTGAACAGGAACTGGCGGTTGTTGCCCCGGGCGATGAGATGGTAACAGCCCCCATCGACCAGGGGACGAGGCGGACGGGGCATCAGTTCTCGGGGTTAGGCGTTACCATTCGGGACGCCTCCGGTTTTCCAGCATTTTTCGCTAGAGATTGAGTGGGATATGCCACTCTTTCCAGTCGATGACTCGGTTATCCTTGAAAAAGATGATAAGGTGCAAATCACCCACGAACGTGCGTATCTTCATGTAGTCAAACGTCCACAGTTGTTGTTGGAACTTTGGATGCAATTCCCATCCTTGCAGTCTGGGTTGTCCCAAGGTTGCTCGCACCTCTTCCTGCGTCATGCCAATGCGAAGGTGTCGAACCTCCTCCGCAAATTCCGGGAAGGGCGGTCGAGCGGTAGCACACCCTGTGGCTTCAGTGGTAATGACCATAGCCACAATAGGCCAGAGCCAAACGCGACCCTTGCTAATCGCTGTCTTCAGCAGTTGCAACCCTCGCAGATTCAATAAGCGGCACACCACCATACAGTCCATAGAGCATCGAACTGACAGCGCTACTGGGGCCAATAGCAGTGAGGACGTTGCCTACGGGAACACCGCTGCGAGATGCAGCTGAGAGGGTACACGTGTGGCACACGATGGTAGTTCCGTACTCAACTCTGGCCAGCGGGATCATGGAGTTGATCACCGTTCCAGCCGTGCTCTCGTAGCCCACAAAGGCTGAGTGCGTCACACCCAGCGCACGTGCCAGACGACCCAGGACGGGGACCCCCTCGAACAGCGGTGCTCTAGCCAACACACCCATCACTCTTCCATTATGTGAGAACTCGGTGAGTTGTGCGTGGGGTGATCTAGCAGTATGCGTGACGTTGCGCCCCCGGTTCCAGAATCCCAAACCAGAAGTACCCTCTCCATCGCGAAGATCGGCATACTTCTCTGATGTCAACCACTCCTGAGAGGTGATCTTGCTTGACTTCACTCCCGGCGGTGCTGTAAGAGCCGAGAGCGTTACCCCATAACCGACGGACAGAGCTGTGGATGTAACCGCAGACCCCACGATGGAGGCAGCCCGCGGGCTCAACCCCATCTCCTGGAACCGCTTGCTCGCACTGCGGAGGAGCTGCCGGCCCTCGCCGGTGTTGAGTGTCAGCGACGTCGCGCCTGCTGAGGCGATCGCGTTGGACAGTGCTGGCCCCGTCAGGCCGCCGATGCTGCCGCCGACCCCGGCCGACACGATGGCCCCTGCGAAGCGAAGCGCCTTGGCCCCAGCCCCCTCGATGTTGAACGCACTGATCGCCAGTTCGACGGTTACCGAAATAGCGATGGCCACCACCAGCCCGATGAGGAACTGGAAGAAGTGCCCCGAGGGATCGACCAGGTTGACGGGATTGTTGCGGACGTAGCTATAGCGGTTCAGTGTCTGGGGATCAGCCGGCGCTTGGACGAACGGATCCGGCTGGATGAAGCGGCCCAGGGCGGGATCGTAGGCGCGGGCGGGGAAGAGCACTAGCCCGGTTCCCGCATCCTCGCGCTGACCGGTGAAGCCGAAGCGGCTCGAGGCTCGAGGCTCAAGGCTCGAGGCAACTGCCACAGCGCCATACGGGGTATGCTCGGTGTGCTCGATGATGGCGCCAGTCTGATCAGTGATGACGTTGGACGAGCCGAGGTGATCGCCGTGGTAGAAGGACAAGGCGCTCGGGGCTCCTGGCTGGGGGTTCTGGGCAAGGGCGGCGATCCGTTGAGCGCCGGCGAAGACGTACTTCGTGACCTTGCCGGACGGGTCTTTCTCGAAGACTTCCCCCAGGTACGTTGTCGTTCCAGCGGCCGTGACCTGCTTCACCCGCCCCCCATCCCCGTCGTAGACGAACGTGGTGGTGGGATCGCGGGGCAGCGGTGGGCTCCACGTGGAGGTAGTCCGGACCTGGACGAAGTAGGCTTGGCCGGGCTCCACCGACGTGAGGGTTGTCAAAGAACTGGTAGCGGTATCGTAGCGTAAGATCTGCTCGGAATCAATGGTCCCGAAGATGGTGCTGACTGCTGTCTGCTGTGTGCTGATTGCTGGTAAGAGATGCCAGCCCGGCAGGAGGGTCGTGCTCGCTTGGCTGGTGGGGAGCTTGCCGGTGATCGTGACGGTGACCGGGCTCGTCGCCTTGCAGTAGACCTGGTAGCCCCCGGCCTTGACATCGGGTGATGTCAAGGCCAAGCCGTACTCCAGCGTGTCAAAGTCGTTGAACTGGGGATGATTCACGAAATGCTCAAACGGCGGTTCGGTGTTCGTAGTTCGGTGTTCGTTGACACGGGCAACCTGCTCGAAGTCCTGGGCAAAGGTCGGGAAGAGGGCGCTGATGTGCGAGTCCGCGGGGATGACGGGCAGGGAGAAGAAGTTCCAACCCGGCTCGAAGCGGACCGTGACGGTTTCCTCCGGCGCGGTCTTCACCTCGACGAGGCGGTTCTCCGCATCGTAGCTCAATAACTGCGCTGTAGGCTCGAGGCTCGAGGCTGTAGGCGATTTCTTGATGAGGTTACCGTTCGCGTCGTAGGACAAGCTATACGCTATACGCTGAACGCTATCCGCTGAAGTTGACGTCACCGCATGGGGCTTGCTCCCATCGACAAGCCCGTACGTCATCATCACGCCTTCCTTCGAGGTCATGTTGCCGAGGGGATCGTACGCGTAGGTCTGGGTTCCGTAACTGCCAGCGGCCTGCGTGAGGCGGTTCAAGGGATCGTACTGGAAGGCCTGTGTGCCGGTGTGGACGCGGTCGGTGATGGCGGTGATATTGCCGACCGGATCGAACGCGTAGGAGAAATCCTGGAGCGTTCGTAGTTCATTGTTCATAGTTCGTAGTGAAGAAAGACGGAGGGTCTGGGGGTTGTAGGTGTAGTCACTGATCGTCCCGTTGCCGTAGACGATCTTCGTGAGCTGGCCGGCGGCGTTGTAGGAGACGTCAGTGACCAGTGGCGAGTGACCAGTGGCGAGTGAGTCGAGAGCGATGGTCTCGATTCCACCTTGGGGGTTGTACGTGTAGGACGCCACGTCGCCATCCGGGTAGGTGAGGCTCGTCAACCTGCCAAGTAGGTCGTAGGAACGGTTGACCGTGTACCGTGTACCGTCGATCACCTTCTCTTCGGAGTTGAGGCGGCCCAACTGGTCGTACGTGAAGCTGGAGGAGCCGGAGCCATCGGTGATGCGGGTGAGCTTCCCCTTGGAGAACGGCTTCGCTGTATCATCATAGGAATACGTCACTGATGTCTGGGGTCTGATGTCTGACGTCTGAGGCACGGTGTAGGACTTCTGCGTCAGGCGGTTGAGGGCGTCATACGCGAAGTTGATCGTGACGCCGCGGGCATCGGTCTGGGAGGTGAGGTTATCCACCGCGTCGTAGGCATAGCTCCAGCGGCCCATGTCCGGATCATCCATCGACAGTTTGCGTTGCAAGCTGTCGTAGGTGATGCGCGTCACATTCCCTCGGGCGTCGGTGACCTGGCTCAGGTTGCCGAGCGCGTCGTAGGCGTAGGTCGTGGTGTACGTCTGGCCGTCGTTTCCGCCACCCTGCATGGCGGATCCGCCAAGTCCTTTGGCGGAGAACTCCTCGACCGTAGCGAGCCGGCCGAAGGCGTCCTGGGTGCGGCGCGTCTGGTGGCCGTTGGCGTCGGTCGCGGTGACCGACCAGTCGTCGTAGGCGGTGGACGTGGTGGAGCCGTCAGGATCGCGCGTGGTGAGCAGCCGGCCGAGGGGATCGTAGGTGTAACTGACAGTGGCGAGTGACGAGTGACCAGTGACGAGTGTGACGGGTCGATGGTTGGTTGAGAGGTCATCGAGGAAGGGCACCCACTGCTTCGAGACGAGGCCGCGGGGATTGAGTTCGACCGCGCCGGTGACGACTTGCTTCGCGGGGTCTTCGGCGGGGCTGCGTGACTGGATGGTTCGACCTAGCCCGTCGTTGAATGTGTAATGCGTAAGGCGTAATGGAAAACCCGATTGCACTCGAGTGTGGGTGACGATCTTGGTCGGGATCGTGGCAAGGTCGTACTCGTACTCGATGGTGGGAAGTGCTACGGTGTCGGTGGGGCCGATGACCTTCGTCACCCGGCCGAGGGGATCAGAGAGCGTCGTGGTCGCCACGGCGTTCTGATCCGTGGAGCGGGTGACCGTCCCGAAGCGGGGATCGTAGGTCAGCTCGCGGGTGTGGCCGAGGGTATTGCGGATCTGGACGAGGTAGGTGCCGGTGGCATCGTAGGTATTCGTCGTCGTGCGGCCGAGCGCATCGGTGACGGTGAGGACGTTGCCGTAGGCGTCGTAGGTGAGCTGCGTGAGGGGGTTCGGGTCTTGCGGATCGTCGGTATCCCACCACTCGAGCTCGGCGGTGAGGTGTCCCCTGGTGGGTGCGGTCGTATCAATGTTGGGCTGCCCCCGGTTGGTGGGGAGCCGTCCATCGTAGTAGAACCATCGCTCGGCCACCGTCCGACCGGTGTCGTCAATCGCGTTCGTCGTCTTCGTGTGGGCCGGCTTCCCGAGGAGCCAGGCCGACTCGTTGTGCGCGTAGTCGTTGAAGGTCTGCCGCTCATCCCCGCTCACCGCGACGTCACCGAACTCCCGGGTTTTCGTGACGTTGCCAAACGCATCGTATTCGAAGCGGCTGCGGGTCTGCCGGAACGTCGCATCGCCGTCGTAGGTGGACGCGTCGGTCTGATCGAGCGTGACGAAGTGGACGCCCGGGTACGGGTCGATGGAGCTCCACATCTGCTCCTGCTTGGTCCAGAGGGCATCGAACTGATCGCGGAACTCCGTCCGGAAGGGCCGGCCCTTCTTGTGCGCATCCTGGTGGAACTCGGTGATGGATTTATTCCCATCCACATCGAAGACCGTCGCCTTTGCAAACCCCCGAAACTCCTTCGTGGGGGCATCGTACAGACCCCCATGGAAGAGGTAGGTGGTGGTGTAGCTGTTCCCCAGGCCGTCTTCCTGCTTGGCGTTCTGGACGACGTGGAGGATAAACGGCAGGGGGGGATCCTGGCCGCACCCGCACAGGGTCGAGGGCTGGTAGGTGAGCGTCGTGACTGCGAGCTGCCTGAGAGGATGTTGAACGCCGCGGGATCGGCGATGCTATCGCCGTTGAAGTCCCCCACCTGGATCGTGTCATCGGAGGAGGTCAGGCTGAAGACGAGCGGCAGCGTCACCGGGGAGCCAAAGCTGCTCCCGAGGGATGGCGCATAGACGACCTGCCCGGCCGAGCGGTTGTAGTAGACCGCATCCGTCAGGCCGTCTCCGTTGAAGTCGGCGGAGGTATGGGGGTTGGCTCCGCCGAAGCTGCCGATCCAGTTCGTCGCCCCGGTCCAGTTACTCCCTGTGGAGAGCCGCACGTCAATGGCCCCGCTGGACGTGTTGATGATCCCAATGTCGGTCAACCCATCCCCGTTGAAGTCCCCGGTCAGCGCTTCGTAACTGGCATCCCCCCAACTGAGAGAGAAGGAGCCGGTGGAGCTGAAGCCGCTGCCTGTCCCCAGAGCCACTGACCAGGAGCCGTTGTGGTAGCTCCCGATATCGGTGATGGCATCCCCGTTAAAGTCTCCTGTCAGTGGCGTCCCACTGCCCAGGGAGCTCGAGGAGACCGTCCCGGTCTGGAAGCTCCTTCCCGTGGAGATCGCAAACTGCCAGCTCCCGCTATTGAAAATCCCGATGTCGGTCTTGCCATCCCCGTTCCAGTCCCCCAGTAGCGGGAGATGTGATGACGTGCCAAACCCTGACAGCCATGTCCCTGGAGGCGGGAGGCTGCAGGAGGTGGCGCAGGACACCGTCCAACTGCCTGTGGCTGGATCGAACTTGAGCAGGTCCGTCTTCGCATCGCCGTTGACATCCCCGGCCAATTGCGGCACCCCCAAGGGAATCTGGCTGGGGTTCATGACATCCACCTGGTTCTTGAGTCCACCGTTCAGGGTGGTCGGTCCCCACCCCTGGTGCTGGTGGTAGGCGCTGATGTGGAGGATCGACCAGCCGGCCGAAAGCGAGATGCTGCCGGGGTTCGTAATTTGGGATACTCCGCCAGCGTCCTCCTTATAGAGACACCCGACCGCATCGTTGCTGTTGGAGTGCGACAGCGAGATGGTCTTGGCTTGCCCCACGTACACGTAGGTCCAGACATGGCCGAAGTGGTCGTTGCAGCCGGACATGGTGACATCGCCGTTGCCGCTGACGCCGCCTGAGACACACCCCAGGTTAAAGCCGCCGGTCGCGAGGCTCGGGGAACCCCAGGGCAAACCTAAATACGGATGGGCACACCCCCACGTCTCATGGCCGGTGTCCAGGCCGGCTACGCGGACGTTCCAGCCGGCGACGCTGGGTGGGGACGCGAAGTTGTTGAGGATGTTCGGATAGCCGGCGGCGCCCGTACTTTGGTAGGTCAGGGTGGTGGGAGGCAGGCTCGTGATCCCATCTGTCCCGAATTGCTGAACGCTGGCAAGCAGCGACCTGCCGGTCCGCCTGCTGGTGGTGTAGACCAGCGCGTACTTGCGGGCCAGCTGCAGCGGTTGGCCTTGCAGGTCCGGCGCGTAGGCGGCAATCTCCTTCAGGCGCTTGGCGGTCGTGACCGCAAACCCGCTCCGATACGACACCTCATCATCCGGGCGATCCTCGAGCAGGAAGGTGACGCGGTTGGCGGGAGCCAGCCGCGTGGCCTCATGCCCGGTGTAGTCGATCTGGGAAGGATAGAGCTGCCCTTGATCCTTCGTGTAGGTCAGCGCGAGGGTGTTGCTGTTCGGATCGATGACCGTATCCAGGCACCAGCGGAAGGTCCGGCCGCCGCTAGCCAGTTGCGAGTTCACGTCGCGCCCGAAGACGTACCGCGCGCCGGATTTATCACGGACCTCCCAGCCTGAGACCCCCTTGTCCTCGAAGCGCAGGAACAGCCCCTCGTCTTTCGCCCGGTACGTGCCATCCGGGATGCGCACGAGGTCCGAGGCGACACCCTGGAGCATGAAGGTGAAGGTGTCGCTCGCGTCGTACTTCGGGACGCCGTTTTTTGTGGAGCGCTCGATGTAGCCCAGGTCCAGGCCCCAGCCAACACCCACCCAGCCGTTGCGGCCCGACGAAGAGTAGGTGAGCGCGAGGCTCGGCTGCATCCCCTTGCGGCCGGGCGGGACGACGATCGGGATCGAGGTCGCGGCCCGCCCCGTGAAGAGATCCGGCTGGAAGCCCTGCGGGGTTGAGACCCACGGCGGCGGCGCCGATCCCGCCGACGCGGTCGAGGAGCCCAGGTGGGAAGCCTCCGCTCGTGGAGGAAGCGCCAGTTGACCGACGCTCAGGGCCGCCGCGGTGAGACCCGCGATGCCTCGTTGAACACTGCCAGCGCGTCGCGTCATCCTGCGCTCCCCTTGAGATTGCGATCTGATCTCGATCTCGGCTTGCGGAGCGACGGGGTTTCCCTTACCATGAGGTCGTCCGCCCATGTCGCCTATCAACAACGCCGAACTCCATCAGCCATGTCTGCCGTCGCAACGCGAGGTGCAGGTCTTCTACGACCTGGCCTACCGGCAGCGCGGTCTGGCGGATCTCCCTCCGATCTACCGCCGGATCATCAGGTTGTTACAACCGATCCCTGGCCGTACGCTGCTTGACGTCGCCTGCGGGGAAGGGCACCTCGTCTCGTACGCGCACGAGGCGAAGCTGCTCCCAACCGGGATCGATCTCTCCTCCGAGGCGATCCATCGAGCCCGCGCGCGATGCCCGCAGGCCATGCTGATCGTCAGTGCTGGAGAGGCGCTTCCGTTTCGAGACGCCTCGTTTGATTACGTCACGAACCTCGGCAGCCTCGAACACTTTCGGGACATGGATCGGGGGTTGCGCGAGATGGCGCGGGTGCTCGCGCCTGATGGGACCGCGTGTCTTGTGCTCCCCAATGGGTTCTGGCTGGGCGACGTCCTCGAAGTCTTCTGGCGCGGTGAGTGTTCGTCCGAATCCCAGGTCATCGAGCGCCACAGCACGCGTCAAGGGTGGCAGCAGTTGTTGGGGACCCACGGATTCCTGGCCCATCGCATCCTCCGCTACAACCGGCCCTATCCGCTCTTTGCCGGCTCCACCTGGAAGGTGAAATCGATCCGGAAGTTCATCTGGCGCCGCCTCTTCAACGCCCTCACACCGTTCAACCTCTCGCTCGAGTTCATCTACCTCTGCCGCAAGCGGCCTACACCGCTCTCAGCCTTCTCCTCGGCAAAATAAAAGCAGCAGATAGGACAGCAGATAGAGCATTGACGTGCTTGGTCGAGTATGCTATATCTATATACAGATCAGTATAAGGAGGTGATATCCATGCAGACGTTGACGAAGAAGACCACCATCCTGTTTTCACCCAAGATGTACCACCGGTTGGCCCACCTGGCGAAGCAGCAGGGGATGTCTGTCGCACATTTGGTTCGGCAGGCTGCCATCCAGTGCTACCTCGTGCCGGATCGCCGGACCCGACTGGAAGCGGTTGAGGCGTTGTCGGCCATGGAACTTCCTGTTGCCGACTGGCCCAAGATGGAGAAGGAAATCGTTCAAGGCGCCTTGGGTCATTCATGAACGTGTTTGTGGATGTGAACGTGGTGATGTATGCCGCAGGTGGTCCGCATCCCCACAAGGAGCCGTCCATGCGGTTCCTGCGGCGGGCCGCCCTGGGCGAGCTCGAGGCGGTGAGCGACACCGAAGTCCTCCAGGAGCTGCTCTATCGCTATTGGCATGTGAAGATCATCGAGCAGGGCGTGGCCCTCGTTGAGCATGTAGTACAGGTGGTTCCTATCATCCTGCCCGTGGCCAAAGCAGACGTCCTCTTGGCGAGGACGCTGTTGACCCAGCACCGAGCGCTCGAACCGCGAGACGCCATTCACGCGGCGGTGATGTTCAACCACGGGATCACGCAACTCTACAGCTACGATCGCCATTTTGATTCTATTCCAGGTCTCAGGCGGCTGGAACCGTAAGCGTCCCTCGCACAGCTCGCCCTCACCCTTGGCGGCTTCCTCCAGGCAATGTTCACGAACGCAGCTTTTTGAAAGCAATCACTGACCCAACCTGCCCGAGTAAACGGTAAGCGGGGTCGCGCATCAGGGTTCGATCGACGGCGGTCTTGACCCTCGAGTTCGTTTCTGGCGAATCGAGATAATCGTGTAAGAAGACGCAGCCACCTGGTTGCACAAACGGCGTGTATTTCGCAATGTCAGCTGACACTCCGGGTTCTGAGTGATCCCCGTCAATAAAGAGAAAGTCAATCGGTTGGTTCCATGGAACGGTTTTTGAGTCGCCTTCGATTTTTTCAAACCAGCCGGTGTAGGGCTGCATGGTGTTGTCAAAGACCTTCCAGTAGTCACCTCCGTGCCCCCTTCCCTCGGTGTTTTGGGAAAAGAGATCAATGGCATACATCTTGCCTGTCCCAAGCTGCTTGAGCTGATCCGCCATCAGGGAGGTGCTGGCACCATTGAAAGACC
This sequence comes from Candidatus Omnitrophota bacterium, assembly GCA_016193175.1. Lineage (GTDB taxonomy): Bacteria > Omnitrophota > Gorgyraeia > Aquiviventales > Aquiviventaceae > JACPSQ01. The sequence goes on from JACPSR010000129.1 coordinate 23,583, forward strand.
CAAGCTCAACGACGGTGCGAGGCCTGAATGTGCGGACTCCCCATCGTAAGTACAGAAGTTCCGTGACGCTGATCTGTGGGCCAGTTCGGCTCCGGATTTCTTTAACCCGCTGATATTCTCGGGGCTGCACGTAACGGGCTAACTTCCGAAAGTAGTAGTTCTGCAGCCTATTCCAGTTAGCACGCATCGTTGAGGTCACAGCCGTTCGCTTTACGGCTCAAGTCTTCTGACACATCAGCACCGTGGCGAACGCGGGACGAACATCCATACCGGCGCTCCCACCCGAGCCGGTCTGTCCCCCTCCACCTGATTGGGTTTGTTGGTCCTGGAAGTACGACCCGACCACGGCGTTTGTCGAGCCACACGGGCCTGGGCCACCTGGGCCGGCGTTCCATCCCATACATTGCACGTTGGTGTTCGCGTGCGTATGGCTAGGAGTCGAGTGGGTATGCGACAGATCCTTGGTATTGGAGCCACCGGCGGCTGGCTGATACGCCGTATCGGCGACGAGGAACTTGCCATCGAGTGCACTGAGCCGCGTGTAACCGGCCGGACAACCGGCTCCAGTCCAGAGGATAACCGCCCCTGACGGCACAAGCTTGTTCGCATCATCGGTAATCGTCGAAGTGGTAATGGGGACGGTGAGGCTGGCGGCCACAGTGGCGGTGTTGGCGCTTTCAGCCACTCCTGCGCGGATCGCTAACGGGACGCTCGTGATCCGCTGGCGGGGGGTCAGCTCCGGCTCGGTGCCCACCTGCACCGAGAGCCAGCGCGGCGCGCTCCAGTCCATTGTCGTGAGCGGCGTCACCTGACCGAGGAGGACGCTGAACTGGCCGCCCTGGAGCGCCACGTTCGGCTGGCTCTCCTCCCACACCTTCGTGCCGCCCGTCTCAGCATCGTAGAGCCGGAAGGTGAGCGTGTACGGCCCCTCGAGCGGCACCCCCTGGCTGTCCACCGCCTGGCCCTGGTAGCGGATGAGATGCGGAACCTGCGCGCCGGCCTGGCTCGACAGCAGTAGGCTCGACAGCAGGAGGCAGCAAATGAGAGAGGCCAACAACATTGTTCTGTTCGTTGTTCGGTGTTCGTTGTTCATAGTAGTTCGGTGTTCGGTGTTCGGTGTGGGTCGAGGTTCAGCGCTCATTGTCATGTCCTCCCAGTGAGCGGATCAAGCCGCTGAGCACCTTGGCGATGTCGATGAGTGGTTGCACGTGACGATCCTGTTCCGCCTGTGTGATATACGCTCTCAGCGGTGTTTCTGAAACTCCTCGAGAATGACCCGCGAGAGCTCCACCTTCGTCTCCCTCGTCATCGGCACGACGACGTCATACCACCGGCGATCTTTGCTCTGCTGGCGCGGCATGCTCACGAACGCCCCCTTCCGGCCTGCGATGACCCGAATGCCCCTGATCAGAAGCTGCTGATCGATGGCGATATCGCAGAAGGCCTTGAGCGCGCTATCGCCGTCCCACTTCACGAAGCGGGTGATGAGGAAGTACATGGCCTCCTCCTTCCGTTACGGGTGTTGGATGGGAGCTCGCACGACGAACACCTCGACGTCTTGCGCACTCGAGCCCCCATCGTCATCCCGCACAGCGACCGTGAGCGTGTGCCGTCCGATGTGGTTGGCACGAGGTATCCAAGACTGCGAGGGGTTGGAACTCCATTCACCCAGCGCGACCCCGTCCAGGCGTGCCTGATACTGAATGGGGTCCTCGTCCTGGTCGGCGGCGCTGGTCAAAATCGTGGAGGGTGCGCCCACGTACAGCTTCGTGGCATCAGCCGGTTGGACCGCGCGGATCGTCGGGATCGTCCCCAACCTGACGGTGTAATCGGCTTCGGTGACGTGTCCGTTCGGACTCGTGGCGACGAGGTGAAGGGCGTTTGCCCCCGGCGTCAAGGGCATGGAGAGCTCAAACGCCCGCCCGGCGCGCGCGGCGCTCAGGCCATTGACGGCCACGAGGGTGTGGCGATCGTCCACGCTGCCCTGCAGGAGGAGCGGGTTGAGGTTCGTCTTCGCCGGCGGCTGAAACGTCACGACGGGCGGGAGGTTGTCCACCGTCACCGTCGCCGTGGCGCTCGTGCTCGGGTTGCCGGCGGCGTCTTTCGCAACAATGACGAGGACGTTCTCACCCTCCACGAGCGAAATCGTGGCGGTCCAGGTGGTCGCGTCACCCAGCGGCACGACTTCCACGCCATTCACCCAGATGGAACTTCCGGCGGTCTTCGTGCCGGTGAGCGTGCGGGTCGTGGCTGTCGTGACAGGCGGCGTTGCGGCGACGGTCGGTCGGGCAGGTGGGCGGGCATCAAAGGACACCGTGATGGTGGTGGTTGTGGAGTTGCCGGCTGGATCGCTGGCGGTGATCGTAACGGTGTTGGAGCCTTCGATGAGCCGGATGCCGGTTGCGCGAAACGTCGTGCGCTCGACCTGGGCCTGGATCGCATTGACGAACGCCGAGGCGATTGGCTCGTCGGTCGTGCCTTCGACGCTGATGAGCCTCATCGCGGGAGCCGGTGAGCGCCCTAACGCGATCAGGCCTCCGGTGACGCTGACGGTACTATTGACCATCGACCCGCCGAGCGCTTGGCCGATGGCCGTGAACACGCGCATCGGATTTCCGGATCCCACCCAGCCGCCTCCAGGGGACATCCCTCCGCCGATGAGCGTCAGGATCTGATTGGCGGCTTCACCAGCGTCACTCGATTGAGGCGGGGAGGGAGACGGGTCCTGAGCCGAGGCAGTCATCGCAACGGCGTCGGAGGCGGTTGAAGAAAGCGGGATGTCTTGGGGGGGAAGGGCGGGATGGTCGATGGGAGCCTGGGCAGTCTCGACCGGGATCGAGGCGGCCGGGGCCTCTGCGATGCTGCGCGCCTCAAGTGTTCCGAAACCTGCGAGGTGTTCCGGGCTGGCTGGTTGACCGCTTCCCACAGGCATCAACGCCCCCCTGGCCGTGGAGACGTCCCCACGGGCAGGGCTCATGGCGCCTCCACTCGGAGGGGGTTCGTGCAGAGGAGAGACGTTCCATCCCGTCGGTCTCTCCTCGTCAGAGATTTCGTGCAACGGAATCTCTGTGGAGCGATCGAGCGCCTCGCCAATAGGCGTCATGGCGCGCGCAGGATTTCCGAAACCGGCGCGGCTGTCGGTCGATGCTGTGGCTCCCTGCCAGACGCTGGCGAAGCGGTTCGAAAGCTGGGTATGAGCCTCGAGGCCGGTCAGCATCAAGCAAGAGGCTGTCCCCAAGCAGATGGTGAGTCGTTTTGGCATCTAGGGGGGCGCTCCGATGACCGCTCCATCGACGGGCGAGGTGATGGTGATGACGGGCGGCCTGGTATCGAGCGTGATCGTGGCGCTGACGGATGTCGACCAGCGGCCCTCGGCATCGCTGAACTTCGCATAGACGGTCTTTGGCCCATCGCCGGAAAGCAACGTCCAGGGGAGTGTCGTTTGATACGGCTCGGGCGGCGTGTAGGTGACGTCGTCGTTTGAGCACTGCAGCTGCGCAACCGTGCCGTCGTCATCGGTGACCGAGAAGGTGAGCGTCACGGCGGTCGTCTTGGTATGGGCCGCGCCGTTGTTGATGGCGATGCTGCCGGTGGGTGGGGCGTCTGCAAGGACGGTCACGCCGTCGCTATAGGCGATCGGCCCAAAGACGCCCGCGCGATTTTTTGCCCGCACCCCAGTGAAGTAGGTCTTGCCGCTGAGCAGGGTGAGGTCGGTACGCGTCATCTCGGTCGCCAAGCCGGTGGAGATCCAATCGACGAGCAGGAGGCCGTCGATGGCATCCTGCCGAATGAGGTACTGATACTCGGCGATGCCGGATCCCGAATCGCTGCTGGCGGTCCAAGTCGCGTGGAGCGTCGTCGTGGAGTCGGTTGTGTCACCATCATCGCTCACCGTCACCGCGGTGGGAACGGATGGCGCAGGAGGCGGCGGTGGCGGCGGCGATGGCGGTGGGGAAGGTGTTGGCGGCGGCGTGGGTGGCGGAGAAGGAGTCGGGGGAGGCGATGGAGTTGGTGGAGGGGGTGTTGGTGCTGGAGAAGGCGCCGGCGGCGGCGGGGAAGGCGTTGGGGCAGGCGGCGTTGGCGTTGGTGAGGGAGGTGTGGTCGGAGGCGGCGGCTGCGCAGGAGGAGGGATCGGCGGCCTCACTACCTCAGTCACGCTGATCATCACCATCGGACTCGCTTCGCCAAACCACTCCACATACTCTTGAACCATCCGCCACTGGAACGCATACTGACCCAGGTTCGCAGGGGCCGTGATGGGGAACTGAAACGTCACGGTTTCTCCTGGGGCGACGGTTGCGACGGGGAGCTCGACCCGCCCCCGTCCCCACGTCAGGTTATCCTGCGGCGCTTGCGACCCGAGCCCGTAGTACGCGGCCTGGGTCCAGGTGGTCGTGCCGGTATTGCGCACGATCACGCTCACCGGGCTGAACTCCTCAGCGATCAGCGTTGGAGGCACGTGCTGGCCGAGGACCTGGGCGTTGTTGACGAGGATGTGTGGCACGACCACTGCCAGCCTCGCCTCGGCCCGCTGGCCTGCGGAGTTCATCGCCGTGTAGCTGAGCGTGTAGGTATGGCCGGCGTGACAGGCCAGGGCCGCGATGGTCGTGCTGCCCTCGAGATTCGTCGCCACCCACGGCCAGGGGCCGGTGCCGGTCTGCCCTGGACAGCTCTCTTCCGGACTCACCGTGTAATAGGAACTTGCCTGCACGGCATCCATCGCCCGCCAACTGAAGGTCACCGCGTTCCCAACCGGCACCGTGACCTGACCCGCCTGGCCGTTGCCAAGGAGCGTAGCCGTGGGCACGGGGGCAGCCGGAGGAGGGGCCGCCGGAAGGACGACCGCCGCCAGCGTCGAGATGGCATGCTGGCCCGCGGGGTTCGTGGCGGTGTAGGTGAAGGTGTAGGTATGGCCCGCATGGCAGGGGAGGGCCGTGAGGGTGACGCTGCCCTGGAGCGTCGTCGCGATCCACGGCCAGGGGCCGGTGCCGGCCTGACCTGGACAGCTCTCCGCGGGACTGACGGTGTAGCTCGAGTGAGCCTGGATCGCCTGCGTGGCCTGCCAGTTGAAGGTGACGAGACTCCCCACCGGCACCGTGACCTGACCCGCTTGGCCGTTGCCAAGGAGCGTCGCGGTGGGGGCCGATGGGCTCTCTGCGGCCTGCGTGGCGCGGCTCGCCAGCAGGCTCGCCGCGATCAACCAAAGACCAATCTGAGCGGCTCGACTCATGCGCGCCCGTCCCTGCGTGAATTGTGTTTATCAATACATCAAAATTAATTTGTAGATTAATCATATCATATTTTGGGGGTTTCGTCAAGGGCTGGTTTGAAATAAATACAAATCAATCTTGACGGGCCGCAAACCCTGTGGCACACTATGCGTACATGGCATCCATGTCATCACAAGGAGGTCCCGTCGTATGAGCCCAACCGCACTGATGAAACAGCCGCCCGCTCGCAAACGAGTCGGATTCCCCGTGGCGCTGACCGCAAAAACCGTGGGGGCCAAGCTGCGCGCGCTTCGCAAGTCTCAGCGCGTCACGCTCGTGGAGCTGGCCAAGGCCTCGGGGGTGGATGCGGCGACGATCTCACGGATGGAGACCGGGAAGATGACGGGAACCCTGGAGTCCCACCTCAAGCTGGCGACGGCGCTGGGGGTGAGGCTCACCGAGCTCTACGGCGGGGTCGAGGAAGCGCTGGTCAAGGATGCCGTGACGGTGCAGCCCCCCTCGCAGCGCACGGACGTCTACGTCCACGAGGCAGGGAAGTCTTCGATGGCGCTGCTGACGAGCGACATCCTCAAGAAGAAGCTCATGCCGGCGCTCATCGCGATCGAGCCGGGCGGCAGCACGCAGAAAGAGGAGGCGCGGGTCGGCACCGAGAAGTTCCTCTACGTGCTGGAGGGCAGCCTTGAAGCGAGAGTGGGCGGGGCGACCCACGTCCTCAAGCGCGGCAGCAGCCTCTACCTCGACGCTTCGATCTCCCACAGCCTGCGCAACCCGGGCGCCAAGATCGCCCGCTGCCTCTCGGTGACGACACCGCCGGTCTTATAAAGGAGGACTCATGTCAAAAACGCGGATTCTGATCGCGGACGATGAAGAGGGGGTCCGAGAGTCGCTGAATCTCATCCTCGGCGAGGACTATGAGCTCGTATTCGCCAAGGACGGGGAGGAGGCGCTGGCCGCCCTGGGCCGCGAGACGTTCGCGCTGGTCCTCCTCGATATCAAGATGCCCAAGCGGGACGGCCTCGAGCTGCTGAGGTGGATCAAGGGCCACGGCCTGAGCACGCCGGTGCTCATGCTGACCGCCTACCAGAGCGTCGAACTCGCCAAAGAGGCCGTCAGGCTGGGCGCCGTGGACTACCTCCCCAAGCCCTTCGACCGCGACCACCTCTTGCGCACCGTCCGCGGCATCCTCGCCAGCCAATAACTGTAGAACCATTCCCATCGGAATTTCCCCTTGAGGATTGTGTGGTTTGTTTATATAATAACAGACAATAACGAACAATAAGTGTGATCTCGAAACGATGAACCCGGGCGATACCGACATTCTGACCGTAGAGGAGCTGCACGGCTACCTCAAGATCCCCAAACCGACCCTCTACGTCTTGGCCCAAGGAGGCCGCATCCCGGCCGCCAAGGTCGGAAGACACTGGCGCTTCCGGCGGACCGATATTGACGCATGGCTCAAGGCCCAGCAGTGGCACCGTCCAACCGTCCGTAGAAGGCGACGGTCTGTGTCTCCTGTCACCGATGCCCACGCATAACCGCGTCGTCATCACGGGAGTCGGCGTCATCAGCGCCATCGGCTCCGGCAAAGAGGAGTTCTGGGATGGGCTCCGAGCCGGCCGGTGCGGGGTGAAGCGGGTGGAGAAGTTCGACCCGTCCCCGTATCCCACGCAGTTTGCCGCGCAGCTCAACGGCTTCGATTTCGGCGCGTACATCGACCCGAAGTGGTCGCGCCGGATGGACCTCACGTCCCAGATGGCGGTCTCGGCTGCCAAGATGGCGGTCAAAGACGCCGCTCTGGATCTCGATCAGCAAGACCGGGAGCGCATCGGGGTCGTCGTCGGCACCGCGATGGCCGGCCACGCCTTTATCCTCGAGCAGCACGATGTCTATAAGGAGAAGGGGCCGATGCGGATCAATCCCTTCACGGCGCTCACCGTCTTCCCGGACGCTCCGGCGAGCTTCATCTCGATTGAGCTTGGGCTCTATGGCCCCAGCTTCTCCATCGCCACCGCCTGCTCCTCCGCCCTGGACGCGGT
>JACPSR010000130.1 GCA_016193175.1 Candidatus Omnitrophota bacterium
TTTAGAAGCTGCTGAAGGGGTTCATGGTTTCCCAGGTGATCCGATCCTCGACGCGGGCGGCGAGACGTTCAGCCTCGCTCGCATCGGCCTTGAGGTACTGGAACGCGAGATGATAAGCGAGCATCCGTGCCAACCGGGGGGCGTCGTACCCCCAGGCGAGGATCTTGCCGTCCACATAGCCGGCCAAGGGCATCGTACCGTTGAGGTAATGCCCTGCCCCGTTGACTTGATAGAGTTGCCGGATGGCGTCTGGCGTCGTGACCACGACCGTCGGCCGACTCTCCCCGTTCAGGCGCTTGATGCCCAGGAGCCACGCCACCCGGAGGTAGAGCCGATCCACCTTCTCGACGGGGTAGCTTGTCCCGTCCTGAAGTTCGACCCTGACATACCGGCCCTCGATGGCCGACGGGGGCTTCACGGCCTGCTGGGTCGTCGCACAGCCAGCGACCGAGGCCGCGAGTACGAGCCAGGCCAGGAAGCGGCTGGTGCGTGCCATGTTCATGGGTACCACCTCCCTCGAGCAAATCATTGGGCATGCCGATTCCCACTCAAAAGGAGGTGAAATGCATCTTCGATGCCATGGCGCGAAGATTCCTCTAACTTATTGATTTTCCGAATGTCTCTTCCAGTCTGGCCGCACGCCACAGGGTAACTGAACAATTTTGCGTCACGTTCATCCGTAGATACCTCTCCGGCTGCCACTCACCTTATCCCAGCCAAAACGACCAACGCCCGGCGAATCCCCGCCGGGCGTTGGCATCTCATCGAATCGCGTTTCCAAACGGGATCAGCGCATCGGCTCCAGGCTCCAAAGATTCACGGCTGCCGCCACGCTCACCCATGAGATCCGTGATCTTCTGGTTGGCCTCGTCCAGCGCATCTCTTGCGCCGCGCTTGCCGGCGATGACATCCTGGACGGCGATGCCCAGGAGGTCGCCGATCTGGACCCACTCCGGCAGGTGCATCGGGCGGTAGTCGATGCGCGCGACCCTGGCATCCTCGAAGGTGGACTCGATCCAGTTCTGGCCGCCGTAGACCTTCCGGTACTCGGGGTCCTTGTAGACCGACTGGCGGGTGACGTCCCCGCTCTTCTCCCCCTCGACCTTCACCGCCCGCTTCCACTGCGTGTCCCGGCTGGTGAACCACTGGATGAACAGCCAGGCGGCCTCCTTGTTCTTGGCGGCCGTTGGGATCATCATCCCCTGGGCAGCCACCGCGGGAAACCGACCGGCCGGTCCCTTGGGGACGAGGGCCGTGGACCATTTGCCGAGGACCTTGGACTTCGTCGGGTCGTTGAAGACCCCCACCCAGACGCTGGCGTCAATGAACATGGCCAGCCTGCCCTGGCTGAACTGGGAATAGACGATGTCATGGTGCGTGATGTCCTCCACGCCCTTCGGCCCGTACTTGCGGAGCAGCTCTGTGAATTTCTCGGTGGCCTTCACGGCCTCCGGGCTGTTGAGGACCGGCCGCGTCTTGTCGTCGAAGTAGCGCCCCCCGTAGCTCCAAAGCCACTGCGACCAGATGAAGATGTTGACCCCCTGCCCCCGTCGCGCCCGCACGGCCCAGGCCGGCACCTCGGCGCTGTGGATCTTCTGCGCCACGGCCTCGAGTTCCTCCAGGGTGTCGGGCGGCCGCTTGATGCCGTGCTGCTCGAAGATGTCAGTGCGATAGTAGAGGATCGTGCTTTCGCCGGTGTACGGGAGGCCGATGAGCCGGTCGCGAGGACTCAGCATCTTGAGGAAGGTGGGGACGAAGTCCTCGCGGTTGAAGTCCGGCGCGGTGAGCCTGGGGTTGGCGATATACTTGTCCAGCGGCTCGGCCCAGCCGGCCTTGGCGATGCGCGCGGCGGCGTCCGAGATGAACATCACGTCGTAGGCCACTGCCCCCGTCGCCAGCTCGATGTCCTGCTTGGCGATCAGGTCCCGGCTGACCATCTGGTTGTTATAGCTCACCGTGATCCCGGTCGCCTGCTCGAACTCCTTGATCAGCGGCGCCGTGGCCCGCGTGGAGGGATGGGTGGGGATGCGGACGTGGACCGTGGTCCCCTTGTAGGGCCGGGCCGCCTCGCTCCAGCTCCAGGCAGCCAGAGCCGGGGGGGCCGGCAAGAGGGTGACCGCAAGGATGAGGGCTGGCAGTCGCATCGCACTCATGGCCATTTCTCCTTCTCTCCGCAGACACATCAGTTCATTCTTTCAGGGCGCCCCCCGTCAGCCCGCGGATCAGGAAGCGGCGCCCCAGCAGCGAGAACAGCACCACCGGGAGCATCGTCATGGTGCTGCCGGCGGCGATGGAGCCCCAGGCGACCTTCTCCAGATCGAAGAACGACGCCAGGGCGACGGTCGCCGTGATGGCATCGCGCCGGGCCAGGATCAGCGTGAAGGTGAACTCGTTCCAGGCATAGATCCAGGCCAGGATGGTGCAGGCCAGGATGCCC
>JACPSR010000106.1 GCA_016193175.1 Candidatus Omnitrophota bacterium
CAGGACTCGATGCCGCCGATCATCTCCCGCGCGGTGTAGCCTCTCGAGGCCAGCACGTAGGCGGCTTTCGTGCAGAGGAGGCAGGTCACGTTCCAGCAGTACGTGATGATGTCCTGGTGCTTCGGAAGCTCGCGCAGGCGGCTGGGCAGCTCCTCAAACGGGATGTTGAGGGCGCCTGGCACGCGCCCTTCCTGGAAGGCCTTGGCGGGTCGCACGTCGAGGATCACGAACCCGCGGTCTCCGGCATCGATCAGCCGCTTGACGTTGTGGGGGCCGAGCTCCGCCGACAGCTTGGCTTCAAAGTACCGTTTCAACTGGGCCGGACTGAGCCTGGCCGCCGCCCTGGGTGGCCGCGCCGTCGCTGTGGTCATTGCACACCTCCTTGGTTGAGATCTGTCACAACGCGAAATTGCTATGGGGAGAAGCGCAGGAGCCGGTAGAGCCACCCGCCGAGACACCCGATGAGCGGCGGGATCCCGACGGACGCGAGGAATCGCACCAGCGTCAGCCGAGGGCCCAGGATGGGCAGCTCCCACACGACAATCCGGTTGAGCCCGATGAGCGCCCAGGCCGCGATGTACGCGCAGACCGGTCCCACGGCAGCGCCTCGCGAGAGGAGGGACGCGAGGATGGGAAAGTGGGTGAACGGCCCGCCGGGCGTCACCATGCCCGCGACGGTGCCCACCATCACCCCCCGCCACCCGGACTGAGACCCCATCCACCTGCTGACGAGATCGGTCGGCAACAAGACGTAGAGGAACCCGGCCAGGGCGAACCCCAAGAGGAGGCTTGGCAGGACCTCAAGGAAGAGGGCCGATCCGCTCATCAGGCCTTGTCCAACGCGCGCCGGGCCGCCCGTGCGCCATGCCACCGCGCCGGCGATGACGACCAGGCTGCCGACGATGAGCCAGGAGCGCCACAGCGAGTTGGGTTGAATCATGACGAGAGGGTGTCGTTTACGATGGGGATTGCGAGAGGGCGCGCTGAACCGCCCCGATGAGATCCCCGCGCCCTTCGATCCGGGAGGCGATCCGGCCATCCCGCGCCACCACGTAGGTGGTCGGGACGCCGGCCAATCGATATCGCGACGCCACGGAAGACCTGGCCTCGGCGTCTGCGATGACGGGGTACGGGAGGCGTTCCTTCGCCACAAACCGTTTCAACTGCGCCACATCCTCATCCGCGCTGATCGCCAACACCGCGACCCCTTTCGACGCCCACTCTTCCTGCAGCCGCGTGAGTTTTGGGATTTCGCCACGGCAGTAAGGACACCAAGACGCCCAAAAGTGCAGGACCACGATCTTCCCCTGATACTGCCGCAGGGTGTGGGACGAACCGTTGAGATCGGTGGCTGAGAATTCCGGAGGCCGAGCGCCGACCGTCAAGCCCGCGCCATCCGATTCCGCCTGCGCTGACGTGAGCTGCGCCTCCATGATCCACGATCCGCTGATGACGGCGAGCAGGAGAGCGGCCCAGAGGTACGAGAGCGCTTGGTATCCCCCCACCTGTCGATGGATTGTCGATTGCGGATTGCGGATTGCGGATTGAACAACCGATAATCCGAAATCCGAAATCCGAAATCCGAAATTGATTGGTGGGATCATCCGGGCTGCTGCGCCTCGGCGGAAATCTCTTGGGTGGGAAGCGAGACCGTGCACGGACGAAAGAGGCCGACGCTTGCCGTGTAGCCGTGCAAGAAGTTGGTGCCGCCGATGGGCCCGATCTCCCCGGCGCAGAAGAAGCCGCCGATGGGGAGCTTCCCCCCGCTCACCAACTGAATCGTCTTGACGTCCTGGTGCGGCAGGCCGTAGAGCGACTTTCCCCGCCCCGTGCAGGTAAACAACAAGCCGCCCGCCGGCGGCGCCGGGTGAGGGAGCTGGCCAACCCGCTGCAGCAGCCGACGCAGCTCTTGCCGCGACGAACCGGGGTCGCGCAGCTGAAACTGGAGCGTCTGGCCAACCTCCACCTGATCCGACACGGCGATGGCCCCGTCGTCAGGATCGACGCCCACGATGTTCCGGATGAGAAAGTCGCCTGAGGCGAACGCCTGCCGCATCTCGTTGACGGCCAAGCCGACGAACACCGACCCCCGCTGGGCGAGCTCGCGGTCGTCCGTCGACAAGCCGGCGAGGACGCCATGCAGCGCCGCCAGCGCGGGCTTCGCGCCCAACTGCCAGACGACGTTGTCCTCCGCCTGCGTGATGATGAAGGGACGGCCGATCGGCCGACACCCCTGCGAGATCACCGTATCCATCGCGATGTTCCCGGTCATCGCCACACCCACCACCCCCTCACGGTAGACCTCCGTCTCCATGAAGAGGAGATGCTCGCCGGGTCCATTGCCACCGCTCACCAGGCCGCCGATGATGGGACGTTGACGGTAGGTCGCGTTGAGCTCGGGGATGAGCTTCGTCGGTTGCCCGGTGTAGGGATCCGCCAACAGCACAAAGAATGGGCGCGCGTCGGGAGAGGCGCCGACCTTGTCCACCCAAAACCCACCGGGCGTGGACAGATCCAGCTCATCCGGCGCCACCATGAAGGGGAACAGGCGGACGTCGGGAAGGCGGGCCGCCACCACCGAGATGGCGGGCACCCACTCCAACTCCAGCCCCCCGCCGATGATCCCGCTGCCGCTGCACCCGATCAGCACCTTCGGCTTCAACTGCTCGCACACGTAGGCCAGGAGCGTGGACCAGGAAGTCCGGTAGACCGCTGAGACGAAGAGGCACACCAGGTCGCACGAGCCGGTCCCTAATCGCCCACGGACCTCTCGGCAGGCCGCTTCAGCGGCCTCTCGGGCATTGGCGGCATCACTGATCCCTGACGTAAAGCGCATGCGCACTCCTCGCTAAGCTTCAAGCTTAAAGGCCACCGGCGCGATTGTCAATCCTCTCACTTCTCGCCGGCTCTGTGACGTCGTTGAGCACCCAGGCGGCAGGCACGACGTAGGGTTTCAGGGCGTCCGGCATCCGGGAGCACCATCGAACGGAAGTCATCATGATGACTTCCGGCTCCTCGCCTTCGGGGCGGTCCACGACGCTCCAATCGCTCAGCGCACTCCGGACTCGCCGGTGCGCCAGCGCTGCATGGGTTGAACGCGCGAAGTCCGGAGCCGTCCCGAGCACGACGTGGGCTTGATGCTCCAGGATCCACAACTCGTGCGCCCGGTAGACCTCGATCGGCAGGCGCAGGAAGGCGGTGTCCTGTTGATGCGGCCGCCGATAGCCGGCGTTCACCACCTGATCACCAACCGCCTCCACCGTGCTGAGGCCGGCGTCAATCATCCGCGTCACCAGCACGCTGGCGCGGGTAAACGCCTTGATGAGCAGCCACTGCAGGCCGTCCACCGCGCGCTCCGGCCCTGACCACCGCACCAATCCATGAGGCCGCCCAACGAGGCGGCCGCCAACCTGATTCAGGTCCCCGGTGAGGCGTTGCGTCCAATCGATCACTTTGTAGAGACGAATGATCGTGCCGCTGCCGGGTCCGGTCGCGCCGCCCGTCGCCACCGAGTAGGTCGTCGCCGCATCGCCCAGGCTCAACTCCGGAAGCTGCAACGCGCCGACCAGCTCTCCCACGCGCCGCCTCAACCACCACGGAGGAAGCCGGTTGTACCCGGACCGCACGGCACTCGTGAGACGATGGAACGGCCGCAACCGAGCGCCGGGGAATGGGAGATCAATCACCCAGTCCATGACCCCCAGAACCTCGACCTCCGCCACGCCGAGCGTGGTGTAGAGGGCGGCGTGGAGGTCCCATGGGTTCGTCTCGTCGTGGAGCTGTACCGCCAGACCGTGCGGGCAGTCGGCGAAGAACCGCTCTTCTCCAGGCGTCTGAGCCGACGCGCGCGGCGCGATGAGGATGACGAGAACACACAGCACGGTCACCTTATTCATAGATGCCGGTGATCGCTTTCCCGTCGAGCTGCGTCGGGTCATAGGGCCAGCCCACCATCTCCAGGACGGTTGGGAGGACGTCCACGATCCGCTGCGGCGCAGGCAGCGTCCCGTGAACCACGTTGGGACCGGCGAGGAAGAGGCTGATGCGCATCGACGGATACAAGGGATACCCGTGGTCGGTTCCCTCGCCGTCATCAGACCGGAGCGACCATCCTGCTGCGGCGGTGACGACGAGATCCGGGTCGCGGACCTCGGCCAGGTCCTCGACCGGGCGCTGCCAGGCGAAGAACTTCGCCATCGTCACCACGGCATCGGGGTAGCGCGTCTGATGCGTCGCCGACAACCATTCGGAGGCTGTATGCGGGGCGTCGAGCCACCCCGGGCTGCCGGCGTAGGCAAGGAAAGCGGCATCCTGGAGATACCCCAACGGGTCAAGGCCCGGGAGCGGTGGTTCGCTGTGGAGCGCCCCATCGGCTGACTGGGTGAGGTGACGGATCGGCTCATACCGGTAGACCTCTTGCCCGAAGGAATCTTCGAGTCGGTGAATGATGGCTTGGCGCTCGCCATCGCGATAGACGAAGACGCGGCGCGCGTCCAGCTTCACCAAGATGAGATCAATCGGGGGGCCTCCCTGGGCATCCCATCCAGGAGGACGGAAGCCCGTCACTGAGTCCAGCAGATTAACGGCTACCCGCCCGGGCCCCAGCTCATAGTGAGTGAGCTCGAAGAACCGGTTCCGCCGCCAGGCCCCGTGGAAGTATGAGCCGTACGGAAGAAACAGTTTCGCCTGGCCGGCGCCCTGGGTGTCGAAGAAGAGGAAGCGGTCCGCGTCGAGGCCGGGATGCGTCCACTCCTGTCCGACGACGTGGACGTTGCACCCCAGCGTCCGATGCGCCCAATCCCTCGCGAGGTTGCAGCGTTGATTGACCGACGTCTCCCCGCCGAGGTGGCCGTGGTCCGAGAGGAGGATCAGGTAGGTGGAGCGGTCCCACCCCACCTCCCTGAGCCGCGCGAGGATCCGCCCCACAAACCGATCGGCAAACGCCAGGTCCCTTCGCGCCGACCCGAACTGTCCACGGCCACTGTGATGGGACGTCTTATCCGCCATGGGAAACCAGATCGCGATGACGCGTCCGTCGGGATCCCCGAGGAGCTCCTCGATGGCATACGCCGCATTCACCTCGTCCAGGCGCGCGGGAAGCCGGGTGGAAATCCCGAAGGGCCCGAGCGTGTTGATCGCCAGATGGAGCCACTGGGGAGGAGGGTTGAGGGGGGCGATGGGGAGCGTGGTGAACTTGAACGCTTTGCCCAATCGACTGGCGAGGGTCGGAATGCCTCGCTTCACAAGGAAGGTGTGGGTGGTCTCCGGCGCGTACTTATCCAGCAGATTGATGACCCGCGTCTTCGACTGCGGGCCGTCTGGCAGCCACGCGCTCAACGATCCCTTCGGTTTGCGCGTGGAGCGTTCAAACTGATGCTGGGATTTGATCCCGGTACGGTCTGAAAAGAGTCCGGTGAAGAGCGAGCCGTTGGCGATGAGCGTATTGGAGGGAAACACGGTGAACGCATGGGGGATGGCAAGCCCCTGATCGAGGAACGCCCGTTTGAGGTTGGGCAGGAACCCCGCCTCCGCCATCTCCTGCAGCACGTCCGGACGCAGCCCGTCAATGTAGAGAAGCAGCACGCGCGCGCCAGGCAGCGGCCTCCCCAATCGACTGCCCGGCTCAACCACCGACGGCACCGAGACGGGTGGCTTGGGGGAAGAGGCGAGCGCGATCTGTGCGGTGAAGTGGCCACGGTTGTCCTCAGGATGATGGTCGTTGATGCCGAGCCACAACCGCCCGGCCTCAGCCGCCACGCCATCGTAGCGCGCCCCGATGTAGAACGGGTCGCCGAGCGCGCCGATCTTTCCAATCAGGGCAAACGCCGGGTAGGGCCCATCGGCCATGGCGGGCAGGGGGAACGGTGATCGCGGTTGTTGATGGAGCGACCGGAACGGCTCAGGCCAGAGGTAGGTCCCTTGCGGTCCGACGCGCCGATCCGTGCTCCATCCGGTGAGCCGCTCCCACAGGCGCGGGCGCATCACCCACGCCGCTCCTTCCGCCTCGACGTGGAGGAGGGTTCCTGGCTGAACCTCGATGCCGGTGTCGGTCCAGGCCTGCGAGGCGTTGACGACCACGGTCCGCACCGTCGGCTCTTGCGCCACAGCGGGAGCGCACAGGGCAAGCGTAGCCCAAACCGTCGCCGCACGGAAGTTCTGACGAATCATGGCTGGTATTATACAATTAATCGGATGACACACGTACCGATCCATCCATTCCCGTACGATCCGTTCCAAGCGCGGGCGATTGAGATCATCGACCGCGACTGCTCGCTGTTCGTGGCCGCGCCCACAGGCTCCGGCAAAACGGTCCTGGCGGATTACGTCATCGAGCGCACCCTCGAGCGGCATCAGCGGGTGATCTACACCGCCCCGATCAAGGCGCTGAGCAATCAGAAGTTCCGCGACTTCACCGCG
>JACPSR010000111.1 GCA_016193175.1 Candidatus Omnitrophota bacterium
GATCGGGATGCTGACGTCCGGGAAGGATGCGACGGAAGCCGAGATGGTCGCCGAGATCTACCGGCACGCGATGGCGATCATCCGCGGCGCCTCAGCGGCGGGCCGCTACACCTCGGTGTCGGAGCGCGAAGCCTTCGCGGTCGAGTACTGGCCGCTGG
Organism: Candidatus Omnitrophota bacterium; assembly: GCA_016193175.1. Lineage (GTDB taxonomy): Bacteria > Omnitrophota > Gorgyraeia > Aquiviventales > Aquiviventaceae > JACPSQ01. Next base: position 159 of record JACPSR010000111.1, read on the forward strand.
AGCTCTACAAGCTCTCCCTGGCGCCGCCTGAACCTGAGCTCTCCCGCGAGATCGGGCTGATCACCGGGGCCTCCGGCGGCATCGGCCGCGCCATCGCCGAGCGATTGGTCGACCGCGGCGCCTCGCTCGTCGTGACCGACATCGACCGTCGCGGCGTGGAAGAGCTGGCGGATCAGTTGAATCGGCGCTCCGGCCGCCGGCGCGCCGTCGGCATGGCGATGGATGTGACCCGCGATCAGAGCGTTCAGCGGGCGCTGGGGGCGGCCCTCCGGACCTTCGGCGGCCTCGATTTCCTCGTCTCGAACGCGGGCGTCGCGCATGTCGCGGCGATCGATCGGCTGCCCCTCTTGGAGTGGGAGCGGAGCTTAGCGGTCAACGCCACCGGCCACTTCCTGGTGTCGCGGCGCGTCATCCAGCTCCTCCGCGCCCAAGGGATGGGGGGCGCTCTCGTCTTCATCGCGTCCAAAAATGTGCTGGCGCCGGGGAAGGCGTTCGGCGCGTACAGCGCGGCCAAGGCCGCCGAGACGCAGCTTGCGCGGGTGCTGGCCATCGAGAACGGCGAGTTCAACATCCGGGCGAACATCGTCAATCCGGATGGCGTCTTTGAAGGGTCCGGGCTGTGGAAGACGATCCGAGCCTCACGCGCCAAGACCTATGGCGTGAGCCCCGACGCGCTGGAAGCCCATTATCAAGCGCGCAACCTGCTCAAGGCGCGCGTCCTACCCGAAGACGTGGCCGAGGCGGTGGCGTTTTTCATCTCTCGGCGTTCGGCCAAGACGACCGGTTGCATCCTGACGGTCGATGGGGGCGTGCGGGAGGCGTTCCCCCGCTGATAGATGTAGTGGACGGGCGCTCGTCGTGGTATCATGAGAGGGCCTGGGTGCTGGGCGGCGCACAACGTGCCGCGGCGCCCGGGGAGGGCAACGGAAAGGGGGAGGCATGCCGTTCGGTGGAGGGCCAGGAATGAGTGGTGGTGGCGGGTGGGCGCGACCTCGGGAAATGCACAAAGCCGTCTGTGCCGAGTGCAAGAAGGAATGCGAGGTCCCCTTTAAGCCAAGCGGAGACCGTCCAGTGTACTGCAGGGACTGCTTTTCCAAACGCAAGCAAAGCAGTCGTTAAAAGCACCTAAGTTAGGTGCTCTAGTCGCCGCACGTTCCGACTAACCCGTTAGACAAACGCACCGATTCCTGAGGCGTCGGGTGCATTTGTATCATAAATCCCTTGACACCACAGAACCACAGGATTCCACAGAGCCACAGAACAGTTCTCGTCAAGCAGTCTTCTGTGTTTCTGTGGGATTTCTGTGCTCTCTGTGGTGATCTCGCTATTGGTGAAACAGTTTCATCGAGTAAACCGGGAGGTGTCCGAGAGACATGACGGCTGATGGGAAACGCGTGGAGAACGCGCAAGCGGATGGCCTAGGTCTGAAACGGTACATCCGGGACATTCCGGATTTCCCGACGAAGGGCATCCTGTTTCGCGACATCACCCCCCTCCTGCAAGATGGCCCCGCCTTCCGCCGGGCCATCCGGGCGCTGGCTGATCGGCATCAGGGGAGACGGCCTGACGCCGTGGTCGCGATTGAATCGCGCGGCCTCATCGTCGGCTCGGCCTTGGCCTACGAGCTGGGGATCGGGGTTGTGCCGGTGCGCAAGAAGGGGAAGCTGCCCCACAAGACCTACCGGGCCACCTACTCGCTCGAGTACGGGCAAGACACCTTGGAGATCCACCAGGATGGGCTGGGGAAGGGCGATCGGGTGCTCCTCGTGGACGATCTCCTGGCGACCGGCGGGACAATGGGGGCGACCATCGAGCTGATCGAACGGTGCGGTGCCGAGATTGTGGAGCTGGCCTTCCTCATCGAGCTGACCGCGCTCAAGGGACGCTCGCGCCTCGCCCCGCACCCCATCATTTCGTTGATTCAGTATTGACATGAGGCCACCCTTTACGGAACACAGTGACGTAAAGGGTCTGGCCGAATGTCACCCCACACCCAGCGTTGCAGTCGGAACGGCTTGCCAGGACGGGTCGGCACACCCGAACGTTGCAGCAAGTCGAGACGAATCCACCGCTGGGTGTGGGGTTCAATTCGCAGACGGACTTCGTCCTACGATTTATGTCGCACTTCGTGCTCCATAAATCGTCTGCTCATTGAAGGAGGTGAACGATGGCGACACGACGCAAGAGCGTGAAGCGGCCGGCCGCGAAGCGCGCGAAGCCCCGCAAGCGAACCGCACCGAAGCACGGCATGAGCTGCGCCTGCTGCACCTGTTAACTAGCAGCAGCACCACTTGCTAGCAGCAAGCAGCTAGCGGCAAGCGACAAGCAGCAAGCAGCGAACGGCGAGCGGTAGACCAGTTTACCTGCCCACTGCTGGCTGCTCGCTGTGAGCGGCCCGCGGCTTGCCATAAGATGGTTTTTTGAAACGGCCTCTAAATGCCAGAACGCGTGATTATCATCGGATCCGGGCCTGCGGGCCACACGGCGGCGATCTACACCGCCCGCGCGAATCTTACGCCGGTGATGTTCGAGGGGTTCTCCGCCGGAGGGATTCCCGGGGGTCAGCTTATCACGACCACCGAGGTCGAAAACTACCCGGGGTTTCCTGACGGCATCCAGGGCCCGGAGTTGATGGAGGCCTTCCGCAAGCAGTCGCTGCGGTTTGGCGCGCGTACCTTCACCGAGGATGTCGTCAAGGTCGATCTCTCGCGGCGGCCGTTCACCGTGGCGTCTGCTGAGCGCAAGCTCGCGGCCCAGGCCCTCATCATCGCCACCGGCGCGACCGCCAAGCGGCTCACGCTGCCCAATGAGCCGCGGTTGTGGAACAAGGGGATCTCGGCCTGCGCGGTCTGCGACGGTGCCCTCCCGATCTTTCGGGGGAAACCCCTCGTCGTCGTCGGCGGCGGCGACTCCGCCGCGGAAGAATCCACCTTCTTGACGAAATTCGCCTCGAAGGTCTACCTCGTGCATCGCCGCGATCAGCTTCGGGCCTCGAAGATCATGCAGGATCGCGTCTTGCGTCACCCGAAGATCGAGGTGATCTGGAACACGGTGGTGGCCGACGTGCTGGGTGATGAGGCCGTGTCCGGCGTGCGCCTCCGAGAGGTCGCCGCCAACCGCGAGCGC
>JACPSR010000119.1 GCA_016193175.1 Candidatus Omnitrophota bacterium
GAAATCGTTCATCCTCTGCAAGTGGAAGGAAGAGGAGAAGGCGCACAAGCTCATCGACCTCGGCTACGATCCCGCGATCGACGGCGAGGCCTACGGGTCGGTCTTTTTCCAGAACGCGAACAACTCCGTGCGCGCCACCGACGAATTCATGCGGCGCGCGCTCGCCGACGAGGAGTGGGACCTCAAGGCCGTGACGACCGGGGAGGTCATGGAGCGCGTGAAGGCGCGCGAGCTCCTGCGGCTCATCGCCGAGGCGACGTGGCACTGCGGCGATCCCGGCATGCAGTTTGACACGACGACGAATGATTGGCACACGTGTCCGAACACGGGGCGCATCAATGCGTCGAACCCTTGTGCCGAGTACGTCCACTTAGACGACAGCGCGTGCAACCTCGCCTCGATCAACCTCCTGAAGTTCCTCGACGACGAGGGGAACTTCCTCATCGAGCAGTTCAAGTACGCCGTGCGCATCATGATCATCGCGCAGGACATCCTCGTGGACAACTCCTCCTACCCGACGGCGAAGATCGAGCGCACCGCGCGCGACTACCGCCAACTCGGCCTCGGCTACGCCAACTTGGGCTCGCTCTTGATGTCGCTCGGAACTGCGTATGACTCGGAAGAGGGGCGCGCGTGGGCCGGCGCCGTCACGGCGCTCATGTGCGGCCATGCCTACGAGGTCTCGGGCGAGATCGCGCAGCAGCTTGGCCCCTACGCAGGGTTTGCGAAGAACCGAGACCCGCAGCTTCGTGTGCAGCGCAAGCACCGCGCCAAGGTTGAGGAGATCAATCACCGGCTCGTGCCTGAGCCGCTGTTACAGGCCGCCCGGCGCGCCTGGGATGCGTCGATCCAACGGGGCGAGCAGTCCGGCATCCGCAACTCGCAGGTCACCGTGCTGGCTCCGACCGGAACCATCGCCTTTCTCATGGACTGCGACACGACGGGGATCGAACCGGACATCGCGCTCGTCAAGTACAAGCGACTCGTCGGCGGCGGGATGCTCAAGATCATCAACCAGACCGTCCCGAGGGCGCTCCGGAAGCTGGGCTATGAGCCGCCTGAGGCGGACGCGATCCTCCGGTACATCAACGAAATGGAGACCATTGAAGGCGCGCCGGGCCTCGACACGCTCCATCCACTCCATGGGTCACGTCAGGATGATGGGCGCGGCCCAGCCGTTCATCAGCGGGGCCATATCGAAGACGATTAACATGCCGCAGGAAGCCACGGTCGAGGACATCTGCCACGCCTACACCGAGGCCTGGCGGTTGGGGATCAAGGCGATCGCCATCTACCGCGATGGCTCCAAGAAGGTCCAGCCGCTCTCGACCAGCAAGGACGATAAGACCGCCGCGACCAAAGCGCCGGCCGGGACGCCCTACCGGCGCCGGCTGCCGGACGAGCGCCAGGCGATCACGCACAAGTTCTCCATCGGGGGCCACGAGGGCTACCTCACCGTCGGGCTTTTCGAGGACGGTACGCCTGGCGAGATCTTCATCGTGATGTCGAAGGAGGGCTCGACCCTCTCCGGCGTCATGGACTGCTTCGCGACGACCGTGTCGCTCGCCCTCCAGTACGGGGTGCCGCTCAAGGTCCTCGTGAACAAGTTTGGCCACGTGCGCTTCGAGCCGTCCGGGGTGACGAACCACAAGGATATCCGGTTCGCCAAGTCGGTCATCGACTACATCTTCCGCTGGATGGCGCTGAAGTTCCTGCCGGCGGAGGAAGCGCAGCAGTTCAAGGTGACCGAGCTGCCGGGCGCAAAACCGTCCAATGGCACCGCGGCGACGCCCGCATCGAGCAAGCCTTCGCCGGCTGCGGCGGCGAGCCCCAATCCATTTGAGCAACAGGAGAAGCTCACCTTCGTCGCGCAGGCGGATGCCCCTGTCTGCTCCGACTGTGGGTCCTTAATGGTACGAAACGGAAATTGCTACAAGTGTGTGAATTGTGGGTCCACGTCTGGTTGTTCGTAGTTCGGTGTTCGGTGTTCATAGTCAAACGAGCTGCAGCTCGCCTCAAGGTTTTGTCAACGAACTCCGAACAATGAACAACGAACGACAGGGAGGTGCGCCATGGGCTGGTTGCCGAGTCCTGAGCTCTCCAAGAAGTGCAAGCAGTTTGTCATCTCCCATTGGGGGAAGGACGGGCTGGAGCAGGTCATGGAGCGGCCGGTGAGTTGGGTTCGCCATGAGGCCAACCCGCACCTGAAGCACCTGCGGCGCAAACGGAAGGATCTCCCATTGATCGCAGTCCGCGGGAGCACGAACCGCATCCACCTGGCGCTCTCGACCGAAAAGAAGGGAGGACGTCATGTTTGAGACGCAAGTGAAGCTTACTGAGCTTCCTGAGCACTTGAAATCCACCGGCCGCATCCTCGTGGATTGGGAGATCCGCGAGTACGTGAAGAAGCACCGCATGTTGGAACCCTTCGAAGAACAGTTGAAAAGAGAAGGGGTCATCTCCTATGGCCTCTCGTCGATGGGCTACGATATCCGGGTGACGGACGAATTCAAAGTCTTCACCAATCTGAAGCAGGCGGTCGTCGACCCGAAGCAGTTCAACCCGGACTCCTTCATCGACTTCAGGGGCCAGGTCTGTACAGTGCCGCCCAACTCCTTCGCCCTGGCGCGTTCGGTAGAGTACTTCCGGATGCCGCGTTCCGTCATGGGGCTCTGCCTCGGCAAATCGAGCTACGCGCGCTGCGGGATCGTCGTCAACATTACACCGCTGGAGCCGGAGTGGGAGGGCCACCTGACCATTGAGATCTCCAACACGACGCCGCTGCCGGCGCGCATCTACTCGTTCGAGGGAATCGCGCAGGTGCTCTTCTTCGAGGCGGGGTCGCTGCCTGACGTGACCTACGCCGACCGCAAGGGGAAGTACCAGGGCCAGCAAGGAATCACCCTCCCCAAAGTCTAGCAATGGAAATTGCGAATTGCGGATTTCGAATTTCGGATTTGAAGTCGGCCAATCCGCAATCTCCGCCACACCGCATGGCGGATCCGCCAAGCGTGTTGGCGGACACAATCCGAAATCCGCAATCTCCCTCACGGTTGTATGTTTGAAGTTGCCGCGCCTGAGTTCTCCCTCCAGGCGACCTTGTCTTCCGGTCAGACCTTCCGATGGGCCGAGCGCCATGGCTCGTGGCACGGGTTCCTGGGTTCCTCCGTCCTCAAACTGCGGCAAGAGGGCGATGTGTTGTTCTGCGAATCCTCCGATTCCGCCCTGACGCTTGAGCACATCCGCCGCTACTTCGCCCTCGACCTCAACCTGCCGGAAATCCTCTCCTCGATCGACGTGGACATGCAGATTCATCACGCGATCCTCCGCCACCGGGGACTGCGGGTGCTGCGCCAGGACGGATGGGAGACGCTCGCCTCGTTCATCTGCGCCTCCTTCAATAACATCAAGCGCATCGAGGGGATGATTGAGCGGCTCTGCCAGGCGCACGGCGATCCGGTGTCGCTGAACGGCTTTCGAGGGTTCAGCTTCCCGACGCCTGAGGCGATTGCGGGGCTCCCGGAGCGGCGGCTGCGCAGCTTGGGGTTGGGCTACCGCGCGCCCTACCTCCGGGCGACGGCGCGGCTCGTCGTCGATGGAAGGCTGCCGATTGAGCAGTTGCGGCGCGTGGGGTACGAGGCAACCAAAACCGCCCTCTTAGGCTGCGAGGGGGTGGGCGATAAAGTGGCGGACTGTGTCGCGCTCTTTGGGTTTGAGAAGTATGAGGCGTTTCCGATCGATGTGTGGATGGAGCGGGCGATGCGCTACTACTTCCGGCATCGGAAGATGACGCGCGCGGGTCTGCACGACTACGCGCGGCGCCATTTCGGGCCGTACGCGGGCTACGCGCAGCAGTATCTCTATCACTACATGAGAACGGGACGTTCTAGCGTAGAGCGTTCAGCGTATAGCGTATAGGCTCGACCTGCGTTCATCGTTGCTTGCCTATCCGCTAGACGCTCCACGCTGTACGCTAAATCCTGGCGTGGGGAGGAGGAAGTTCGGTGACGGTTTTCTTGAGGACGGCGCCGTGTGGGTCGATCTCGTAGATGATCGGGGCGCCGGTCGCGATGTTCAACTCGAGCACCTGCTCCCTGGTCATCTGATCCAAGGCCATCACGATTGCGCGGAGGCTGTTGCCATGCGCCACCACGAGGATCGTCTTCCCGGCGATCACGAGGGGCAGGATCTTCGCGTTGAAGTAGGGGAGGGTCCGCGCGGCGGTGTCCTTGAGGCTTTCGCTCATGCCGTCGGGGTTCCAGTCGGTTGTGTCTTTCGGCGGGGGGACGTCGTAACTGCGACGCCAGATCTTCACCTGCTCGTCGCCGTACTGCTTCGCCATCTCGGCCTTGTTCAGCCCTTGCAGCGCCCCGTAGTGCCGCTCGTTGAGCGCCTGGTCGCGTTCAATCGCAAGCTGCGGTTGCCCGATCTCTTTGAGAACGATCGTGAGCGTCTCCTGGGCGCGCTGGAGCACGGAGGTGAAGGCGCGGTCAAACGTCATGCCGCGGATCACCTGGGCGCCGCGGCGCGCCTCTTCGCGGCCCGCATCGGTGAGCGGGATATCGACCCACCCCGTGAAGCGGTTTTCCAGATTCCACTGCGACTGGCCGTGTCGGATGAGGACCAGCGTGCCCATAGGTTCGCTCCACAATCCACTTCGCTTGCGAAATTTATCGTATCATAATCGGCCCGGTTCTGCGCAGCGAAAGTGATGACGCAGAATTATTTTGACATTTTCTTGACAGCGTGTGACAGGTATGGTACGAAATATAGTAACGATGATGACACACGTGATGTTGATTCGGTCTTCAGATGCCCGCGCGATCTGCGGTGGATCGCGTCGGGTGATTTGAGGATCGTCGCGTCACCGTTGACACAACTGAGCGTTCGTCAGCAGGGACTCGAAAGCTGAGGGTCCCTCTTTTTTTGTAACCGCAGAAACGCAGAACGCTTGCTGAACGATCGATTCGCAGAGAACGCAGAGGGAACGTCGATGGTCGTCTCCGCGGCCTTTGCGGTTGCAGGGTGAGGGGGATGGGATTTCGTGTCGGCCTGACCTACAACGTCAAAAGCGAGTTCGTCCTCAAGCCGGGCGACCCGCCGGACCTCAACGCGGAGTTCGACCACGAGGAGACGGTGACCCACATCGAACGGGCCTTGAAGGAGGCGGGCCATGAGGTCGCGCGCATCGGGAACGCCCGTTGTCTCCTGGCGCAGATGGGGGTGCTCAAGGCCGACATCGTCTTTAACATCGCCGAGGGCTACGAGGGACGGAACCGCGAGTCCCAGGTGCCGATCCTGCTTGAGATGATGCGCATCCCCTTCGTGGGCGCCGACGGCTTGACCCTGGGCCTCACCCTCGACAAGGTGCTGACGAAAAAGGTCCTCATCGCCGAGGAGATCCCCACGCCGCGCTACCTCGAAGTCAGCGACCCGGACAAGCTCTGGCAGGTCGATCTCAGCTATCCGCTCATCGTCAA
>JACPSR010000013.1 GCA_016193175.1 Candidatus Omnitrophota bacterium
ATGGGCATCGACTCCTACCAGCGGACCTACCTCATGGCGCTCTTCGCGATGACCCCGATCCAGTCCATCCTGTACGCGGGGATCTTCATCATCATGCTCTCCTGGCTCCACTACGGCGGCGGGAGCTTCAGCAAGCTCTCCAAGAGCCGGGTCAAGGGTGAGGCCGTCAAAGTGCGCTGGGATGAAGTCATCGGCATGGAAGAGGCCAAGCGGGAGGCGTGGGAAGTCGTCGAGCTTCTGAAAGACCACGTCAAGGTGACCCAGATCGGCGGCAAGGTGCTGCGGGGGGTGCTCCTCGCCGGACCGCCGGGCTGCGGGAAGACCTACCTCGCGAAAGCCATCGCCACGGAATCGGGCCTCCCCTTCCTCTCGGTCTCCGGCTCGGAGTTCATCGAGATCTTCGTCGGCACAGGACCGGCCCGCGTGCGCAGAATCTTTAAGAAAGCCCAGCAACTGGCCCGCGTGGAAGGCGGTTGCATCATCTTCATTGACGAGCTCGACGCGGTAGGGACCTCCCGCGGCGCGGACCTCGGCTTCGGGGCGCAGACCGAGCGGAACAACACGGTGAACGAGCTCCTCGTCCAGATGGACGGGCTGGAGAGCCAACGGTACAACGTCGTCGTCATCGGCGCGACGAACGCCAGCGAGAGCGTTCTGGATCCCGCCCTCCTGCGTCCCGGTCGGCTGGACCGGAAGATCTACGTGGATCGGCCTGGCCTGGAAGACCGCGAGAAGCTCTATCAATTTTACCTCTCCAAGGTGAAGGCCGACTCGGCCATCGACATCGCGCGCCTGGCCCGTCGCTCGGTCTGGAAATCCCCCGCCGACATTGAGAATATCGTCAAGGAGTCGGCGCTGATCGCCGCGCGGAACAAACGCGAGCTCATCACCTTCAAGGACCTCTCGGAGGCGTTGGAGCGGATTGAGCTGGGCTTCAAGCGCCGCCGGAAGATGAACGAGGAGGAACGGCGTCGGATCGCCTATCATGAAGCCGGCCACGTCGTCGTCACCTACCTTCTCCACCCCACGGACGACGTGTTCAAGGCCTCGATCATCTCGCGACGCGACGCGCTGGGGGTCGTCTACCACCAGCCGCGCGAGGAGCTCTTCACCTCCAGCCGCAATCGCATCCTGGCCAACATCAAGGCCGCGCTGGGGGGCTTCGTCTCGGAAAAGCTCAAGTTTGAGTCCACCTCCGACGGGGTCGCGGCCGACTTCCATAACGCGATCACGCAGGCCCACAACATGGTGTGGCGCCTGGGGATGGGAACCAACGGCTTCGTCGGGGACTATGAAGCCCTCTTGAGCTCGTGGGCGTTTCGGGGCGCCGGCTCAGGCGATCGGCTGTCGGATCGCACGAAGGATCGGCTGAACGAAGAGACGCACCTCATCCTCTCGCAATGCGTCAAGGACGTCGAGGCGCTGCTGCGAACCGAAGACGTGCTCCTCGAACGCTTCGCCGGCGAGCTGCTGAAGCGGGAGGAGCTCGAGTACGACGACATCGAAGCGATCTTCACCGAGTACGGCAAGCAGCGCGTCCTCCCTCCCCAGACACCCGCTCCCTCCTAACCCCCTCGGCGATCGATGAAACCCGTGTGGCGTCGGCTGTGCGTTCCTCTAGGTGGCCTCGCCCTTATCCTGACGGTGGGGTGCCACGGCCGACCCACGTACCCCAAGGCGCACCTGACGGAGGCGTTCCAGACGCTCCTGGCTGAGGAGCGGCTTCACGCATCGGTCCGATTCGTCGACCACACGCTGGCGGTGCAGCTGGAGCAGCCGGACGCGCTCGCGCAAAGCGGCGGCCAGATTGGCATCGGCCCGGCCTTCGATGAGGCGACGCGCAAGACGCTCACCGTGATTCACCGGGTCCTGCTGAGCACGGACGCCGAGGTCCGCTTCTACGTCCTGCTGATGTCCGATCCCAACGTGCCCGGCGCCTACTTGACCGTCGTGCGGTACCTGGACGACGTCCGCCGCGCGAACGTCCAGATGCTCGACACGCCGGAGATGTTCGCCCGGACCATCTTTGAGCTGAATTTCGTCGGCGCAAACGTCCTGACGCTCGAGCAGTACGTGCCTCGGGACATTCGGCTGGAAGAGTTCCTGAGCTGGCAGCTCGCCAGGCGGATTCAGCACCAACTGACCGAGGAGCTGCAGCAAGACGGCCTGGTGAACGTCGGCCGATGCGGTGGGCAATTCGACAACGGGGAGTTCGCCTTCACCCTCGACGTCTCTCCATCGACGGCTGGGAGCCTCGATGAGTCAACGATCCAGCGGGTCTTCCGGACGGCCACGAACCTGATTGCGAAGGTGCTCTCCAATTACCGCTTCGAGGATTTTGAGTCCGTCCGGCTCACCCATCCCCTCACCGGCCGCACGTTGCTGCTGCCAAAAACCCGCCTCGAGGTCTTCCGCTAAACTTCGCTTCGCCGATCAACGGATCGTCACGGTCCGCCCGACGATCCGGGTGCGCCTTTCCAGCATCAAGCGGATCGCCTGCGCATAGAGACGATGCTCAATCGTGTGAAGCCGCGCGAGAAGGCTCGTTGCAGTCTCGCCGGGTCTGATCGCCAGCGCCTCCTGCAGGACGATGGGACCGTGGTCCATCGCTTCATCCACAAGGTGCACCGTCACCCCGGTGACTTTCACCCCCCACTGTAACGCATCGCGGATCGGATGGGCTCCCGGAAACGCCGGCAGGAGGGCCGGGTGGATGTTCAGGATGCGGTGGCGGTAGCGCCGGACGAAGACCGGCGAGAGCATCCGCATGAAGCCAGCGAGGCAGACGAGGCGAACCTTCTCGTACTCGCACAGCGCGATCAGCGCGCGCTCGAAGGCTTCACGGGTGGGATATTCGCGGGGGTTGATGTAGCAACGTGTCTCAACGCCAGCGCGCTTCGCCCTCAGGAGTGCTTTCGCATCCGGCTGGTCGCTGACGACGAGCGCCACGCGGGCGCGGAGCCGACCTGCGCGGGTGGCGTCGAGGATGGCCTGGAGGTTCGTACCCTCGCCTGAGCAGAAGACTGCAATCGCCGGCACGCCGCGAGCAAGGCGCATCTCTGGCGTGGGGTGTCCCTAGGTGATGACGCGTTCGATGCGGCGGATCAACTCTTCTTTCGGAACGACCCCGACAATCCGGTCGACTTCCCTGCCGCCCTTGAAGAGCAGCAGCGTAGGGATGTTCATGATCCGGAACTGTGCCGCGATCTGGGGATGGTCGTCCACGTTGAGCTTGCCCATCTTCATCTTCCCCTGATACGTGGCCGCGAGCTCTTCCACGACCGGCGCGATCATGCGGCAGGGTCCGCACCATGCGGCCCAGAGGTCCACCAAGACCGGAACCGCCGACTTCGTAACCTCCTGCTCAAAGTTGCTCTCGGAAACCTCCACAACGGCTCCTGCCATGACTTCTCCTCCTCCGCTTCGTTCGTAATCACCAGGGGGAGTATTATACCGCACTTTCGTGGAAGGAAGCGTTGAGGAAAGCGCTCAGTTCGTTCCGGGTAGGCGCCCACCCAGCACCAATTGTACGGGCCGTTCCGTCTCAGCTCATATGGTGCCAGGCCGTGGACACAACCCGCCGTGCAACAGCGCGATCGGCCGGATCCCCACGAGCACAGACGCCGGCTGCGCTGACTCGCAGTCGGCGTCTCTTGTTGCTGTGACGACTGACGATACCCGGCGGGCCCTGGCGGAGGAAAACGCCAGAGCGTTGGTATAATGGCGGCATGGAGGAGGGGAAGCCGCTCTGTCTGGCCCGCCTCAAGGTCGTGTTGGATGGCCAGAGGGTCGGCTACGCGGTGCAGGAAAGCGGGCGGGTCCGCCACCTGGGGCTGCGGATAGCACCCGAGACCGGGCTGGTGGTGAGCGCGCCACGGGGCGTCCGCGAGCCAACGGTGCGGGCGTTTCTGTTGCAGCATCGGCGATGGATCTTGCGATGGGTCCACCGGCTCAACGGCCGCGCGGCCACCCCGCGCCGCTGGCCCTACGGCCCCCGTGTGTTCGTGCGCGGCGAGCCGCACGCGGTGCTGGTGCGGCAGGCTTCCGCGGTTGGCGTCACGCAGACCCCTGACGGGCGGCTGCTGGTTTCAGTGCGCACATGGAGCCTCGAGGGCGCCCGGCGCAGCTTGCGCCGCTGGCTGACGGCGGAGGCTTCCCGCGCCCTTGGGGAGCAGGTGGCTGCGCGAAGCGCTGAGATGGGGTTGCAGCCGCGGCGGGTCTACATTCGCAGTCTGCGCAGCGGCTGGGGCTTTTGCTGGCCTGGCGGGTCCCTCAGCTTCAACTACCGGCTCATCATGGCGCCGCCCATGGCCCTGGACTATGTGGTGGTGCATGAGCTGGCGCACCTGCGTGAGCGGAGCCACTCTCCGCGGTTCTGGGCCCTGGTGGCCCGTCACGCGCCCGCGTACACTGAGGCCAAGCGCTGGCTACGCGCCTTCGGCCCCGCGCTGGACGTGTGACGGGCGTCCCCGGCATCCGGCGTGTCGTTGTCGTCGCGCCTCCTGCTTTTTTGTAGCCGTCGAGGATCGTGGTGACCATCGCCGACGGCGCTCAGACGCTGGGAGGAGGCGCCGGCGGCTCGGCGCCCTGGTGTTTCTTTCGTTCCAGTTTGCGCTGGCGTTTCGCTTCCTGCTTTTGTTTCCTTTCCAAATCCCTCTTTCGTTTCTCAAACTGATAGTTCACATAGGCCATGCGGCGTCCTTTCTGTTATGAGCCCTCATCTCACCGCGGAGCAGCTCGAGCCAATCACGCAACTCTTGACGCGCGTATAGCTGCTGACGAATACGCGCTTGCCATCGCGGCGGCATCGATGCAAAGTGTTCTCTAACCGACTTGATTTCTCCATGTGCGCGCAGAGCCTCCAAGACAGCTACCGCTGCATCGAGGTCCTTGGCCTGCTTGCCGGTTCGGCCTTGACGCCTCGGCGCGATGAGCAGTTTATGCAGCGCGAACGCGGCCGGATGGGGCATGCGCACCTGGATCCCTTCAAGCGTCGCTGTGATCGTGCTGTCCGCCAACAGATTCAGAAACCGCAGGGCCTGGGCGTTGACCTTCAGTTGGGGCAAGCGCATCGGCTGATCAGTGCCGTGGCCGCGCTCGGGCACGAGAAATTCCACGATCAGCTCCGGATGGAGGAGGCGGATGTATCCTCCTCGGTGAAAGTCGACCACAAAGCCTAAATCCTCAAGCAAAGCGGGCACATCCACAGAGTTACGAAGGTGCGTGGGCCTGGGAACCAAG
>JACPSR010000014.1 GCA_016193175.1 Candidatus Omnitrophota bacterium
AACCGAGAACGGCCCGATCCAGCGCGGGGATCTCCTGGTGAGCTCGTCCGTCCCCGGCCACGCGATGCGGGCCGAGCCGGACGAGATCCAGCCCGGCATGCTGCTCGGCAAGGCCCTCGGACTGCTGGCCGAGGGCGAGGGAACCATCCTCGTGCTCATCACCGGCGGCTGAGTCGTGTCACCGCAAAAGCGCAAAGGAAGCGCAAAGGCGCAGAGAGTGCTGCTGACCCCCTTTGCGTCGTCGCGGGATTTCGCGATGTTGCGGTGAAAACTCCAACATTGACTATTACCGAGAAGTGGCGTCTGAGCGCGATACGAATGCGTAGAATATCTTTCTTGGGTTTCGCGATCCTCCTCGTTTTTGGCCTTGCCACCTCCTCGTCCGCGCAGCCGGGCGCCCCGGAGCGCGGGGCGGAGGCGGTCCCCGGGGAGGTCCTGGTCAAGTTCACGGCGGAGGCCGCCCGGGCGATTGAGGCGGCTCGCGTCCATCACACGCTGCTCAGCGGGATCGCCTCGCTGGATGCGCTGTGCGCAACGTATGGCGTGACGGCCATCGAGCGGGTCTTTCCCGAGACGAACCCGGAGCCCTCAGGCCTCGGCATCGAGCGGTGGTATCGCCTCCGGCTTGCCCCCGGGCAGGGCATCGAAGCGGCCGTCGCCGCCTTCGCCCAGGACCCGGCCCATGTCGAAGCCGCCCAGCCCAACTACCGCATCAAACTGGAGCAACCCGTTGCTGATCCTCCGGACCCTGCGCAAAGTCCAGAGCCTTCCTCCTCGGGCTCCCACGTTCCCCAGTTTGGGCACCTGTCGGTCTCGGGGGGGCCACCGGGGGAGCGCCTGAGTCTGCGGATCGGCGCGACCGACCCCGACGGGGATCGGCTGAGCCTCCGGTTGGATGAGCGCACCCCGCTCCCCGAAACGGCCGAGGTCCGGACGATCGCCTCGGTCCCCGGCCGGCTCGAGGCCGAGGTGCACTGGACCCCGCAGGCGACGGACACCAGCCGCGACCTGCGCTTCCTCGTCAGCGATGGGACCACGCCGCCGGTGAGTGCACCCCCGGCGAGCTTCCTCGTCAGCGCCCCGGTTCCCCCACACGAGCCCCCCGCCAGCGAGCCACCGGCGTCAAACCCCAACAACCCGGTCGCCGCCGCTCCGCCGCCGCAAGATCCCCCACTGGCTCCGATCCTACCCGCGCGCAGCACGATTGCCGCCGCATCGACTTCGCCCCTCGCCTCGACCAGCCAGCCAGGCGCGGCGAGTGGAACCCTTGGGCGCTCGATGAGCAAGTTGCAGCTCAACCAGCCGCCGAGTCCCGTCCCGCATCCGGTCGCACCGGAGCCGACCCCGACTCAACCCGCAGCTTCCACGTCCGACCCCACGCCTCCGGCGCAGGCGGCCTCGCCGGCTGAGGGACCGCGCTACGTCAAGGGCGAGATCATCATCAAGTTCAAGGATAACCTCAAGGAATGCGCCCACTGTCTACTGGAGAAAAAGCGGCTCAGGAAGCAGGCGCGGCCATTTACGACAGCGCTGAGCGATTTTTCCGGCTCCATTGACGACCTCAACGAGCGCTTCGGTGTGAGTGGAGGCCACAGTGTCTTCGTGCAGCGGCATGGGCGCTCGACCGCCGATGCCCAGGCCCTAGAGCGCCAGCGACACGCCGAGTGGCGTCGTCAGTTCGCCAAGCAAGCCGCCCGGATCCCGCCGGATGCCGAGCTGCCGGATCTCACCAACGTCTACGTCTTCGAGGTGCCGCCACAGACCGATATCGAGCAGGCGGTTGCGGCCTACGCCGCCGATCATCTCCACGTCGAGTACGCCCAGCTGAACTACGTGTTTACTACTCAAGAAGCCGATGAGCCGGTGTCCACAACCTCCCTGGTTCCCAACGACCCCTACTACTCCTCCCGCGGCTCCTGGGGCCAACCGTATGAGGACCTCTGGAACCTCAAGAAGATCCAAGCGCAACAAGCCTGGGACATCACCCAAGGCCGGGACATCATCACAGGCGAGCCCATCGTGGTGGCGGTGGTCGATAGCGGCTTGGACTACTATCACCCTGATATCTCCGCGAATGTCTGGGTGAATCCGCGAGAGATTCCGAATAATGGCATCGACGATGATGGGAATGGCTATGTGGACGATGTGCGTGGGTTCGACTTCGTCAACTCAAGGGATGCCAACGGGGACGGCGATTACGATGATCCTGGGGACGTGAACGACCCTGATCCCATGGATGACGAAGGCCACGGCACCTACGTCGCGGGGACCATCGCGGCGGTCGGCCATAACCACCTCGGCATGATTGGGGTCGCCCCTCAAACCAAGATCATGCCACTGAAGGCGCTGGATCGTGAGGGCAACGGGGACTCTGAAAGGTTTGCAAGAGCCCTGCGCTACGCCGCGCAAAACGGGGCGCGTGTCATCAACAATAGCTGGGGATGCACGCATGTGGAGCGGAGTATTCCCATTGAGGAGGAGGCTGTGCGAGAAGCGTATGGACACGGGGCCGTGGTGATCTTTGCTGCTGGAAACAGCCATAACGATGTGGAGCTTTGTAGCCCTCAGAACATGACCAACCCCAAACCCATTGTGGTGGGTGCGTCGACCCCTGACGATGTCGCGGCGTCGTTCTCCGACGTTGGTGTGTTCTTGGACATCGTGGCTCCCGGGGGCGGTACCGAGGTCCCACCCCCCACCTACCAACCCTCGCGGAATATCCTCTCCCTCCGGGCAAGCGCCTGCGACGCCGGCAGGTGCGATCCTCGCTTGACCGTTGGGACCCGCTACCGGCGAGCCGCCGGTACCTCCGCCGCGGCCCCGCACGCCGCAGGCGTCGCAGCCCTTGTGCTTGCGGCTCACCCCTTGTTCACGCCTGAGGAGGTCCGCCAGGCGCTGCGGGCGTCAGCCGATGAGGTGGGAAGCCCGGGGTTCGATATCGATACGGGCGCTGGCCGGCTCAATGCCGCCAAAGCCGTGAGGGTCGAGTCGGTGCTGCGCGTGAAGATGACCAGTCCGAGTTCAGGAACGACGTTCAATCCGCAAATCGGCTCGATTGTCATCACCGGCACCGTGGCCGGACCGGGGTTTCAGCAGTACCAGCTCTCCTATAGGAGGCGGGATGCATCGACCGAGTGGTTACCGATCGGTTCACCGGTCTTCACCCCGGTGGAGGAAGGAGTGTTGGGGATCTGGCCAATCCGAGAGGTCCCGACCGGTACGTATCTCGTGAGGGTGGTCGCGACGACATTCAGGGGACTCCAGTTCCAAGAAGTCACCGGGGTTTCCGTTGAGCTCCCACCCAGGCAGATCACGACCGATCCCCACACGCAGGTCAAACCTATCGTCTCAGGCGATCGGATTGTGTGGGAGGATTGGCGCGCTGGAAACGCCGACATCGACATCTCTCTCTACGACCTCGCCACCAATACCAAGCGTCAGCTCACGAGCGATCCTGCCTATCAAACAAACCCAGACATCGCTGGTGATCTGGTCGTCTGGCAGGACGCTCGTTATGACGATCGGATCATTCGTATTGTGAACACAAGCTGGGATATCTCGCTCTTTGATCTCGCCACTGACACCGAGTGGCGGATCACTACGGATTCTGGTAACCAAGAGAACCCTGCCGTCTCAGGAAACAACCGGATCGTCTGGGAGGACAACCGCTACGGGAACTGGGACATCTTCTCCTGTCTCTACAATCGAGCCACAGGGCGTTGTCCTGAGCAACAGATCACGAGCCATCGAGCAGACCAGCGACTCCCAGCGATCGATGGAAATCGTATTGTCTGGCAGGACAACCGCTACGGGAACTGGGACATCTACCTCTGCGACTACGATCCAGCGACAGATCAGTGTCCTGAGCGCCGGATCACGACTAATCCCCGCGATCAACACACCCCCGCCGTCTCGGTGAACAACATCGTGTGGGAAGATGAGCGCAACGGGAGCTGTAGTCGTTTCGTTCCCAACGGCAACTGCGACATCTACCTTTGTGTCTATGACCAAGCCACCGGGGGATGTGCTGGCCCTGATCGACAGATCACAAGCGATCCCAGTAACCAGGTCGCTCCAGCGGTCTCTGGTGATCGGATCGTTTGGGTTGATGCCCGCAAGGGCAATAGGGGGGCGTCGTTCTTCAACGATGGCATTGACTGGAATATCCACCTCTATGACCTCGCCACCAACACCGAGCAGCAGATCACGACCGATCCATCTATCCAGGGGAACCCTGATCTCGATGGGGATCGGCTCGTCTGGCAGGATACTCGTACTGGGAACGTAGACATCTACCTGTATGAACTGAACCGTGGCGCTCGGGCTTCCCCTCCGGGTGAGTCCCGATCGATCCGTCCAACCCTCACGTTGACCGCCGAGCCTGCGACGCTGATGAGCGGCTTGTCGAGTACCTTGCGCTGGCAGAGCGCCCACGCGAGCGCATGTCGCGCCTCTGATGGCTGGAACGGCGTGAAGCCGCCGGCTGATCGCGAGGTGGTGAGTCCGACCACCACGACGACCTATACCCTCAGTTGCACCGGGGAAGGAGGCGGGGAAGGAGGCAGCGCAACCCAATCCGTCACCGTGTCGGTCTTCGCGGTCTCGGCAAGCCCCGTGACAGTGCGCCCCGGGGAGACCCTGACGATTGACTGGACCGCGCCGCCAGGGAGGCCTGCGGCGGATCTCCTCGGCGTCAATGTGGCCGGCAGCCCGCCCACAAACCCGTCGCTCTCGCAGTCCACCGGCGGGGCTCCAACGGGACGCATCAGCTATACACTGCCTCCAGGCATCCAACCCGGCCAGTACGTCGTGCGCTATTTCCTCAACGGGAACCTCGAGATTGCCGCCCAGAGCCAGCCGGTCACGGTCCTCGCCACCCCGGCTCCGCCGACGCTCCGCTCACCGCTCCACAAGATGGTCCTGCCGGCCACCACGGCCTCGACGCTCCTCTCGTGGAGCCCGGTGCCCGGGGCCATCGCCTATGCGGTGCGAGCCAACGACCTCACCGACCCAGGCCTGCGCGATCGCAACGCCTGCTCCGGCAGCCCCCACTACCTCTGTCTTGACGTGAGCGCCACGACCATCACCCTGCCGGTGCACGCCGGGCACTCATACACCTGGTGGGTGCATGCCATCGATGCCGCGGGTCAGGTCAGCGATCCGGCGACAGCGACGTTCACGATCCAGTGCCCGTGCCCACGTGCCACCTGAGCTTCAGCCCCGCGAGCGGGCCGGCCGGCACGGTGGTGGGGATCACCTGGGAGACGACCGGTGATGCGGATGGGTGGATCCCCTTTGAGTGTAAGAACAATGTCGGTGCGGTGGTGGTCCTCGACGGGAGCCTGTCGCCCCAGGGAACCAGCGCCCAGCAGCCCGGCCAGAGTGTGACCTGTACGCTGAGCGTCGAGAACGCCGCCGGCGCCCGCCCCTCCCCCGGCTGCTCCGCCACCTTTACGCTGCTCGTGCCTCCACCGCCCCCACCACCTCCGCCCCCGCCGCCCCCGCCTGCGCCGAGCCTCGCGTGGGTATGGCCCCCGAGTGTGGCCAACGGCTCGCCGAACGTCAGCTTTGTCTTCGGCGGCGCGAACCTCCAGCCGGGGGCGCAGCTCCTCATCTTCTACCCGGTGGGGACGTTCTTGAAGCAAGCCGGGACCGGGGGCCTTCCGCCCCCCACGGTGGCGAGTCCCTCCACGCTGAGTTGGGGCGTCTTTCCGAGCCTCCTGACGGCGGTGGGCGACTACGACCTCCAGGTCCAGAACCCGGATGGCCAGCGCTCAGGCTTCGTCCGGGTTAGGGTCTACTGAGTGGTCAGTGATGAGTGACCAGTGAAGGGCTTGATGAGGACAGCCGATGAGCCGGTCCAAAAGAGTTCGGTCCGGCTACTTCAATAGAGAGGAGTACACATCGATGAGAGAACCTGTGAAAGGCTGGCTCGTGATGGGGCTGCTCCTGGGGACGACCGCCTACGCGATCGCCGAGGAGATCACCCTGACGACCTACTACCCCTCGCCCCGCGGGGTGTACCGGGAGCTGAAGATGAACGGGACGGGCACCATCGAGTTCGGGGCGGGACTCACCAAGGAACCCAACGCGGGCAAGATCGGCTACCAGACGTTCACGGCTGACGCGCTGGATATCGTCGGGGCCGGCACCGGACAAGCCAACCGCAAGATCAAGTTTTGGAATGAGGGGGGTGCGTCGTTCGAAGGCAGCGTTGGGATCGGGATGGCAAGCCCCGGGAAAGCCCTCCACATCCGGGGCGGTCAAGCCGCAGATGGCACCAGTCGGGCTGGGATCACGCTAGAAAATGAACTGGGGAACAAATTTTTCCTGAACACCTGGTATGACCAGAAC
>JACPSR010000105.1 GCA_016193175.1 Candidatus Omnitrophota bacterium
CCGTACGATATCTGCGCGGGGCAACTCCTTGACCGCACCGAGCTCCATTGGGCGTATCCTCCTTGGTTGTTTGGCGACAACTCTTGGAAGGATACGCCCTCTTACTATCCCAAGTCATACACAATTTATGGTACGCCACCGATGTCATACTTCCCGTTGACAGGTCAGGGGGTTGCCGGTAAAATAGAGCATGGATTGCGGCATATCCTGCCAAATTGCTCGAAGGGTATCTCGCCCGGACTCTGTCTGGGCTTTTTTGTCTCCTGTACGCTGCACGCTGTACGCTAAACGCTAGGAGCGAAAATGGCTGAATGGATCGGGATTGGACGCAGGGCGCGGCGCTGTTACGGCTTCGATGAGATTGCGCTAGTTCCCGGAACGATCTCGATGAACCCGACCGAAGTGGACACAACGTGGAAACTGGATCATCTGACGTTCCGCGTTCCGATCATCGCCTCAGCCATGGACGGTGTCGTCGATGTGACGTTCGCGGTCGAGATGGGACGGATGGGGGGCCTGGCGGTTCTGAACCTGGACGGGGTGCAGGCGCGATATAACGATCCCCAAGAAGCCATCGCCCAAATCGTCCAGGGCGACGTGGAGAAGACCACCGAGATCGTCCAACGGCTCTACAAGGAACCGATCAAGGAGCCGCTCATCGCCAAGCGCGTCGAGGAAATCAAGCGGGCCAAGGTCCCCTGCGCCGTGAGCACCATCCCGCAGAACACCGCCCGCTTCGGCGCGATCGCCCAAGAGGCCGGGGCGGATCTCTTCGTCGTCCAGTCCACGGTCACGACGGCCCGCCACATCGCCACCGCCTACAAACCGTTGGATTTTGCCGCCTTCATCAAGACCATGAAGATCCCCGTCATCGGCGGCAACGTCGTCACCTACGAGCAGGGCGTCGAGCTCATGGAGACCGGGATCCATGCGCTCCTCGTCGGGGTCGGGCCGGGAGCGGCGTGCACCACCCGCGGCGTCCTCGGTGTCGGCGTGCCGCAGGTCACGGCCACCGTGGACTGCGCCGCGGCGCGCGACTTCTACTATAAGAAGAGCGGCCGCTACGTCCCAATCATCACGGACGGCGGGATGCGAAACGGCGGGGACATCTGCAAGGCCTTCGCCTGCGGCTCGGATGCGGTCATGGTCGGCTCGGCGTTCGCGAAAGCCAAGGAAGCGCCTGGACGGGGCTACCACTGGGGGATGGCCTACCCGCACTCCTCGCTCCCGCGCGGCACCCGCATCTTTGTCGGAACCACCGGCACGCTGGAGCAGATCCTCTTCGGCCCGGCGCAGACCGACGACGGCTCCCAGAACCTCATGGGGGCGCTCACCACCTGCATGGGGACGGTGGGGGCGAAGGACGTCAAGGCGTTCCAGCTCACCGACATCATCATCGCCCCCTCCATCCAAACCGAGGGAAAGATCTTCCAGCAGGTCCAGCGCGTCGGCATGGCCCGCAAAGGTTCGGCTGAAGCGCCTCTCAACAGTCCAGTACGAAAATCAAAACTAAGCCGCGTGTGATTCTCTAGCGCACAGCGTTCAGCGTGCAGCGTTCAGGAGCGGTTCTCCTATACGCTGAACGCTCTACGCTGTACGCTAGCCCCTCACTCATGAAGAGCCACGAGCTGATCCTGATCGTTGATTACGGGTCGCAGTACACCCAGCTGATCGCGAGGCGCATCCGGGAGCAGCGCGTCTTCTGCCGGATCATCCCGCCGCAAGCCTTCACCCCGGACGCCCTCCGCCGGCACGGCCCCAAGGGGGTCATCCTCTCCGGTGGGCCGGCCAGCGTCTACCAGCCCAAGGCGCCGCTCCCCAGACGAGAGCTCTTCGAAGCCGGCGTCCCCACCCTCGGCATCTGCTACGGGATGCAGGCGATGGCGCATTGTCTCGGCGGCCGCGTGCGTCGGGCGGGCAGGCGCGAGTACGGCAGGGCCACCCTCAGGGTGATTCAGCCGGACGGGCTCTTCAGCGGGACCAGGCGCTCGTTCGTCTCCTGGATGAGCCACGGCGACTCGGTGAGGCGCGTGCCGCAGGGCTTTTCCGTGAGCGCGAGGACCCGCAATACGGCCGCCGCCGCCATCGTCGATCCAAGACGAAGGCTCTACGGCTTGCAGTTCCATCCGGAGGTCGTCCACACGGAGGAGGGAACCCGCATCCTCAAGAATTTCCTCTTCCGCGTGTGCGGCTGCCGCGGGGAATGGACGATGCGCTCCTTCGTGAAGGAAGCGACCGGGCGGATCCGCGCGCAGGCGGGGACGGCCAGGGTCGTGCTGGGCCTTTCCGGCGGCGTCGACTCCTCGGTCGCCGCGGTGCTCCTGCACAGGGCGCTGGGGAAGCAGCTCACCTGCCTCTTCGTGGACAATGGGCTCCTGCGGTCCGGCGAGCGCGCCCAGATCAAGGAGACCTTCGGGCGCCCTGCCTACGCCCCGACATCAGTCGGGGCAGGCAGGCATTTCCGCATGCGGGTCAGATACGTGGACGCCTCCGCGCGGTTCCTCGCGGCCCTGCGCGGGGTGACCGATCCGGAAGAGAAGCGCAAGATCATCGGCCGGGAGTTCATCCGCGTCTTCGAGATCGAAGCGAAGAAGATCCCGAACGTGCGGTTCCTCGCGCAGGGGACCCTCTATCCGGACGTCATCGAGAGCCAGTCAGCTTGGGGCGGCCCCTCCGCCACGATCAAGACCCACCACAATGTCGGAGGGCTTCCGACACGGATGCACCTCAAGCTCGTGGAGCCGCTGCGGGATCTGTTCAAGGACGAGGTGCGCGAGCTCGGCAGACTCCTCGGCCTGCCTCGTGAAATCCTCTGGCGGCATCCGTTCCCTGGGCCGGGTCTCGCCGTCCGGATCCTCGGCGAGGTGACAAGCGAGCGGCTGCGGATGGTGCGGCAGGCCGACGAGCGGGTGATCGACGAGATCCGACGGGCCGGGCTCTACCGGACGCTCTGGCAGGCGTTCGCGGTGCTCCTGCCGGTGAAGACGGTCGGGGTCATGGGAGATGAGCGCACGTACGAGCACGTCATCGCCGTCCGCGCCGTCACGAGCGTGGACGCCATGACCGCGGACTGGGCCAAGCTCCCGGCCGCGGTCCTCGAGCGCATCTCGAACCGGATCATCAATGAGGTGAGAGGGATCAACCGCGTGGTGTTCGACATCTCGTCCAAGCCCCCGGCGACGATCGAATGGGAATAGAGTCCAGAGTTCATTGAACTATGAACTATGAACAACGAACGATGAACAGTCTTTCAATATGAGAACCCGGATCATCGCGACCGTGGGACCCGCCTGCGCCGACACGAAGACGCTGTGGCAGATGGTCGAGGAGGGTGCGAGCGTCTTCCGGTTCAACTTCTCCCACGGCACCCTGGCGGAGCATGAGCGGGTGCTGGAGCGCATCCGGAAGGTCCAGCGTCGCCTGCGTCGCCGGGTCGCGATCCTCCAGGACCTCGCGGGTCACCGCATCCGCACGGGGCGGCTCGCCGGAGGGCAGCCCGTCGCGCTCAAGAAAGGCCGGCGGTTCGCGCTCTACCGAGAGCCCATCCCCGGCAACGCCCACGGCGTCTCGCTCGACTACCCGCGCTCGTTCCAGCGCATCCATCGGCACCAGATGATCTACGCGGACGATGGGAAGCTCCACCTCCGGGTGCTGAGGGCGACCGGGGACCGGCTCCTGACTGAGGTGGCCCAGGAGGGGACGCTGGGGGAGCGCAAGGGGGTCAACATTCCTGGCACACCCCTGGATTTTCCCTCGATCAGTCAGAAGGATATGCACGACCTTGAGTTCGCCGTTCAACATCGAGTCGATTACGTTGCCCAATCGTTCGTCCGGGACCAAGCCGACGTCCTGGAGATCAAGCGGCGGCTGGCCCACGCGCTCCCCCACTGCCAGGTCATTGCGAAGATCGAGAGCCGGGAAGGGATCACGCACTTCGCCTCCATTCTCCGGGCCGCCGACGGGATCATGGTGGCGCGCGGGGATCTGGGGATTTCCGTCCCGATCTATGAGATCCCGATCCTGCAGAAATGGATGATCGCGGCGTGCAATCATTTCCGGAAGCCGGCCATCACCGCCACGCAGATGCTGGAGCACATGATCGACCACCCGCTCCCGACGCGCGCCGAGGTGAGCGACGTCGCGAACGCGGTGATCGACGGCTCGGACTTCGTGATGCTGTCCGGCGAGACGGCGGCCGGCCGGTACCCGGCCGAGGCGGTCGCCATGATGCGCGTCGTCATCCAGCATACCGAGCGGCACGCGCCCTTCCGCGGCCCCCGCCGCTCCCGTTAAGTACACACCACAGAGGCCACAGAACGAACGCCACAGAAACACAGAGGGCGTTCATCGAGATTCTTCTGTGTCTCTGTGGCAGTTGTTCTATGCTTCTGTGGTGTAGCGACTATTATTGACAACATGGGTTATGATGCTGTACGCTTCAACCATAATGGTTCGGGCTATTCAGCGAAACCGGCTACTCGTAATAGGTACGGCTGCGATTGCGGCGTTTGCCTTCCTGGTTGCAATCAACTACTGCGCCTGCGAGGCATTGAGCGCAAACCACGAATACAGCGAGCCCCTCCAGCAACACAGTCGCTCAGGGCATCACGATGAGGATGGGCCGGCATCACACCATCAGGACGATCCCTGCTGTTCAACGTTGCAGGCCGTAGCGACTTCATGGAGCATCAGCCAGCTTGCTCGTTCGTCCGTGATTGGCTGTGCGGCCCTCATACCCAGTGGCGTTGACGCAAGACCCGTTGTCGAGCTCGTGTCTGCACCCAGCGGGCTGAGTCCTCCTTCACGGGCACCCACCCCGCGCCTTCCGTTCTACCGCACGACCTTCACCAGTCACGCGCCTCCCGCCTGTCTTGCCTAGACTGACGCTCTAGTTCGTCGAGCGTCACGTTCCGTTGTTCCTCGATTCACCCAACGTGTGGGTCTGGTAGGCTTGCTGTTGATGAGATAGGTGGTGCGCATCTCGATGCTGGTCAAAGGCTCGTTCGTTCTTACAACCACGCTGAGTGCCACGCTGGCGGCTGGCTGCGCGTCCGTGCCCGCCAAGGGCGGCTTTGCCGAGGTGCAGCGGATGGTTGGACAGCGTACGGGACTGAGCGTGCACTGGGACCAGGTCATACCCGAAGACCAGGCGGTGAAGGACCGCATTCAATCCCTCGTACAGGAGCCTTTGACCGCGGGGGCTGCCGTGCAGATTGCGTTGCTCAACAATCATGCGCTGCAAGCAACCTATGAGGAGCTCGGCATCGCCCAGGCGGATCTGGTGCAGGCCGGCTTGCTGCAGAATCCCGTCTTTCTCGGTAGCTGGCGCTCATCCAGCCACACCTCAGTGCTCAATAGCGAGTATGCCCTCGCGCAGAACTTCTTGGACATTTTCCTCCTCCCCTTGCGAAAGAAACTGGCCGCGGCGCAATTTGAGCAGGCTAAGTTGCGTGTGAGTGATGCCGTCCTGGGCTTCAGTGTGCAGGTGCGCACGGCCTACTACACCTTGCAAGGCGCTGAGCACGTCCACGCCATGCGGCAGACGGTGATGCAGGCCGCCGAGGCGGCTCGGGAGCTGGCGGAGCGCCAGCACAAAGCGGGCAATATCAACGACCTCGAACTCGCCACCCAGCAGGGGGCTTTCCAACAGGCGAAGCTCGAGCTCGCCCAAAGTGACGTGGCGGTTCAGTTGGCTCGCGAACGACTCCATCAACTGTTGGGATTTGCCGAGGCCCCTATCACCTGGCGCGTGGTCGATCAGTTGCCAGCGTTGCCTGCCGCCGATCCGGCGCTGGATGATCTGGAACCCCTCGCCCTCTCCCAGCGGCTTGATTTGGCGGCCGCTCGGAAGAGTCTGGACATCCTCAGACGCGCGCGAACCGTCACGCGATTGGGGATCGTGCCGGCAGTCACTGTCGGAGTCGATACGGAACACGATCTCGACCATGCCTGGGTGACTGGGCCGACCGTGGACATCGAAGCGCCGATTTTCGATCAACGGCAAGCCGTCCGGGCGCGCGCCAACGCGCAGTTGCGACAAGCCACGCAACGGCTCTCCGCCTTGGAGGCCGAAACCCGCTCCGAGGTGCGCGCCGATATCACGCGGCTGAAAGCCGCGCGCCAGACCGCGGAGCTGTATCGAGACCACCTGATCCCCATTCGAGAGCGCATCGTGGCGGAAACCCAGAAGCACGTCAACTACATGCTCTTGGGGGTGTTCCAGTTGCTGCAGGCGAAACGGGATGAAGTCAATGCCTCTCGCGAGTACCTCGAAGCCCTCCGGGATTACTGGATCGCCGTCGCAGAGCTGGAGCGCGCCGTGGGTGGGAGGCTGCCGCTTCCTGAAGAGGGCGCGGCTTCCTCAGCCGTCCAATCCCCTGAGCAGGAGGTACCCGGGACACCCCAACAGCACCATCACGGAGGTGAGACACCATGAAGTGCGCGGTTGGATTCGCAGGACTCTTGATGGTCGCGATCGTTGGAGGAGCGCTCTTGCTCCAGCGAGCGGCTCACAGCCAAGTCTCCTCTGATCAACTCAACCCGAACCGCCTTCCCTATACGCCGGTCGTGACGCCCAACGGCTCCACGCTGCCGTGGAAGATGGTTGACGGCGTCAAAGAGTTTCATCTGGTCGTGGAAGAAATCGAGTGGGAAATCGCCCCGGGCATGACGATCAAGGCGTGGGGCTACAACGGCCAGACCCCCGGACCCACGATTGAGGCGGTGGAGGGCGATCGCGTACGCATCTACGTGACGAACAAGCTGCCCGAGATGACCGCCGTCCACTGGCACGGGGTGCTGCTGCCCAGCGGGATGGATGGAGTCGCTGGGCTGACCCAACCAGGCATTCCGCCTGGAGAGACCTTCAAGTACGAGTTTACCCTGCGCCAGCATGGCACGCAGATGTACCACTCCCACGGCGATGAGATGACGCAGATGGGGATGGGCACCATGGGCTTCTTTATCATCCATCCCAAGAAGCCGGCGCATCACATCGACCGCGATTACGCCATTTTCCTGAACGAATGGTTCGTGGAGCCCGGGACTTCAACGCCGAACGTCAACGTCATGACGGATTTCAACATCTTCACCTTCAACAGCCGCGCCTTCCCCGGCACGGCGCCGCTCGTGGCGAAGACGGGAGAGCGGGTTCGGATCCGGATCGGCAACGTCGGCCAGGAATCCCACCCCATCCATCTGCATGGCCACAACTTCAAGATCGTCGCTACCGATGGCGGAGAGATCCCTGGATCGGCCCAGTGGCCGGAGACGACCGTCACCGTCTTTCCAGGCCAGACGCGGGATATCGAGTTTATCGCCAACCCCGGCGACTGGGCGCTGCACTGTCATCGCCGGCATCATCCCATGAATGCGATGGGGCATAGCATCCCGAATGTCTTAGGGGTCAGCCAAGCCGGTCTCGAAGAGAAGATCAGTGGGTTAGTTCCAGGCTACATGGCCATGGGAGAAACCGGTATGGCGGAACATGCTGAGCATGCCCGCCACATGGAAGGCCCTGCGAATACGCTCCCCATGATGGGTGGAGATGGTCCCTTCGGGAATGTCGGCATGGGCGGCATGTTCACCATCCTGAAGGTTCGCGACCACCTGAACGAAGGCGAAGATCCAGGGTGGTATCCGAACCCGTCAGGGACGGTCGCGTCGCAGGTGGGAGGCCCTGCGAAGCCAGCTGTCAGTGGAGGTGTGACCTACGTCTGTCCGATGCATCCTGACGTCCATCAGAACCAACCGGGTTCGTGCCCGAAGTGCGGGATGACCTTGAAGCCTCAGCGAGAAGCAGAGCCCAAAGGAGGAGGTGGTAATCACCCAGCCGAATCAAGCGGGGATGCCTTGGGCTCATAGGAGTCCCACGAAGAGATGCATCGGCACTAGGCCAGGGTGGCCTAACCAGGAGGAGCGGGAGATGAAGCACGTGATACGAGGGATAGTGGCAACCATGCTGCTGATGAGTCCGGTGGCTGTGTGGGCCCAGGGGGAACATGAGCATGATCACGCTCACGGCATGGGCGTTCAAGAGATCATCATTAAAGGTGAGTTGGTGGATTCTCTGTGCTATGTCGCGATGGCGGCGAAGGGCCCAGGACATAAACAGTGCGCGATAGCATGCGCGAAAGCCGGCATTCCGATCAGTATCCTGGAAGACGGGACGGGCAAGCTGTACACCGTGCTGCCCAAAGAGGACAAAACCGGCTATCCGGAGAACGTCATCAATAAAATGGGTGACACGGTGACCTTGAAGGGTGATCTCTATGAAAATGGCGGCAATCGCTACGTGACCGTCGAATCGGTGGAGTAACGACCATGTTCCCCGGAGCGCAGCACCTTCAGAATTTCCATCCGCTCGTCATTCACTTTCCCATCGCGTTGCTGATGGGTGCTGCGCTCCTGTACATGGCGGCGTCGCTGTTGAAGAGCGATCGATTCGCCCAGTCGGCCTTTGTGGTGCTAGTGCTGGGAGCGTTGTCCCTCGTGGTTGCCGTAGCGACCGGTCTGTATGCTGAGCAAGGCGTCATGGTGCATCTGTCGGTCAGAACGCAGCTCCTGGCGCCCCACAAGCGGCTCATGCTTGTCACGTCCGGCTTGTGTACCGTGCTGACTGGCTGGGCGATCGCTGTTCGGCCCTTTCCCAAGAAAGGTAGGCCGCTGTTTCTGCTCCTGCTGCTCGTCATGATCGGCGTGATGACGGTGGGAGCCGACTTCGGCGGGCGGATGGTGTATGACTACAACGCCGGTGGAAGTGCTTGTCGCCAACCGATCCAGTTTACGAAATAAATTGGGAAGGAGTGACTCATGGTTGATACCGAACAGATGGAGTAGTCACGTTTTCTCTTGACATACTCCCCTGTAGTATGTATACTCTAGGGTAGTATACGGCCATGGCACGCTATCCGACACACACACGGATTCTGCCGCGCCTGAGGCGCATCGAAGGCCAGGTCCGCGGGATCACGCGGATGGTCGAGGGACGGCGCTACTGCATGGACATCGTGCAGCAGCTCACCGCGGCCCGCCGGGCGCTCGACCAGGTGTCGCTCCAGGTCATGAGCGGCCACATCAACACCTGCGTCAGCGAGGCGATTCGCCGGCGCGACGGCGCGAAAAAGATCAATGAGCTCATGCAGACCATTACGAGGTTTGTGAAATAATGCGTCTCGCTCTGAACCTCTCACTCGCGCTGGGCCTTGTGCTGACCGGGTGGACGCCGGCCTACGCGGCGCGCTGCTTCCAGCACCCCTTGAGCAAGACCAGCACCCGCTCTCAGTGCTGCTGCGACGGTCCGTCCTCCGCGGTGGCGCCCTGCCGCGCCACGTCCTGCAGAAGCGCAGCGCCGTCTGCCTCGGTGACCGCGGAAGCCCCAGGCCGCACCTCCCAGATGAGCACGCACGCCACGCCAGCGGCTGCGACTGCCGCGCACCTGAGCCTCGTTCTCAACAGCGCCCCCTCTCCGACGAGCTCTCCATCCTTCGCTCAGTCCGCCCCACCCGCCAAGCGCTACCTCCTCGCCTGTACCTTCCGCCTCTAATTCGCTACACTGTTGTTTGGCCTCGCACCCACGTTGCGCTTGATCTCTTCTTACAAAACGGCGCGCGTCGTCGCGGAAGGAGGTTGCACTTATGTCAGATCGCAAGCCTGGTGTTGGGATTGCCCTGAGCGTCGGCCTTGTTGCGCTCTCGTCATTCTTGTTCCCCGCCACCAGCGGCGGTGAAGAAACGGTCCTGACGTCGGACACCACCCCGCTTTCCCTGGAGGAGCTGCTCGGGGAAGCGAAACGACGGAATCCCACCCTCAGGGCTGCGCAGGAGCAATGGCGGGCCGCCAGGCTCCGCGTCCCGCAGGCCTCGGCCCTCCCGGATCCCATGGTTGGCTACATGGTCATGGGCAAGATGCTCGAGACAAGCCTCGGCCCGCAGAAGAACATCTTCGAAGCGGAGCAGATGGTGCCGTTTCCCGGCAAGCTCTGGGAAAAACGTCAGATCGCCGGCGCGGAGGCTCAGGCCTCGAAAGCGAAGCTACAGATGACCGAGCGTGACGTGATGCTCAAAGTCTCCGAGACGTACTACGACCTTTATGCCACTGACGCTGTCCTTGGGGCGGTCGAAGAGATCGACGAGGCCTTGAAGAAGTTTGAGGGCATCGCGCAGGCCCGGTACGCCGCCCAGGGCGGCTCGCAGCGCGATGTCGCCAAAGCCCAGGCGGAAGTCTCCGATGTGCTCCAGCGGCTGTTGATGCTGCGCCAGCAGCGAGAGACGGTGGCCGCAATGCTCAATGCGCTGCTCGACCGTGATCCGCACACGCCCGTGGGACGGGCTGAGCAACCTGAGCTGCCGATGTTGTCCCAGACGCTTGAGGAGCTCTTAGCGATGGCCGAGAAGAAACGCCCGGAACTCGGCGAGGCGTCGGCAATGGTGAAGCGTGAGAAGCACGCCAACACCCTAGCGAAGCTGGAGTATCTGCCGGATGTCTCGGTCGGTTTCCAATACAACCGAATCGGCGCTGGGACGACGACCATGGCCAACGACGGACGCGACGCATGGATGGTGCCGCTGAAGATTAACGTGCCGCTGTGGCAGAACCGTCTGATCCCTGGCGTACTGGAAGCCAAACACAACCTCAGGACCAGCCAAGCCAAACTCGCGCAGGCTGAGAACCTCACCGAGTACGAGGTCAAGGACGCCTATTACCGGTTCACCGCCGCCAAGCAGATCGTGGAAGTCTATCAGAACGCCCTCATTCCAGAAGCAGAGCTCGCCTTTCAGTCTGATCAGGCGGGCTACGAAGCCGGCCGTGTCGACGTGCTGAACCTGATTGACAGCGAACGGGTCTATCTGAACGCCCAGGTCGCGTACTACCAGGCGCTGGCCGAGGCGCTCAAGAGCTTCGCCACGCTTGAGCGGTCAGTGGGAACTGAACTGCAAGCAGCCAGCAGCCAGCAGCCAGCAGCAACATCACATGAGGGATCGTAACATGTCACCCAAACAAAAGCAGATCATCGTTGTGCTTCTCCTGCTCATCGGACTGGGAGGTGTCGTCCTGCTCGCCGCTCGCCGCTCGCTGCTGACGAGCGGTGCAGGTGTTGAGCGAGTGGTGTACTACTGCCCGATGCATCCTACGTACACCAGCGACCGACCCGGCGATTGTCCGATCTGCAATATGAAGCTGGTCAAGAGAGATAGCGAGCAGCGAGCAGCGAGCAGCGAGCAGCGAGAGAGTAAAGAAGCGCAGCGTGCCAAGGACATCTGCTACATGCACAACTGCCCCATGATGAAGCCAGGGCAGAAGTGCCCGATGATGGTCATGGCCAAGGCGGGTGAGAAGGTTGTCTGCCCCGTCTGTGGAACGCATGTTGTTGAAGCCGCGCCAGCACAAGCTGGCGGCACTGCGGAAGCCAAGAAAATCCTCTACTGGACCGACCCGATGATCCCTGGCTACAAGTCTGACAAGCCTGGCAAATCACCGATGGGCATGGACCTGATTCCGGTCTATGAAGAAAACGGAGCTCCTGGTATGGCTGCGACGACTGCGCCTGAAGGCTATGCGCCGATTCTGGTCACGCCGCAGAAGCGGCAGTTCATCGGCGTGACGACCGCCCCCGCACAGCGTCGGACGATCAACAAGATCATCCGGACAGTCGGCCAGATCGCCAACGACCCGGAACTGTACCAAGCGGAGCAGGAATACCTCCAGGCCTTGAAGGCCCTTGAGCAGGCCAAGACCGGCACCATGCCGGAGGTGACCGAGCGCGCCCAGCGACTGGTTGATTCCAGCCGCCTTCGGCTCCGTCGCTTGGGCCTGAGCCATGAATTGATCGATGAGATGGCGAGCTGGACCGGACCTGACCAAAGTCTCCTGTTGGCCGACCCGAGCGGGCGGGTCTGGCTCTATGCGCCCATCTATGAATTCGAGCTGCCGCTGGTCAAGGTCGGCCAGACCGTCACGGCAGAGGTACCCGCGATTCCGGGGAAGAAGCTGGAGGGGGTGATCCGGTCCATCGATCCGGTCTTGGATCCGGCCACCCGCTCCGCCAGGATCCGGGCGATCTTGACCGATCCTGAGGGCGTCCTCAAGCCGGAGATGTTCGTGAACGCCTCGATCGCCGTTGCGGCTGGCGAGGTGCTCACCATCCCCGAGGAGGCGGTGTTTGACACGGGCACCAAGCGGATCGTCTTCGTTGATCAAGGACAAGGGCTCTTCGAGCCAAGGGATGTGGAGGTCGGCGTCAAGGCGGAGGGCTCCTACGAGGTCAAGAGTGGCGTTGCCGAAGGTGAGCTCGTGGTCACCAGCGGGAATTTCCTGATCGACTCAGAGAGCCGCCTCAAAGCCGCCTTGGAAGGGATGAGCGGAAGTGGAGGGCACCAACATGGCGGCCAGTGAGCCGAGACGGCCT
This sequence comes from Candidatus Omnitrophota bacterium, assembly GCA_016193175.1. Lineage (GTDB taxonomy): Bacteria > Omnitrophota > Gorgyraeia > Aquiviventales > Aquiviventaceae > JACPSQ01. Next base: position 12,407 of record JACPSR010000105.1, read on the forward strand.
GAGGCCTCATCAGCCGAGGCGGGCCAATCGCCAACCCTCCGCAAAGGCGGGGTCATCGAGAAGATCATCGAGTTCTCCGCCCACAACAAGTTCCTCGTCCTGATCTTCGTGGCGTTCGCTCTGGTCGCCTCGGTGTGGGCGATGCGGAACATCCCCCTCGATGCTATTCCGGATCTTTCCGACACGCAGGTGATCATCTACTCCCGGTGGGACCGCAGCCCGGACATCATCGAGGACCAGGTCACCTACCCGATCATTGCCGCGATGCTCGGCGCACCCCGCGTGAAGGCGATCCGGGGGTTCTCCGATTTCGGCTTCTCCTATGTCTATGTCATCTTCAAAGATGGCACCGACATCTACTGGGCCCGGAGCCGGACGCTGGAATACTTGAGCAAGATCATCCCCCGGCTACCCGAAGGGGTGCGGACCGAGCTCGGGCCGGACGCCACCGGAGTCGGCTGGGTCTTTCAATACGCCCTGATCGATACCACAGGCCGGCACAACCTCCAGGAGCTGCGCAGCTTCCAGGATTGGTACCTCCGCTACTACCTCCAGAGCGTCCCCGGTGTCGCGGAGGTGGCCTCGATCGGCGGGTTCGTGAAGCAGTACCAGATCACGATTGACCCCAACCGCCTGCTGGCCTACAACATTCCGCTGACGATGGTGGTGGACAACATCCGGCAAAGCAATCAGGAGGCTGGGGGACGCCTGCTCGAATTCTCTGGCGCGGAATACATGGTGCGCGGCCGCGGGTACCTCAAGTCCGTCGAGGATCTCGAGAAGATCGTCGTGGGCACGGATCAGAAAGGCACCCCGATCCTGGTGAAGCATGTCGCCACCGTCGCCCTCGGCCCGGAGATCCGCCGGGGCTTGGCCGACTTCGACGGGCGGGGCGATGTGGTCGGCGGCACGGTCGTCATGCGCTACGGCGAAAACGCCCTGAACGTCATCAACCGGGTGAAGGCGAAGATTGAGGAGGTTCAGCCGTCATTCCCGCCTGGCGTGGAGTTGGTCGTGACCTATGACCGCTCGGAGTTGATCCTCCATGCCATTAAGAACTTGAAGGAAAAGCTCATCGAGGAGATGATCGTTGTCAGCATCGTCATCCTCATCTTCCTCTGGCATTTCCCATCCGCCGTCATCCCGATTGTCACGATTCCGGTCTCGGTCATTCTGTCCTTCATCCCGCTCTACGGGATGGGGCTGACCTCCAACATCATGAGCCTCTCAGGAATTGCCATCTCCATCGGCGTGCTCGTCGATGGCGCGATCGTGGAAGTGGAGAATGCCTACAAACGCCTGGAGCAATGGATCGAAGGCGGCCGCAAGGGCGACTACCACGCGATTCGGCTCAAGGCGCTGAAGGAAGTGGGCCCATCGGTGTTCTTTTCGCTGCTCGTCATCGCCGTCGCGTTCATGCCCATTTTCACGCTGGTGGATCAGGAGGGCCGGCTGTTCAAGCCACTCGCCTGGGCCAAGAACCTGGCCATGGCGATCGCGGCCATCCTGGCGGTGACACTGGATCCCGCCATGCGCATGCTCTTCACCCGCATGGAGCCAATCGCGTTGAAAGCCCGCTGGATCCCGGAACGCATCCGGGGGATGGCGTCCAAACTTGCCACGACCGTGGCGGTGGGCACGTACTACCCGGAGGAAAAGCACCCGGTGAGCAAGGTCCTCTTTCGCCTCTATGAGCCTGCCTGCCGGTTCGTCCTCAAGCACCGGAATGCGACGATCCTGACCGCCATCGGGCTGGTGCTGACCACGATTCCGATCTACCTGCAGCTCGGCTCGGAGTTCATGCCGCCGCTGCGGGAAGGCAGCTTGCTCTACATGCCGACGACGCTCCCCGGCATCTCCGTCACGGAGGCGCAAGAGCTGCTGCAAAAGCAGGATCAAGTCCTAAAAAGCTTCCCCGAAGTCGAGCGGGTCTTCGGCAAGTCCGGCCGGATGGAAAGTTCGACCGATCCGGCGCCGTTCTCGATGATGGAGACGGTGGTGTTGCTCAAACCCGAGTCGGAGTGGCGCAAGGTGAAGCGATGGTATTCCTGGCTGCCAGATTGGCTGGAAGGGCCGTTTCGGCCGTTCTGGCCCTGCCATGTCTCGTAC
>JACPSR010000104.1 GCA_016193175.1 Candidatus Omnitrophota bacterium
AGCTCGATCGTCGGCACCTACCTCGTGCGCACGTCGGAAGAGGCGCGCGCGGCGATGCGGGCCATCCATACGGGCTACGCCGTCTCGGCGATCGTCTCCATCATCGGGTTCTGCGTCATCGGGTTTTACTACCTCCGCTTCCCCGAAGCGGCTGCGCTGCCGGCATGGATCAGCCTCGGGGTGGCAGGGCTTGACATGCGGCCGGTCTGGACGACCCTGATCGGCATTGCGCTCGCCGTTTCGATCAACTACCTGACCGACTACTTCACCGCCCCGGAGAAGCCGCCCGTGCAGTTCGTGGCGCGCGCGACGCAGACCGGGCATGCCACGACCATCATCAACGGGATCGCGGTGGGCTACGAGAGCAGCGTGTGGGCGATCCTGACGATCGCCTTGGCGCTCTTCGGCTCGTTCCTCATCTACCAGGGGACGAACCCGACCTACATCGCGTACGGCGTGGCGATGTGCGGCATCGGGATGCTAACGCTGACCGGCAACAACATCTCCATGGACGTCTTCGGGCCGGTGGCCGATAACGCCAACGGCATCGGGGAGATGACCCGCCTTGACAAGAAGGCGCGCCAGACCCTCGCCGATCTCGACGCGTGCGGCAACACGACGAAGGCGATCACGAAGGGGATCGCGATCGGCTCCGCCGTCATCGCCGCCGTCTCGCTCTTCAACGCCTACATCACCGACATCGCCAAGTTCACCCACAGCACCTACGAGCAGGTCGTGCCGCTCCTCGCCATCTCAGAGCCGCTGGTCTTTATCGGCTTCCTCATCGGCGGCTCGATCCCGTTCCTCTTCAGCTCGCTGACGATCCGGGCGGTCGGGCGCGCCGCCTTCCTCATCGTCCACGAGGTCCGCGCGCAGTTCAAGGACAAGGCGATCTGGGAGGGGACGAAGACGCCGGACTACGCCCGCGTGGTCTCGATCTGCACGCAGGAGGCCCAGCGCGAGCTCATCGGGCCGGGGCTCCTCGCGGTGCTGGCCCCGCTCATCGTGGGGATCTTGCTCCACAAGGAAACGCTTGGCGGATTCCTCGCCGGCATCATCCTCTCCGGGCAGCTCCTCGCCGTCTTCATGGCGAACGCGGGCGGGGCGTGGGACAACGCGAAGAAGTTCGTGGAGGACGGCCACTACGGCGGCAAGGGCTCCGAGGCGCACAAGGCCTCCATTACCGGGGATACGGTCGGCGATCCGCTGAAGGACACGGCGGGTCCTGCGCTGAACCCGCTCATCAAGGTGATGAACCTGGTTTCCTTGCTCATCCTGCCCTTCGTGGTCAGCCATCAGCAGAGCCCCAACCCCCTCCTGTGGCTGCTCGCTCTGGTCAGCCTCGTCGTTCTGGGAGTGGTGATCTACCGGAGCAAGCAGGAATCGCCGGAGGTCCTGAGGTGGCAAGCGGCCATCGAGCGCGTGTCCTGATCCGTGCGGCGTGTTTGGTGTGGCTCGCAGGCTGCGGCAAGCCTGAGCCCGTCGTCAAGATCGGCTTCGCCGCGCCACTCACCGGCGATCAAGCCCCGCAGGGCCAGGACATGCTGCGCGGGGCGCAGCTTGCCATCGAGCACGCCAACAGTCAGGGACCGATCCTTCCGGGTATCCGGCTTGAGCTGGTCGCGCTCGATGACCAGCGCAATCCGACGCAGGCCGTGGCCGTGGCCAAGCGGCTCGTCGCCGACCCCGACGTCGTCGCGGTGGTGGGGCATCTGAACTCTTCCTGCACGATGCCCGCCTCCGCCATTTACCACCAGGCCCGTCTCCTCCAGATCACGCCGGTCTCATCCAACCCGCAGATCTCCCGCCAAGGGTTCGACACGTTCTACCGCACCTGCGCCACGGATGATCTCCAGGGACCGGCTGCGGCCCTCTTCATCGTCAAGGAGCTTTCGGCCGGACGGGTGTTCGTCTTGGATGATATGACGACCTACGGGCGTGGGCTCGCGAATGAGCTGATCAAAAAGCTCAGCGCCCTCCGGGTGGAGGTGATCGGGCATGAGGGGATCACGCAGGGGGACAAAGATTTCGTCCCGCTGCTGACGAAGATCAAATCGCTCCGGCCCGACCTCGTCTACTTCGCAGGGATGTTCCCGGAGGGCGCCCTCCTCATCAAGCAGCGCGCCGAAGTCGGCTTAGCGGGGTATTTCATGGGGGGCGACGGGTTGTTTGACGCGGCGTTGATTCAACTGGCGACCCCTAGAGCCGCCGAGGGCGTCTACCTGACGACGATCGGCTCCGACATCCATCAGATCCCGACCGCCCGGGAGTTCGTGAAAGCGTTCGAGACGCGCTTCGGCTCCATCGGCGCCTACTCGGCCTACACCTATGAGGCCACGAGCATTGCGGTCTGGGCCGTCCGTCAAGCCGGAACGAAAGACCGATCCGCCGTCCTGGCCGCGATAAAGCGGCTCAAAGACTATCCCGGCCTCTTTGGGCTGCAGGGCTTTGACGCGAAGGGCGACTCGCTCATCCGCGACATCGGCCTCTTCACCGTCAAGGCCGGCAAGTTCGTCTTCCTCAAAGCCGCCTCCTGGGACTGATCAATGCGGAATGCGGAATTCGGAATGCGGAATTCGGCCCCCGCGTCTTAATTCCACACGCCGCATTCCGCACTCCGCAATTTCGATGACGCCGCTCCAACTCTTCTGCCAGCAGCTCGCCAACGGACTCACGCTGGGCGCCATCTATGCGCTCATCGCGCTGGGCTACACAATGATCTACGGCGTCATCCAGCTCATCAACTTCGCCCATGGAGAGCTCTTCATGGTCGGCGCGTACGTCGCCCTGACCCTCGTGCTGCTCTCCAGCGCCGGCCCGCTTCCCTCGGGGATCCCCTGGTGGATGACACTCCTTGTGTGCGGGCTGGGGTCCATGGCGGCGGCCGGTATGCTCGGCGCGGCGATTGAACGCTTCGCGTACCGCCCGATCCGCCACGCGCCTCGTCTCAACGCCCTCATTACCGCCATCGGGATGTCGTTCTTCCTCCAGAACGCCCTCATGCTGCTCTACGGAGCGACGGACCGTCACTTCCCGAACCCGATTCCGCTCACCCGTTGGGAGGTGGGTGGCGTGACCGTCACGTTGATGCAGCTCGTCGTCTGGGCGGCGAGTGGGCTCTTGATGGTGGGGCTGCAGCTCCTCGTCATGTCGACGAAGCTCGGCATGGCCATGCGGGCGACGGCCCAGGATCTGAAGGCGTGCGCGCTCCTCGGCATCCCGGTGGACCGGATCATCGCGACGACGTTCGTCATCGGCTCCGCCTTCGCGGCGATGGGCGGCATGCTCTTCGGGTTGCACTACGGCACCATCAATTTTCACGACGGCTACCTCATGGGCCTCAAGGCGTTCACGGCGGCGGTCCTCGGTGGGATCGGCAACATCCCTGGGGCGATGGTCGGGGGGCTTGTCCTGGGCTTGCTGGAAGGGCTGGGGGCCGGCTACCTCTCGTCGCAGTGGAAGAACGTCTTTGCGTTCCTGATCCTCGTGGTCCTCTTGCTCTTCAAGCCGCGCGGGTTGCTCGGCGAGCGCGTGGCCGACCGCGCATAACGACAGTTTCGAGTTGCGAGTTCCGAGTTTCGAGTTGAGCATGGAAGGCTTCCGTAACCAGACGGTGCGGTGGGCGATCGGGGTCATCGCGGCGCTGGCGCTGCCGATCCTCAACCCGAACCCCTACCACCTCGACGTCCTCACGAACGCACTCTTGTACGCGCTCCTCGCGCTTGGCCTCAACCTCATCGTCGGGCTGGCCGGCCTCCTCCATCTGGGGTATGCGGCGTTCTTTGCCATCGGGGCCTACACCTACGGGCTGCTCAACCTGCACTGGCACTGGCCGTTTTGGATCGGAATGATCCCGGCGGCGATCGTGGCGGGCCTCTCCGGCGTCTGCCTGGGAGTGCCGGCCCTGCGTGTGCGCGGCGATTACCTCGCCATCGTCACCCTCGGATTCGGGGAGATCGTGCGCATCGCCTTCACCAACCTCGAACAATGGACCGGCGGGCCGAACGGTCTCCTCGGCATTGCGCATCCGAAGATCTGGATTCCGGGCCGAGGGCTCATCGATTTTGGGGTCGCCTCGATGCCGTACTACTACCTGGTGTGCATCACCACCGCGGCGGTCGCCGTCGTGTGCGTCCGTTTGAGCCGCTCCCGGATCGGCCGCGCCTGGGTGGCGATCCGGGAAGACGAGCTCGCGGCCTCGTGCATGGGGGTTCCGGTCCTCCAGTTGAAGCTCCTCGCCCAGGGATGCGGGGGCGCCATCGCGGGACTGGCCGGCGCGATCTTCGCCTCCAAGCAGGGGACGGTCACCCCCGACAGCTTCGACTTCATCCTGTCGGTCATGGTGTTGGCGATGGTGGTCCTCGGCGGGCTGGGGAGCATCCGAGGAGCGATCCTTGGGGCGCTCTTGCTCGGCTCGCTCCCCGAGCTCCTTCGGTGGTTCGAGCAGTACCGGATGCTCCTCTTCGGGCTCACCATGATTGTCATGATGCGGCTCCGTCCCCAGGGATTGTTCGGGCGATCCTCGCAGGGGCTTGCGCCCGATCGCGCCCATGCCGGCTCTGCTTGAAGTCGAACGGCTCACCAGGCGGTTCGGCGGCGTCGTCGCGCTTGACGACGTGACGCTCAGCGTTGAGCAGGGCGAGACCGTGGGACTCATCGGCCCAAACGGAGCCGGGAAGACGACCCTCTTCAACTGCGTGACGGGCGTCCTGCGGCCTGACGACGGCGAGGTCCGGTTCGGACGAGGCCCAATGGAATCGCTGACCGGGCTGGCCCCCCACGACATCGCGCAGTGCGGGATCACGCGGACCTTCCAGAACGTCCGGTTATTCTCCGGCATGAGTGTCCTGGAGAACGTCCTCGTCGGCACCTATATCCGCACCCACGCCGGACTGATCAGCTCGATGCTGCCGAGCGCCGAGGCGCGCCGGGAAGAGCGCTGGGCGCAAGATCGCGCGATGGGGCTGTTAGAGTTGGTCGGGTTGGCGGGTCGGTCCCATGAGATGGCCGGCGCCCTGCCCTTCGGGCTGCAGCGCCGCCTCGAAATTGCGCGCGCGCTCTCCTCGGACCCGGCGCTGCTCTTGCTGGATGAGCCGGCGGCCGGCCTCAACGCCGCAGAGAAACAAGCACTCCTCCAGCTCATTGAGCAGCTCAAGGGGCAGGGGTTGACGACCTTCCTCATCGAACACGACATGCGGGTCGTCATGCCGATCTCCGACCGGGTTGTCGTGCTCGACTACGGAAAGAAGATCGCGGAGGGGCCTCCGAAGCTAGTCCAGGAGAATCCCAGGGTGATCGAAGCCTACCTCGGCACTTCAACAACCGTGAACCGTGAACCGTGAACCGTGCATCGTGATCATGTTGAAGCTGGAAGAGGTGGAGGCGGGATACGGGCGGACAAGCTGCCTGCACGGGATCTCGCTTGAGGTGCGCGAGGGGGAGATCGTCGTCTTGTTGGGCGCCAATGGGGCGGGAAAGACGACGACGCTCATGACGATCTCAGGCCTCGTGGCCATTCGGGGCGGCGCCGTGACGTTCCAGGGTACCACGCTGAGCGGCATGGCGGCCGCCGAGCTCGTCGGTCTTGGCATCAGCCATGTGCCGGAAGGCCGCCGGATCCTGCCGCGGCTGACGATTCAGGAAAACCTGGAGTTGGGCGCCTATCTCCGACGGGACCGCGCGGCCATCCGTCTGGATCTTGCGCGCGTCTGTGAGCTGTTTCCGATCTTGGCCGAGCGGCGCCGCCAACTGGCCGGCACGCTCTCCGGAGGGGAGCAGCAGATGCTCGCGATCGCGCGCGGCCTCATGGCGCGTCCCAAGCTGCTGCTGCTGGATGAGCCGTCGCTGGGGCTTGCCCCGAAGCTCGTGAGCGCCATCTTCGACGCGATCAAGCGGATGAACGAGGAGGGGATCACGCTGTTGCTCGTCGAGCAGAACGCCTACCGTTCGCTTCAGATCGCCCACCGCGGCTACGTGCTCGAGACCGGCCGCGTCGTCCTCGCCGACACCGCCGCACGCCTCGCCCAGAATCCCCGCGTGAAAGCCGCCTACCTCGGCGGCTGAGCCGTACGCGCCGTCGTCTCGAGTCTCTGAGAGCTGATGCCCGGTAGCGCAACTAAAATTGTGTAAAGTGCGGTAGTAGGGCATCCTTCCATCCGGTGTTCAAGTGCGTGAAGATCGCAGAAAAATAGGTACCGGTTCTGGTTTCCAAATCGTCCCGCCTCGCTGATCTGGGCTGGCCTATTTGGAACGTCTCGCTGGTTTGCCGATCGAGCCCTTGACCCGCCCGCCCACCAAGAGGGAACCTGAGTGCGCCCCGGTCGTCCATAAACCTGGGGTTTAAATATACTTGAAAATAACCTGGCTGTATGGTAAATTTCAATGCTATGAAATGGGTGCCAAGGCCGACTCTTGAGCGGCGGCTCTCCGAGGCGATCCGCGACTATCCCGTGACGCTTCTGCTCGGGCCTCGCCAATGCGGCAAGACCAGCCTGGCCCTGCGGATGGCCGCCATACGGAAAGCGACCGTGTTCGACCTCGAGGATCCGCAATCCCCCCTTCAGCCCACGGTCGCTCGGGCCGTCCTCCACGACCTCAAGGGCCTCGTCGTCATCGATGAGATTCAGCGTCAGCCGGGGTTGTTTCCTCTCCTGAGGGTTTTGGCGGACCGGCGGCCGCTTCCAGCGAAGTTCCTCATTCTCGGCAGCGCTGCGCCTGAGCTGGTCCGAGGCGCCTCGGAATCCCTCGCTGGCCGCGTGGCGCACGTGGACATGGGAGGATTTGCGTTGAGCGAAACGGGCGTCGGAAACTGGAAACGCCTCTGGTTTCGCGGCGGCCTGCCACGCGCCTACCTCGCCCCAAGCGCGGAACAGAGCAGCCGCTGGCGATTGAACTTCATTCAATCCTTCCTTGAACGGGACATCCCCCAGCTCGGCGTTCGGGTGCCCGCCGCGGCGCTCCGCCGGTTCTGGACCATGCTCGCCCACTCTCACGCCCAGCCGTGGAACGCCGCAGACCTGGGGCGTGCGTTGGGCGTCAAGGAGGACACCGCGCGGCATTATCTGGACATCCTGACGGGCGCCTTGATGGTCCGTCAGCTTCAGCCATGGTTCGAGAACACCGGCAAACGGCTGGTCAAGGCGCCGAAGGTGTACTTCCGGGACACGGGGATTCTGCATGCGCTCCTTGGACTCACCAGCGCTGAAGACGTGATGAGCCACCCCTCTTGCGGCTTTTCATGGGAGGGGTTTGCGCTGGAGGAGGTCATCCGCGCGGCCCAGGCCGACCGCGACAGTTATTTTTACCGGACGCATACCGGCGCCGAAATGGACCTGGTGATGCTGCGCGGCGGCCGCCGGTACGGATTCGAGTTCAAATTTGCAGACGCCCCCCGTCTGTCGCGTTCGATGATCGTGGCTCGGGAGGATTTGAAGCTCAAGCAGATTTGGATCGTCTACCCCGGCGACCGCTCCTATACGTTGTCAGCCGGGATCGAGGCCATTCCGGCCGCGGCGATACCAAGGGCCATCAACGCCTTGGGGAAAGTCGGGAAATCCCGGTGACAGGAAATCCCGGTGACAGTGTACTCGATTCCAGTTGGGATGGGTCGGAGGCGGCCCCCAAATCGTCCCGCCGAGCTGATCTGGGCTGGCGTCGAGCAGTCCGGCGTTGACGCGCAGGCGTCTTTGCAGTATATTTATCTGCAAGTGAGGTATAATTTACTGCTAAGAGGGAGACGATGATCGAGCGCCTGTTCGGCTCCAAGCTCCGCGCACGACTGCTGGGATGGCTGATGACCCATCCGGACGAGCGGTATTTTGTCCGGCAGCTCACCGCGATCCTCCAGGAGGACTCGACGAACGTCAGCCGGGGGCTGGCGCGTCTTGCCCGCTTGGGGCTGCTGACCTGCCAAGAGGAGGGTCGGCAGAAGTACTACCAGGCGAACCGGCACTGCTCCGTGTTCGAGGAGCTGCGCGGCCTGGCGGTGAAGACCATCGGCCTGGGCGATGTCTTGCGGGCCGCCTTGCGACCGATCACCGGCCGGATTCGCGTCGCGTTCCTGTTCGGGTCGTTCGCGCAGGGCAAGGCCACGGCGGAGAGCGACGTGGACCTGCTGGTTGTGGGAGATGTCGGCTCCGCCGAGCTGGCGAAGGCGTTGCGCCCGGCCCGGGCGAAGCTGAGCCGCGAGATCAACGCGACGGTCTATCCCCCGCGCGAGTTCCGCGCCAAGGCCAAAGCGGGCCACCACTTCATCGCGCAGGTGCTCAACGGCGCCAGGATGTATCTGGTTGGCGGCGACGATGACCTTAAAAGACTTGCTGGCTGACGGGCGCCTCCGGTCGCACACGACGTCCATCCAGGAGGTGGCGGACCTCCTGCGGGTGGTGGACCGCGACCTGGCGGATGCCGGGATTGCGCAACTCTCGGCCGACCGCCGCTTCGCCACGGCCTACAACGCCGCGCTGCAGTTGGCCACCATTGCGTTGCATGCCGCCGGATATCGCTGCGCTGGCGCAGCACACCACTGGGCGACCTTCCATGTGCTGCCGGACATCATGGGAACAATCCGTACCGGGTTCCAAAGGGACACGTTGGGGTAAGCGCAGGGGAACACCGGAGGCCTCCTGCGTCGTCCCGCCTCGCTGATCTGGGCGGGCGCATTTGGGACGCCTCCTCGGGTTCAATGTCTTCAGGAAGAAGGCCGGGGCGGTGCCGGACCGCGACAAACGCCTGGCGCAGACCCGGCTGGCGGAGTTCATGAGACGGTATGAACAGGGGGAGTTCTCCAGGAGGTAAGCGTGATGAAACGCATGCGACTGACGACGCACAAGCAGGTGCTCAGGACGTTCCTCAGGGACCCGCAGTTCCGCCAGGGGTACGAGGAGGAGTTGGACAAGCTGCGGCTGGTGGAGGCCCTCGTGGGCTTACGGCAGCGGCAGGGCCTCACGCAAGCTGCCCTTGCCAAGCGCTTGAAGGTGAGCCAGCCGTTCATTGCCAAGCTGGAACGCGCCGAGACGCACAACTTCACGCTCGATACGCTCCTGAAAGTCGTCGAAGCCCTCAACGGGGAACTCGTCATCAAGATCAGGCAGCGGGCACCCCGCTACGCTCACGCCTGACCGTCCAGCGCCTGTCGCAACCCCCTTCGTCCTGGGTAAGGTGATAGTCACCTTGGGGACAGGTACCGGGCCACGTCCCCACCGTACGCGGCATTCCGCACGCACCCTGATGGTGCCTGCTGCAGCCGCGGCCCCCCTAGTCGTCGGCATTTCGCGGCAACCTCTCGAGAAAGGGCGAGGTGAAGGGCGCGCTGGAGCCTGTTGGCTAGAGTCGGGCGTTGGGGTACGGGATGAGAGGGCGGCGGGGAAGATCGGAGCAGAGGCGGCTCATGAAGGTGAGGAATTGGAGGTAGGTGTTGAGGTCAACCTGAGCCGCGCGTCGTCGTGAGCGCGCGGTCAGCACGTCGAAGTCCTCTCGCACCTTGGCCGATGCGGCCGCCTCTCTCATGCCTTCAAGATTGATCTTGTTGTCCATACTGAGCCCGCAGGGTTGTTGCTTCCTGCCCTAATTCGAACAGGTCATAGTAGAGCTGGATTCGATTCCAGTCTAGCTGACGGCCGTACCGGGACGCAAGCGCCTCGATATCGGCGGTCTCCTGGGCTCGCCTCGCAGGGTTGTTCGCCAGGGCCTGGACTTTGAGCCCGATGATGTCTTCGGGTTCGATGACGCGAATGGAGCTGGTTTCAGCATACGGAACGGTTCGAGCTCGCGCGAGCATGTCGAGCGCATATGGCCGGAACGCGTGAATGACGTCAATGGAGCCGAATGGACGCGCCGGGTGGAAATACTGCGACACATTCTCAAGCAGCACATCGCGCTGATAGCC
>JACPSR010000133.1 GCA_016193175.1 Candidatus Omnitrophota bacterium
GCGGGTTGACGAGGTTGAGGCCGCTCTTGAGGGCGTTCGGGCTCACGGTGCCGAAGAGGTCCACCACCCCGACATGCCCGGCGGGCACGATGCGGATGGAGCCCACGCCGACCCCCACGGCGAGCCCGAGGATCGCAAAGACCAGAATCGGGCGCGCGTACTGGCGCTCAAGACCCAGGATGAGCGCGAGCCCTGCGACAAGACCGACGAGTCCTAAGACCAGAATCCACATGATCGCCCCTCCCGATGCCATCTTACGGTTTTCTCTTCTTGAAGCCGGCCAGGACCCACCGGAGAAACTCCGCAAGGAAGATCGTCGCCAAACCCGCAAAGACCGCCGCCAAGAGCGGCCGCCGCGCCAGCTCCACGAGCACCCCGATGAAGATTCCCAAGAGCACCGAGCTGGCGACGGTCCGCCGAACGGTCGGCTTCGTCCCAAAGAGATACAACAATCCGACGGCCACGCCGGCGAGCAGGCCGACGATGATCGCCGCCATGGACCTCACCGGGGTGCAGGCAGCGGTTGCCCAAGGACGCGGCGCAGGACCTCCTGGTAGGCCTCCTCCACGCTGCCGAGGTCCCGGCGGAAGCGGTCCTTATCCAGCTTGCGCCGCGTGCCGTGCTCCCACAACCGCATCGTGTCGGGCGAGATCTCATCGCCCAGCACGATCTGCGCCGAGGGCTTCCCGCTCGCCGTCACGACACGGCCGAACTCCAGCTTGAAATCCACCAGGTCGATCTGCCGCTCGTTGAAGAACGCCTTCAAGGCCTCATTGACCTTGAACGACTCCGCGCGGATGTGGGCAAGCTCTTGCGCCGTCGCCCAGCCCATCGCGAGGATGTGGTCGTCGTTGATGAGGGGATCCCCCAGCGCATCGCTCTTGTAGTGCCACTCGAACACCGGCGGCTTCAGCGCGATCCCCTCCTCGATGCCGAGGAGCTTGGCCATGCCGCCGGCGGTGATGTTGCGAATCGTCACCTCCAGCGGAACGATGGTCAGGCGCTTGACGAGCATCGAGCGCTCATCGAGCTGCCGGACGAAGTGGGTCCGCACCCCCCGGCCCTCGAGGTAGGTGAAGAGCGCCGAGGAGATCCGGTTATTGCACACCCCTTTGTCCACGATGGTGCCGCGCTTCTGGGCGTTGAACGCGGTGGCGTCATCCTTAAAGTGCTGGATGACGAGGATGGGGTCCTCCGTCGCGTAGAGGATCTTGGCCTTGCCCTCGTAGAGCTGTTCACCTGGCTGCATCGTTCGATTCCTCGGTCGATTCGGTCGTCCCTTCGCCTTCGGCTACGGGATTCCCTCGCCCACCCGCCTTCGGCGGGTTCCCGGGCTCGGTCAGCGGCGGCGGTTGGGGCGCAGGGAGCGGCTGCATCGGGGTCAACGCATACGACCACGTCCGCTGATCGTTGACCGGAAACGGCGCCAGCTCCATCGCCAGGTCGAACGGGATCCAGAGATAGGCGGGCGCTCGCAAGAGCTTGCGATCCTCGATCCGTTCGAAGCCCGATTTGCGGATCATCACGCGGTGCCACCCGTACCACTCGAAATCGAACGCGACCGGGCTCTCCCCGATGAGCCTGTCGTTGAGGTACACGAGCGCCCCGGACGGCTCGGTTCGGATCGTGAGGGATCGATGGAGGCAACCTGATAACACCAGACCACAGACCACAGACATCAGACAACAGAGCGGGGCGGCACGTCGCCGAGTCAGGCTGCCTGTGCGGCGTCGGCTTTTCCCGTCATCTGATGTCTGATGTCTGATGTCTGATGTCTGCATTACAGCCCGACCCGCTTGAAGATGCGGTTGACGTGCTTCAGGTGCGCACGAGGCTCCAGGCAGCGCCGAAGGGTGGCGGGGCTCAGGGAGCGCCGGATGGCCGGATCGCGCAGCAGGAGCTCCGCAAAGTCGCTCCTGCCACGCCACGCGCTCATCGCGCAGCGCTGGACGATGCGATACGCCGTGGCCCTGGAGAGGCCACGCCGCATCAGCGCGAGGAGGACTTGGCCGGAGTAGACGACGCCGCGCGTGCGCTCAAGGTTTTCGCGCATCCGATCGGGGTGCACGACCAGGCGCCGGATCACCTCGGCCATCGCCTGCAGCATGTAGTCCAGCGCGATCGTGGCGTCCGGGAGGATGATCCGCTCCACCGACGAGTGGCTGATATCCCGCTCATGCCACAACGTGACGTTCTCCATCGCCGCGACGGCGTAGCCGCGCAGGAGCCGACTCATCCCCGTGATGCGCTCGCAGGTGATGGGGTTTTTCTTGTGCGGCATCGCCGAGGAGCCCTGCTGCCCCTTCCCGAACGGCTCCTCGGCCTCGCCGACTTCGGTGCGCTGGAGGTGGCGGATTTCCGTCGCGAGCTTCTCAAGGCTTGCGCCGATGAGCGCCAGGGTCGCGACGTACGAGGCATGGAGGTCCCGCTGGACGATCTGCGTCGAGATCGGCGCGGGGCGCAGCGAGAGCGCGCGGCAGACCTGCCGCTCGATTGCCGGGTCCACGTTGGCGAAGGTCCCGACCGCCCCGGAGATCTTGCCGACGCCGACCTCCTCGCCTGCGCGCGTGAGCCGCGCGAGGTGCCGCCGGAA
>JACPSR010000134.1 GCA_016193175.1 Candidatus Omnitrophota bacterium
CGCCGGCGCACCAACGTCTTCTCGTGCTTCTCGAACCCGGCGAGTACCGAGCGGATCATCTACGCGATCTTCATGCACTTGAACCGGGGGTGGAAGGATGCGCCGCTCTCAGGCTTTACACAATTTTAGTTGCGCTACCTTGTTTCCGTGACGCTTCCCGTTCCACCCTCGCAAGACCCCTGACCTCCGCCGCCCACGGTCCGGCATCGTGGAGGCCCTCTGCTTGAGGGCATCCGTTGGCGCAGTTGGGCGGTGGCGGATAGCCGATCGACGCGCCGAGGGAGCTCGCCCACGATGCTCACAAGAACCACGTCCTACACCACCGTCGGGTTGGAAGCGCTGCCGGTGGAGGTCGAGGTGGACGCGACGAGGGGCCTGCCGGCTTTGGCGATCGTCGGCCTCCCGGATCAAGCCGTGAAAGAAGCCAGGGAGCGGGTCCGCTCCGCCATCCTCAATAGCCAGTACCGCCTTCCCTCTCAGCGGTTCATCGTGAATCTGGCGCCGGCGGACGTGAGAAAAGAGGGCGGGGTCTTCGACCTGGCCATCGCCCTCGGCCTCCTCGCCGCGTCCCGGCAACTGGACCCCGCCCGATTGGCGTCGGTCATTGTCCTCGGAGAGCTCGCGCTCGACGGGGGTGTGCGCGCAATCCACGGCGCGCTGCCGATCGCCATGGCCCTGCGCGGGAGTCGGCGTCGCCTCCTCGTCCCCGCCCCCAACGCCCCCGAAGCCGCCGTGGTGGACGGCGTAGAGGTCATCCCGGTTGCCTCGCTGCGTGAAGCCGCGGAGCTCCTCTCCGGCGCCACCACCGTGGTGCCGCATCGGGCTCCTCGTCGTCGAGGGGCCCGTCCGACCACTCGGTATGACGTGGATTTCTCGGACATCAAAGGCCAGGCGCACGCCAAGCGGGCGCTCGAAGTGGCCGTGGCCGGCGGCCACCATGTCCTGCTCATCGGGCCCCCGGGCTCCGGCAAGACGATGCTGGCCGGCCGCATCCCGACGATCCAACCGGACCTCACGGCATCGGAAGCGCTCGAGACGACCATGATCCACAGCGTTGCGGGCCTCCTGAACGGCTGCGAACCGCTCGCGCGGCAGCGGCCCTTCCGCTCGCCCCATCATACCAGCTCCGCCATCGCCCTCGTCGGCGGCGGCTCGATCCCCAAGCCCGGCGAGATCTCGCTCGCCCACCGCGGGGTGCTGTTCCTCGATGAGCTGCCGGAGTTCCATCGCGACGTGCTCGAGAGCCTGCGCCAGCCGCTGGAAGATGGCACCGTGACCGTGGCCAGAGCCAAGCGCGCGGTGAAATTCCCAGCGCGATTTATGCTGGTAGCCGCGATGAACCCCTGTCCTTGCGGTTACCTCACGGACCCGCGGGGCCGCTGCCGGTGTCCGTCGACGAAGGTCGCGGCGTACCTGTCGAAGATCTCCGGCCCCCTGTTGGATCGGATTGACCTGCACATCGAGGTGCCCGCGGTGCCGTTTCAGACACTCACCCAAGCTCAGGATGGGGAACCCTCAGCGGCCATTAAGGCCCGTGTCCTCAAGGCCCGTGAGCGGCAACGGAAGCGATTCGCCAAGGAAGGCGTGTTTGCCAATGCCCAGATGCGGCACAAGCAAGTCCAGAAGCACTGTGCGATGACCGACGGCGCAAAAACGTTACTCAAGCAGGCCATGGAGGAGCTGGGCTTATCGGCGAGGGCGTATGATAAGGTGCTGAAAGTCGCCAGGACGATTGCCGATGTTTCGGCACACGATCTCCTCCAGCCCGAGCACATCGCTGAAGCCATCCAGTATCGAAGCCTGGATCGTCAGCTCTGGCTGTAGCAGCCAGGCAACAAGTGACCATCCTACTCGGAGTCTGGTGATGGTAAATTAGAAAGTGGTGTCAGAATGGGAATACTTTGCCTGGTGTGATCTTCCCTTCAAGATCCCTCAGCGCCACAGCCCCGAAGTGACGGCTGTCTTCGCTCTCCTGCCGGTTATCCCCCATGACGAAGTAGGTGTTTTTCGGAAGGGTGTACGGACCGAAATTCGGAAAGGTGCCCCCGACCGCGTACGGCTCAGTCAACCGATGGCCGTTGATGTAGACGTTGCCGAACCAGATGAGGAGGGTTTCCCCTTCAAGGCCGATGACGCGCTTGACGTACTCTGCAGAGGCTGAGGGACCACTCCGGAGCACGACGATGTCTCCCCGCTTCGGACGGGCAACGTGGTAGATGGATTTGTTGATCAAAAAATAGCTGCCCTCGACCAGCGTCGGGAGCATGCTCCTTTCTGTCATCACGCCGAGGCTCACGACATACCGCTGGCAGAAGAAAAACGACAGGACGGACCAGAAGAGGATACAGGCCAACCCATAGGCCCTTCGAGATTCGCCGCTGACGAAGCGCCAGTCAAACCAGGCCCTCCGTTTCCATTCCATACCTCAACCATAACACAACGGCATCGAGATCAGGAAGGGCAGGATCCGCCACGAACGCGAGAAAGCGTCTGGCTTCCCCCTCGCCATTGGCGTAGAATGAGGGGGTCATCCGCCGACGTTTCAACGTGCGGGATCACGCAGGAAAGGAGCCCGATGGCAGAACCGACCAGCACCCAGACATGCCCCGCGTGCGGAGCCACGGGGACCGGAGGGGCGAAGTACTGCAGTCAGTGCGCCGCGCCGTTCGACCCGACCGTGTCGCTGCGAGAGCCGGCAAGAGCCAAGTGGTATCACAACGTGTGGTTTGTCCTGGTCATGCTCTTTTTCGTCCTGGGGCCGTTCGGGTTGCCGCTCGTGTGGAAGAATCCCCGCTTCTCGCGAGGGCTCAAGATCGGGTTGACCGTCGTCACAATCGCCTATACCGTCTGGCTCGTGGATCTCACCATGCGCGTGGTCAAAGCCGTCACGGAAGGGGTCAACCAGTTCAACTCCAGCCTCACATTCTAGGGGCTGCCGGAACGACCCGCCTGCGTTTCCCGCCTGTCACCGGTGCCGTTGTGCGGCCCAAGAGCTCAGGAGTACATGAAACCTGTTCCGGTCACATTGAGACGAGCGCGACGCAGTGGGCATGACGAGCGGCGCCATGCGGCGCTGCGGCACGTGGCGGTGATCCTGTCGTTCCTCCTCGGCGGATGTGTCCGGAGCAACTTCAATCTCGCCACGAAGGAGGAGGAGTACACGATCACCTCGACCGAGAAAGAGGTGGAGCTCGGCCGAAAGCTCGCCCGCCACGTGGAGCAAGAGCTGTCCGTCGCCGCGGATGAGTCTTTGCAGCAGAAGGTCAGATCGATCGGGGAGCGTATCGTCGCGGCGTGTGACCGTCAGGAGATCGTCTACAGTTTCGCCGCGGTGGAGGATCAGGAGGTCAACGCGTTCTCCCTCCCCGGCGGCTACGTGTACGTGAACGACGGCTTGATCAAGAAGACCTCGAGCGACGATGAGCTGGCGGGGGTGATCGCCCATGAGGTGGCGCACATCGCCGCCCGTCACGCGGTCAAGCGCTACGAGAGCAGCCTGGGGCTACAGCTTGCTCAGTTGGCGACCCTCGCCGCCCGGCAGGGCGACGCGCTCCGCGGCGTGGGGATCGCCCTGCGGGCGACGCAGCTCGCCTATGCCAGGCAGGACGAGCTAGAGGCCGATCGGCTCGGCGTGAAGTACATGAAAGGGGCTGGGTTCAATCCGCGGGCGATCCTGACGTTCTTGCAGAAGCTCCAGGAGCTCGATCGAAAAAAGATCCACTACCTGCCGCGTGGCATCGTGCGTCCTCGGTACGCCCTCACGCATCCGTACGTGCCGGATCGGCTGCGGGCGATCAAAGAAGAACTCTTCGGCGTCGCCGACTATATCGACTACCTCAACACGCCCAATTAAACGCAGCAGACAGCAACCAGCAGAGAGAAAACCATCTGACGTGCGTTCCTGCTCGGTGCTGTGTGCTTACTGCTGTGTGCTGAGGAGACGGCCGCCCATCGCCCAGTCCGACCGCCTCACGTCATTGAAGACGATCCACACCTGATCCTTCGGGACGTGAGCGATTTCGACGAACGCCTTCGTAAGCGCGTCGGCAAGCTGGACCTTCTGCTGGGCGGCCCGTCCTTCCAACCAGTCCACAGTGATCACCGGCATAGGTATCCTCCTCGTGGGAAATTTCGCCTGTCTGCCCTGTCTGCCGACAGGCAGGCGCAGCGGAATTCTACGACGTATTCTCAATGATGACGCTTTCGAGCTGCGGGGCCCGGCGCGGCCGCACGTGAGCGTATCTGAGGGCTGCGCGCAGCTCACCCACCAGAAAGAGCGAGCCGGTGACCACGATCACGTCATGTGGTGAGACGGTGTTGAGCACGTAGGTATAGGCGTCAACGGCGTCAGGCATGACATGGACGTCGGGGCAAAAGGGGAACAGGCGTCTGGCCAGCTCGCTCGGCTCAAGCGCTCGTGGGTGGCGGCTCTTCGTACACGTCGCGCTCACCGCAAGACCGGCGACGTGCTGCCCGATCTCTTCCACCGACTTATCGGATGACATCCCCACCAAGAGATGGATCGCGCGGCCCTGGCAGAGCTCTATCAGCGTCTCCCTCAGCGCCGCCGCCGCATGCGGATTGTGCGCTCCGTCCATCAACACAAGCGGTACCTCACTGACCACCTCGAGCCGACCGGGCCACTCCACCTGCTGCAGCCCTCGCTCCACGATGGCGTGTGGGATGCCGGTGTTCGAGAGCGCCTCCAACGCCCCGATCGCCATGGCCGCATTCTGCGCCTGATGCCGCCCGATCAACGGCAGCGTGAGTGCGTCGTAGATGCCGCGCAATCCCGTCACCGACACCTGCAGCCCCTCCAGGTCATGGCGCTGGATCCCCACCGTAAGGTCCCGCCCGCATTCCACCAACGGCACGCCCTGCGCGTCACAGACCTCCCGTAACACCTCCTCAACGCCAGGCGGCTGGGGCGCGGTGATGACCACCTGGCGCGCCTTGATGATCCCGGCCTTCTCCCTGGCGATCGTCACCGGGTCCGTCCCCAGGATGTCCGCATGGTCGATCGCGACAGGCGCGATCACGGAAACCGCCTGATCGACGACGTTCGTCGCATCCAATCGCCCGCCCAACCCCACCTCCAGCACCGCGACGTCGACCTGGCGCGTCCTGAAATGCACAAACGCGAGGGCGGTCAGGGCCTCAAAGTAGGTCGGGGCGTGGTCCGGCGACTCATGACGCATCTCCTCCAACACCGGTTGCAACTGCTCCATCGCCGCCGCAAACTCCGTCTCTCCAATCCAGTCCTCCCCGTGCCTCCGCTCAGAGAAGCGGGCGCCGGCATCCCAGATCCTGACCCGCTCACGGAGATGCTCGAGATGGGGCGACGTATAGAGCCCAACCCGCAGCTCGCTCTCCCGCAGCATGGAGTACAGCATGGCACAGATCGAGCCCTTCCCGTTGGTGCCGGTGACCACGATGGAGCGGAACCACCGCTGCGGCTCCCCCAGGCGTTGACAGAGCTGGCGCATCCGCTCCAAGTTCACGTCACGCATGGCGTCAGGCTGGTGGGTTCGCTCATAGTTGACGAACGAATCCAGATATGCAATCGCTTCCTGATAGGTCATCGTGTTGACAACGTTCGCCTCGCGGGATTGATAGCGTCCATCAACCGGGCCAGCGTTCCGCAGAGCGCAGCACCCAGCAGGCTCCCGCCCCAGTTCAGGAACACATCAGACCACTCGAAGACGCGTGCCGGCAACCACACCTGCATCGCTTCGTCGAGCAGACCGACGCCGGCGATGAGCGCGATCAGGAGCGCCAGCGCCCGAGGTGGTGTCTGAGCGGCCCGTGCATAGGAGACCGCCAGCCACCCCAGGCCGCTGTATTCGACCACATGGAAGGCCTCGACGGTCACGAATCGACCCAGGGTATCCCGCAGCCGTTCCCAGCAGGGTAATGCGATGGGCACGATCCCGAGTAACGCAACGACGTACCCCGCCAACCAGCGCCGGATCACACGCCGGCAGCGGGCCCTCACCGCGATCGCGCTCTCCCCTTTAGTTCCCTGCGCTCCTCCGATGATGGCCTACCCCTTCTGTCGCTTGCGCCACTCCTCGAGGATCCGCCGCAGATCTCCTTCGGCCGATCGCACCACGAGCGCCCCAACCAGCAACAAGAGCGAGAGCTGCCAGGTATCCTCCGGTCCCACCACGAGGCCCGTCTTGATGTCTTCGGCAAGGGTCAGCTGCTTCGTGTAATGCTCAATGGCCTTCTGGAGCGAGTCTTCAAACACATCCAGGGAGGAGACCTGGTGGCGGTACTTCAACGACGGGAATTGGATGCCGCGCACGAGCAGGAACGTCGCCACGGTGTTATCGCTTACGTGCAGGTCGGACTCGAATTCAAAGCCTTCGAACTGCGGTGAGAAGCCGGGCAGCACGATTGAAGGCCGCTCGATCAGCACCTGACCCTTGCGCACGATGGAATCGCCGGGGTTCACCGCTGACTCGGCCAAAAAGATGTAGGGGACCACGGTAGCCTGGAAGGTCGAGAGGTCCTGTAATTGCATGCGCAGGACCTCCGTCTGCTTGCGCGCCTTGTCCCACAGCTCTTGGATATCCATTAATGGCGGAAATGCCGAATGCCTGTCACCAGCATGGCGAGGTTGGCGCGGTCGGCGGCTTCCACCACCTCGGCGTCACGGAGAGAACCGCCGGGTTGGATCACGGCGCTGATCCCCGCCTGCGCGAGCAGCTCGACGCTGTCCGGGAACGGAAAGAACCCGTCGGAAGCGACCACGGCGCCGTGGCTGCGCTTGCCCGCGCGCTCAATGGCAAGGCGCACCGATCCGACGCGGCTCGGTTGGCCTTGGCCGATGCCGACCGTCGCGCGGTCGCGCGCAAGGACGATGCCGTTGGACTTCACGTGCTTGGCCGCTTTCCACGCGAACAAGAGATCCGCGCGCTCACGCTCAAGTGGTGCGCGCTTCGTGACGACCCGCAGCGAACCCGTCTCCACACTCACCCGATCCGGCTCTTGCTGCAACCAGCTCCCTGAGAGGGAGCGCCACTCAGGCGTTGACGGCAGGGCCGACGGCCACGCGAGACTGACAACGCGGAGGTTTGCCTTCTTGGCCAAGAGCGCGGCCGCCGAAGGCTCAACGGATGGGGCCATGATCACTTCGAGAAAGGTCGTCGTCAACTGCTCAGCGAGCGCAACGTCCAAGGGCCGGTTGACGCCCACCACCCCGCCGAAGGCGGACTCCGCGTCGCAGGCATAGGCCCGCTCGTAGGCCTGCTGGATGGTCGGGGCGCTCGCCACGCCGCAGGGCGAGTGGTGCTTCATGATCGCGCAGGCGGGCTCCTCGAGGTCCAAGAGGCAGCGGAGCGCCGCGTCGATGTCGAGGAGGTTATTGTAGGAGAGCTCCTTGCCCTGGAGCTGGGACAGCGTCCCAATCCCCCAGGGCGGCTCCGCGGCAGCGACATACCAGGCGCCCTGCTGGTGCGGGTTTTCTCCGTAGCGGAGGCCTTGACGCCGGCGCAGGTTGAGCCACACCTCCCCGGCGCTTGTGGGAGGTGCTGCTGCCGTTCCCGATCTGGCAGAGCGACCCTCGCTCAACCGACCCGCGGATGGTTCGGGGAGGATCGAGGAGGACAAGTACGCCGAGATCCGCGTGTCGTAGGCGCTCGTCACGGAAAAGGCGGTCATCGCCAGTTGCCGCGTCAGGGCTTCGGGCAACCGCCCGTTGTCAGCGCGAAGCGCCTCTGCCACGGCGGGGTACTGTTGCGGTTGAGCGATCACGGCGACGTGCGCGAAATTCTTGGCGGCCGCGCGCAGAAGCGCCACCCCGCCGATATCGATCTGTTCAAGCGCCTCAGCAAGCGACGCGCCAGGCCGTTGGACCGTCTCCTCGAACGGGTAGAGATTGACGACGACGAGGTCGATCAACCCGCGCTCGCCGACCGCCTCCAGGTGTGCAGGATCGTCGCGCCGCGCCAAGATCCCTGCGTGGATCTTGGGATGGAGCGTCTTGACCCGCCCGTCGAGCTGCTCCGTGATGCCCGCGAAGTCCTCAACCGTCGTGACGCGAAGGCCCTGCTTCGCCAGGAACTCGGCTGTTCCGCTTGAGGCCACCAGTTCAACGCCGAGAGACGCGAGCGCCTTGGCAAACACGTCCAAGCCGGTCTTGTCGTAACAACTCAAGAGCGCGCGTTTGACACGAACCATGGGGGTTCCTCGATGCACTAGCGTATGTGTAGTTCTCGTTTCACCAGTCGCTGAAACGCGCGGTGGAGCCGCTTCGTGATCGGGCCGGGGCGTCCCGTCCCGATGCGCCTGCCGTCGATCGAGGTGACCGGCAGCACTTCTTTAAGCGTGCTCGTCAGGAACGCCTCATCGGCGTTATAGAGATCGTGGCGGGTCAGCGGGACTTCGCGGATCGGCAGTCGCAGCTCCTTGGCGAGCTCAAAGAGCACCTCGCGCGTGATCCCGGCGAGCAGGCCCAGCCAGCACGGAGGCGTCAGAATCGCCCCCTTCGACACGATGCCGAAGTTGCTTGCCGTGCTCTCCGTCACGGACCCGACTTCGTCAAGGAAGAGCGCTTCGTCCACCCCGCGCAGCCGGGCATCGATCACCGCCAAGACACTGCCCAGGCGCGCCGAGTACTTGGCCTGAGGATTGATCGAGCCGACGGCGAACTTGCGCGCGGGCACGATCGCAACCTGAGCGCCACGACGATACGCGGAGGCGGGCGGCCGCGTGGCCGGCTGGACGACGATGCTCGGGGAGACCGGTTCCTCCCGACGCGGCATGAGCGCGATGCGGACGACCGCCTCGTTGAGGCCGGAACGCTTCAGCGCCGTCCGCAGGCGTCTCCCTACGTGGCGCCGATCGATTTCGACCCCTGCTCCAAGGGACGTGGCGGAGGCGTAGAGCCGCTCGAGGTGGTCCTCCAGCCTGAAGATGCGACCCCCATAGGCCCGCATTGTCTCAAAGCACCCGTTGGAGGTCCCCGCCTGCGGGAGCTCCAGATGCAACGGATCAACGAGCGGACCCATGCGAGTGGAGCTGCGGCTCAGCCGCCTCATGCAGGGCGCCCATGAGCGCCCCCGCCTTGGCGAGCGTCTCGTGGTACTCACGCTCAGGGTCGGAATCGGCGACGATCCCTGCGCCGACGTGAAACGAGCATCGACGTCCCTGAATGACCATCGTGCGGATCACAATGTTCAGGTCCATCGTCCCATCAAATGCGAGGTAGCCGAGCGATCCGGTGTAGAGCCCTCGCGCCACGCCTTCCAGCTCCCGCAGGATCTCCATGCACCGGACCTTGGGGCAGCCGGTGATCGTGCCGCCTGGGAAGACGGCGCGGATGACATCCACGGCGTCCATCCCTCGTCGCAGGAGGCCTGACACGTCTGAGACGAGATGGATGACGTGCGAGTACTCCTCCAGCGTCATGAGCTCGTTGACCCTCACCGAGCCCACCGTGGAGACGCGGCCCAGATCGTTGCGCATCAGGTCCACCAGCATGAGATGTTCGGCCCGCTCTTTCTCGCTCAGGAG
>JACPSR010000135.1 GCA_016193175.1 Candidatus Omnitrophota bacterium
AATCGAGCCTCAACAAGCTTCCCGGAGTCCAGAGCGCCGACGCGAAGGTCACCGAACAAGCGGCCTACGTGCGCTATGACCCCGCGCGGGTCAGCCTCGAGGCGCTCATCGCCGCCATCAACAAGACCGGCTATAAGGCCAGCCGGCCATCACGTCAAGGAAGTTGATGATGACCCAGACGACCACACATGCCTGTTGTCCCACGAAGGTGGAGGATGTGAAGGACTCGCGGTTTGATCTGATGGTTGTCGGCGGTGGCTCCGCCGCCTTTGCGGCCGCGATCAAGGCCGATGAGCTCAAGGCCAAGGTGGCGATCATCGAGCACGAGACCATCGGCGGCACCTGCCTCAACCGCGGCTGCGTCCCCAGCAAGTACTTCATCCGCGCCGCCGAGCTCTACCACCTGATGAAGCAGCCGCCGATGCCGGGCGTGAGCGCCACAGGCGTGCGCCTTGACTGGAAGAGGCTCATGGATCAGAAGGACCAACTGCTTGAGGATGGCCGCAAGGCTAAATACTGGGACATCCTCGAGGCCCACCCGAAGATCACGTACCTGGAAGGGCAGGCGGAGTTTGTCTCCAACAGCGAGCTGCGCGTCAACGGCACGACCCTCAGGGCCCCCAAGGTGGTCATCGCCACGGGCTCCTCGGCGTTCATCCCGCCCATCGAAGGGATCGAGCAGGTCAAGTACCTCACCAGCACCGAAGCGCTTGCACTCAAGACGCTCCCCAAGTCCATGCTCGTCATCGGGGCCAACGCCATCGGCCTGGAACTGGCCCAGATGTTCGCGCACGTCGGGGTCGACGTGACGATTCATGAAGTGGCCGGTCGGATCGCGCCCTATGAGGAGCCGGAAATCTCCGAGGCCTTGGCCAAGTACCTGACTGAGGAAGGCCTGACCATCTGCACCTGCACGAAGGTCCTGAAGGCCCGACAAGACGGCAAGCAAATTACGATGACGGCGCAAATGCCGGATGGGAGCCAGAAAGCATTTGTCGCCGAGGCTCTCTTGGTGGCGACCGGACGACGCCCGAACACCCAAGGGTTCGGTCTTGAGCGTGTGGGAGTCAGCTTGACCAAACGCGGCGGCATCCAAGTCGATGACGAGATGAAAACGAGCGCCCCGAACATCTGGGCGGCGGGGGACTGCGTCGACTGCGCCTGCCCGTCGCAGTTTGTCTACGTCGCCGCGACGCAAGGAGCGACCGCGGCTCAAAATGCCATCGACGACTGCTGCCATCGCAAGGTGGACTACTCGGTCATCCCCCACGCGATCTTCACCACCCCGGAGGTCGCTGCAGTCGGATTGACCGAGGAGCAGGCCAAGGCCCAAGGTCTGAAAGTCAGGACGAGTGTCCTTGACTTTCACTGGGTGCCTCGTGCGTGGCTGTCGCTCGATGAGCGGGGTCTGATCAAGATGGTGGCCGAAGAAGATACCGGCCGCATCCTCGGGGTCCACATCGTCGCCCCGCATGCGGGCGAGTTCATTCATGAGGCAGTCGTAGCCATCAAGCACAAGCTGACCATCCAAGACCTGATCGAGACATTCCACGTGTATCCGACGCTCTCAGAGGCCCTGCGCATCTGCGCCCAGGGCTTCTTCAAGGATGCGACGAAGCTCTCCTGCTGTGCGGAGTAGCGGGCGGAAGATCCAAAAGCCGTAGGAGCAGAAGAAGCGAGGATGCGCGACATGTGGATTGTCATTGGTATAGTGATCTTGCTGGTCGTGTGCTGTCTGGGCCACTTCCTGCGCCGCTAGGCAGGGACATCCGCAACCCGATGCCTGAATCGCCATCCAGAGCCGTGCATGCGCTATCCCTCTGCGGGGGTGGGAGTCGCGGCGCCATTGAGGTCGGCCTCTATCAGGCGCTCGCCGAGCTGAGGATTCCGATTCACATGATCTTTGGGACCTCCATCGGCGCGGTCAACGGGGCCCTCATCGCCGCAGGACTCACACCAGATGAGATCGCCCAGCACTGGGTGAGGCTCCAAGACCGACAGCTCTTTGGGTTGAGCTGGCGCCTGCTCCTCCGGGGGCTCAAGGCGGATAGCGTCTACACCACGCGCCGCCTCCAGCACGTGCTGGAGGGCATCCTCCCGGTCCAACGGTTTGAAGACCTGAAGATCACGCTGACCGTGACGGCCACCGATCTGCAAACCGGTGAGGCCGTCTATCTGGATCACGGGGAGCTCCTGCCTGCAATCATGGCGAGCATGGCCCTGCCGCCCTACTTTCCACCCGTCGAGTACCAGGGCCGCCGGCTCGTGGACGGCGGGGTGGTCGATAACCTCCCCCTCGGCGTGGCCATCGAGCGGGGTGCGACGCGCATCTTCGCCCTCCTGTGCCACTGCGCCCAGGAGCTCACTCAGCCGACCAAGGGCTTACTGGACATCCAGGCGAGGGCGTTTCGGATCTGGCTGGAGCTGAAGTTGCGCCATGATCTGGAGCACTACAACGGGCGGGCGGAGTTCATCATCCTGGAGCCATGCTTTGACTTCCCACCGTCGATCTTGACGCTCAGCGGCGTCCAGTCGCTCATCGAGCAGGGGTATGAGTTCGCCAAGGCCGAACTCACCCGTCGCGACTTCGGCCGCGAGCGTAGGCTCCCATGATCACCGAGATCGGTCTGGCCGCTGGTAGCATCTGGCAATTTCTTGATGAACGCGGCGAGAGCCGGTTCTCGGAGTTGGTGGGTTGTCTCGGTGAATCGGAGGAACTGCTATTCATGGCTCTCGGGTGGCTGGCCCGCGAGGGCTACGTCGTGGTGAATCAGGAGGGGGCAGATTACCGCATCACGCTGCGGTCCTCCCGCTGCCAGGGTCCGGCGTCTGTGGGCGATGTCCGCTGAGGGGCGCCCCGATCCGTCCACGCCGGAAAATTTTTTGGCTTGACATTAGAGGTAACTCTAAGGTGTATGCTCATCAGCCAGGAGGGTCCCCATGGAGGACGGCTCGTTGTTCATCAGAGACGTGGCGAAGCAATCCGGGTTCTCCACGCATGCCATCAGGTTCTACGAGAAGCAGGGGCTTCTGGATCGGACGCCTCGCACCACGTCCGGCTATCGGGTCTTTGAACCACAAGCATTGGCTCGCCTGGCGTTTATCCGCAAGGCCCAGCGGCTCGGCTTCAGTTTGGAGGAAATCCGGGACATCTTCGTCCTCAGCCAGCGAGGCCGGCCGTGCCCGCACGTGCGGCAGCTTGCGACGCAAAAACTGGCTGAACTCGACCGGCGGATTCAGGAATCCCTGATGATGCAGCGCGAGCTCCACCGGTTGGTGCGAGACTGGAAGCGGGCGTCGAGGCGGGCCGGCAGATGAATTTGCCCACACATTGAGGGGTTTGTCCCATCGAGCGCCGTCCGAGGGGCCGGCGCTCGGAACATGAGGAGGAGGAGACGATGAAGGTGAAGGGGAAGGTGCGGTGTGTGGTAGCGTTAGCCATCATGATGTGGGGGGCGGCTCCAACGCAGCCGCTCTACGCCGAGATACAACAGATGGAGCTTGCGGTGGACGGCCTCTCGTGCCCGTTCTGCTCGTTGGGGTTGGAGAAGAAGCTCAAGCGCGTGGAGGGGGTGGCGGCGGTGGCCATCCACATGAAGCAGGGACTCACGGACGTGCGGCCTAAACCGGGCCAACAGCTGAATCTGGCCCAGATCCGACGGGCGGTCAAGGAAGCCGGCTTCACCCTCAGTGACATCCGGCTGACGGTGAATGGGGTGGTCGCGCGCGAAGATGAGGCCTGGGTGTTGGAGTCGAGTGGCGACGGCACCCGATTCCTCCTGTTCGACGCCGAGCATGCCCAAGCAGAGCGCAGCCCGGGCGCGGCGCCGGTCTCCGTAGGGAACGAGTCCCTGCGGACGCTGGAAGACGCCGCCCAGCGGGGTGCTCACGTCGTCATCACAGGACGCGTCCATGAGCACGCAGGCTTGCCAGCCGGGCTGCTCATTGAGCGCATCGAGCTCCAGCAGCCATGATCCCCTCTCATCGTGTGCACCGTGGAACGCCGAGGGAGGCGCGTCCGTCTGGCACCTACCCGCTGATCGGCCTGGTCGTGATCTCCCTGGTCTTACTCGGGATTCCAATCCCTGTCGGTGCCGTGGCGATCAACAGTGACGTGGGCCTGACGCCGTACAAGGGCCAGGTGATCGTCCGCAGCCAGGTCCGGTATACCAGCAAGCGGGACGATCCGACCGATCAGGATCGCAACAACTGGGTCCTCGCCATGCCCCAGGCACTCGTCTACGGCTTTACCGAATCCTTCGCCGGAATCCTGACGGTTCCGTACCTCCACAAGGAGCTGCGTTCCACCAGCGCCGGTGAGCGCGTCGTGCGGCAAGATGCCGGCATCGGCGACATCACCCTGCTGGCGAAGGGGCGGGTCTACACCAGGGATTTCCCGGGGGCCACCTCACGGCTCTCACTGCTGGGCGGGCTGGAGCTTCCGACCGGCGAGAGTGGCGATGCGGATGCCCGTGGGAAGCTGCCGCGGACGCTCCAGCTCGGTTCGGGTTCCTGGGACCCCATCGTGGGAGCCACCTACACGTGGCAGAGTCTTGATGACGAATGGGACGTCAGCCTGACCTACCAGTTCAACACGACCGCGAACAAGCTCGAGTTCGGCGATGTCGTGCAGCACACGGTGGCCTATCAGAAGCGGGTCCTCCCGTGGCGCCTCCCGGAGCGTGGGGAGTACACCCTGCTCAACGTCGTCCTGGAGGCCAACGGGGTCTGGGCCCAGAAAAACGTCAGCGGAGGAAGCCGCGTAGACAACTCTGGAGGGTATACGCTGTTCTTGTCCCCTGGCCTGCAGGTGGCCTCCAAGTATGCCGTGGCAGAGATCTCGGTTCAGCTCCCGGCCCTCCAGACCCTGAACGGCAACCAGGTGGAAACCGATGTGGTGGTCGCAGGAAGTGTCCGTTTCACCTTCTAAGAGGTCAGCGGTGTTCTACGCTCTTGGCTTCAGGAGGCTAGGCTGGGTTTTCACGAGTGCGGCATTGACCATGGCGCTGACGGGATGTCGCAACCCGCCACTGGCCTACCAGTGGGCAGCTAGCTGGGAGGGGAACGGGTTGGAGGAGCCGATTGGTGTGGCCGTCGGATCGGAGCATTCGGTGTTCGTCTCCGACACGGGCCACAACCGGATCGTACAGTTCAGCCCGGGAGGCGAGGTCATTCGGACCTTTGGCCGCCAAGGAACAGAGGCTGGAGCGCTCGATCGCCCGATGCACATAGTCCTGGACGCCCAGGGACTCCTCTATGTCGCGGAGTACCTCAATGACCGGATTCAGGTGTTCGACGGCGAAGGGCACGCTCAAGGGGTGCTTGGCGATGGGATTTTCGATGCGCCAGGCGGAGTCGCCGTAGATCGGGACGGTGCGGTCTACGTCGCTGACTTCTACCATGATCGGGTCGTCAAGCTCGATCCGAAAGGCGATGTTGTGGCCACCTGGGGCCGCGGAGGACGCGTCTGGCCCGGCCGGTTCCACTACCCGACCGATGTGGCTATCGCGCCGAACGGCGAGATCATCGTGGCCGATGCGTACAACCATCGCATTCAGGTCTTCTCAAAAGATGGGACGTTCATCCGCATGTGGGGCGGTCCGCTCGGGGTCGGACTTAAAGGTGACGGTCGCGGACAGTTTGACGTGGCCACCGGCGTGGGAGCGGACCGGCAGGGCCGCATCTATGTGGCTGATTTCTACAACCACCGGGTGCAGGTCTTCTCGCCAACGGGCCGATGGGTAGGCGCCTTTGGGACCTCCGGCACCGGCCCAGGCCAATTTAACCACCCGACCGACGTGGCGGTGGCGTCGGATGGGACCATCTATGTCGTGGATTTCGGGAACAATCGCATCCAACTGTTCCGTACCGAAAGGGGGTGAAAACGATGGAGAAACCGTCACTGAGAGTGGCATTGTGTCCAGCCTGTGGGGCATGCCCCGAGGTCGTTGTGGACGTGGCAAAGAACGAGGTGCGGATTGGGGAGAAAGGTAACATGGTCCACTTGAACAAGGAGGCCTGGAACACGCTGGTGGAAAAAATCAACGCAGGTGAGCTGAAGGCGTGAGATCACCTTCTGGACTGACACGACGGGAATTTCTGCGCGCCGGTGGCTGGGTGGCGCTGGGGACGCTCGCGGCATCACGGTGGTGGCATCCGGTGTTGGCGCACGCACAAGAGCGCGTGGTGCGCCCAGTCATTCCGAAGCGCCCACTGGGCAAAACCGGCGTGTCGGTCACCATCGTCGGGTTGGGCGGCGAGGGCGTGTTGCGCACCTGGGGCCGCGAGCGGGAAGCGGCCCGCGTCATCGAGCGGGCGCTGAACCTGGGGATCACGTACTACGACACCGCCCCGGCCTACAGCAGTAGCCAGGACTACTACGGCGCGGTGCTCGGTGAACGACGTCAGGAGATCTTCCTCGCTTCAAAAACACACGACCGGTCACGCGATGGCAGCCTGCGGCTGCTTGATGAGAGTTTGAAGCGCCTCCATACCGATCACCTCGACCTCTGGCAACTGCACGACCTGCGCGACGCCGACGACCTGCGCCAGATTTTCGCGCCGAAGCGCGGCGCGCTGGCAGCGCTCCAAGAGGCGCGGGCCGAGGGGCGCGTGCGGTTTCTCGGCATCACCGGCCACACGGATCCTGCGGTGCTGGTAGAGGCGCTGCGGCGATTTCCCTTCGACACCGCGCTGGTCGCGCTCAACGCGGCGGATAAAGCGCGCCTGTCATTCATCGAGGGAGTCTTGCCGGTCGCTCAACGCCACGGGGTGGGCGTCATCGGCATGAAGGTGGTGGCGCGGGGGGCGCTGCTCCGCCCGGCGGGGCCGCTGACCGCGCCGGAGGCTATTGACTATGTCCTCAGCCTGCCTGGCGTGTCCACGGCGATTCTGGGATGCCGCACCCCGCACGAAGTGGAAGAGAACGTCCGCATCGCCAGCGCCTTTCAGCCGCTGAGCGCTGAACGGCTGGCAGTACTCGAAAGCCGAGCCCTGCCCTTTGCGCCCATGGCCTCGACGTTTAAGCGTTCGTGATCGTGTAATAATCCCGGCCGCTCACGACATCCTCTTAATAGGACACAGCGATGACGTTCTCGCCCAAGGGGAGTATGCGGTTCACCCCCACACCAAAGATTTTGGTGTGGGGGTTCGCGAAGAAGTGGGCAGGGGTGATCCTTCTGTGCGTCGGCGTCGCGGTCGCGAGGCTGTGGTCATCTGCGTCGGCGGCCGTCCCCCCGACTGCTGTCGGGGCCCACCCCCGCGAGGTGCTCTTCACCTACGTGGCGCGTCTCCCCGAGGTGCCGGAAGGCGCCCAGCAGTTCCGCCTGTGGTTGCCGCTGGCCAAGACAGGCCGGGAGCAGCAGATCCTCCGCCGGGTCGTGCGCTCGCCCGTGCCGTATACGATCACCGAAGATCCCGAATACGGCAATGACATGCTCTACCTGAGCGTCGAATCCCCGCTTCCCGACTCGCTCGAAGTGGCGGTCGAGTATCAGGCGCGGTTGCTGGGACCTGCGGGCTCGATCGGTGAGCCTGCCCCGACATCCGGGGAACTGGCCCGCTCCCTGGAGCCCCGCGGGCTGGTCATCGTGGATGATGAAGTCCGAGCACGAGCCGTGCGCGCCACCGCCAGTCGCTCGACGCCGATGGACAAAGCGCGGGGCATCTACGAAGACGTCATCCGGCAGGTCAAGTACGATAAGAGTGTGCCGGGCTGGGGCCGGGGCGACACCCGCCGGGCCTGCCTGTTGGGCACAGGCAACTGCACCGACTTCCACTCGCTCTTCATCTCTATGGCGCGGGCAGAGCGTATTCCCGCCCGGTTCAAGATCGGAGTCGTGATTCCCCCGGAGCCCTCCGGAGTCATTCCAGGGTATCACTGCTGGGCGGAGTTCTATGAGCAGGGTCGGGGGTGGGTGCCGGTGGACGCCTCCGAGGCCTGGAAGCACCCGGAGCTGGTGGACTACTATTTCGGGACGCGTGATCCCAACCGGTTTCTCATCAGTGTGGGCCGGGATATTCAGTTGGTGCCAAGCCAGCAGGGCGAGCCGGTGAATATCTTCTTTGCTCCGCACGTTGAAGTCGACGGGCAACCATTTTCGGACGTGGGCGTCGAGGTCCAGTTCACGGACCTCCAACATGGGGGGATGACATGAGGTGTCGGGTGGTCCATGGGTTCGTGGTCATCGGGGTGAGTGGGCTCTTGGGCGTGGCGATTTCTGCTGGTGCTGCGGAACATGGGGGCCAGGAGCATGGGGGAACGACGACAGCACCAACAGCAGCCAAAGAACACGGAGGGACGGCGCAGGAGCATGGCGGCCAGGCGGTGAAGGCCGAGCCATCGGCCGCGCAGATCCGACAAGCGATCGAGTCCTACGTGAAAGGTATCGAGGTCAAGGATGGCGCCTTCGCGATCCAAGATGAGCTCACGGGGGCCGCGCGGAAGCTGACGTTCGTGCGGGTCCATGAGCGCGTTGGCAAAACCGGCGATCTCTACTACTCCTGCACGGACATGCGGGATACGGCCACGGGAGAATTGCTCGACCTGGACTTCGACGTCGATGCGGTGGATGGCCGACTGAACGTGGTGGACACGCGCCTCCACAAGGTCGCAGGCCAGGCGCGGTACACCTACGACGATAAGGATAATCGGATTCCGCTGACTGCGGATGGGCGCGAAAGGACGTATTGACACAGGGTGATGGATCGTCGCTCGCGTGACCGATTCACGGCACTGCTGACGCCCATCGCCCAGGCGGCGCAGGCCTACGCCCGGCACCTGGCCTGGAACCGCAACGACGTGGAGGACATTCTCCAGACCGCCTTGCTGAACGCCTACCAGAAGTTTGGGGACTACACGGAGGGGACATCCTTCAAGGCGTGGCTGCTGCAGTTTGTGACGTACGCCGCATTCAACGCGAATCGGCGCCATGAGCAGATTGAGGAACACGAACTGATCACCGACGCGGAGGCGCTGGAGCGGCTGACGGCCGTCGAGGCCTTGACGCATGAGGTCGTCTATGACGAGCTCCTCAGGCAGCCCGACCGAATGTTGGCTCGGCTTGGTCCGGCCCTCCAGGAGGCCGTCAGGACGCTGCCGGCCAAGCGCCGCAGCATCTTCCTCTTGCGGGCCATCGGGGAGTTGAGGTATCGGGAGATCGCCGACGTGTTGGCTGTCCCGGTCGGGACGGTGATGGGCGAGCTCTGGCGAGCGAGGAAGCAGTTGCGTGAGGCGCTGTGCGAGTCACATGAGTCCCGCCCTTGACATCTGCGATGTCAAGGGCGTGGACGAACGTGACCCTTGACATCTTTCCATGCGGTCTGCGGCGGAGAAGATGTCAAGGGTGACGAGGGAAAGACGTCAAGGGTTCAATTCGCGCAGCCACTTACGTTCACTGGCGTTCCGTAAGTGGCGCGCTCATTGAAGGTGGTGAGACACATGCGGTGTGATGAGATCCGCCGGTGGATCAGCCCGTATCTCGACTCGGAGCTGGATCCCCGCACCAACTTCGAAATCGCGCAGCACCTGGAGTCTTGTGCCGCGTGCCGGCAGGCGTTCGAGGCTGAGCGCCGGCTCGAAACGTCGCTGGCAGCCTCGCTGGCACCAGACCCGACGACGCAAGCCGCTTGGGACCGCGCGGTGCGCCGCACGGTTGCCCCACCTGTCTGGAGGTCGCCGCGGTGGCAGGCGGCCGCGGCGGCCCTGGGGCTGCTGCTGGCGCTGGCGGGCGGCTGGCGTGCTGGCGTCGTCGCGCGCCAGGACCTCATTCGCTCGGCGGCCCAGAATCACCAACAATATCTGGCGAACCGGATGGCGCTGGACGTGCAGAGCAGCTCTCCGGAGATCGTCGAAGCGTTCTTCCATGAGAAGTTACCGTTTCGCGTGCAGTGTCCACGGGATCTGACGAGTCAGGGTATCCGGCTGATCGGCGCGCGCCTGTGCCACCTGAAGCGCGTCCCGGTTGCCTACCTGCTCTATCACGTGGAGAACCGTCCTGTCTCGGTGTTCCTGGTGGATGAGGAGGGGCTGGTCCAATTCCAGCAGGCGGTGCGCACGCTGGGGACCCCGAGCGCGCCAGGAGGCTATCAGCTGGGGCGTGCGGCCGTCGTGACCGCTCGGCTTGCACAAGGAGCGATCTGCGCGGTGGGCGAGGTGCCGCAGGCGACATTGGAATGGTTGGTGGTGGCGCACACGCCAGAGGCTGTGTAACGCGCCTGAAGAAGCGATGCAGCGCGCCGGGCGACCCTTCGACTCGCGCCACGGCCTCTGGCCGTGGGCTCGCTCAGGATTCTGCCCCACGGGCGCAGGAGGAGGTACCACGGGCTCTGCCCGTGGGGCTCCACAGGCTGCCTGGCTCGGGATGGTGGTGGCCGGCATCGTGTTGAGTGGCACAGCGACGGCGACGGGCACCGTGGAGGAGGGGGAGGAGTTGGTTGGGATGCCGGCGCCTGCCTGGACCGTGACGACGTGGATCAACAGCCAGCCGCTGGCGCTCGCCAAGCTTCGAGGCCAGGTGGTGCTGCTGCGGTGGTGGACGGCTCCCGGCTGCCCGTTCTGCGAGGCGAGCGCGCCGTACCTGAGCCAGTGGCAGGAGCGCTATGCGCCGCAGGGGTTGGTCGTCATCGGGATGTACCATCCGAAGCCGCCTGGCCGGATTCCGGTGGATGTGGTCAAGACGCTGGCGCAGGGACTTGGGATGACGTTCCCGCTGGCCATCGATCCGGAGTGGGAGACGTTGCGGCGCTACTGGCTGGATGGCCGGGAGCACGCCTGGACGTCGGTGAGCTTCCTGATCGACCGAGAAGGGATCATCCGGTACGTGCATCCGGGCGGCGCCTATTCCCCGGAGGAGGCGCAAGACATCGAGGCGATGATTCAGGAGCTCCTAAGTCGGTCCCATGAAACCGATGTTTGAGCCGCCACGGTCTCGAAAATTGCCCTGCCCGTGCGGTAGCGGCCGGAAATACAAACACTGCCATGGGGCGCAGCCGAAGCCAAGGGCTCGCCCAAACCGCCGGTGGCTGGGGTGGGCGGTCGGGACTGCCGTCGTCGTGGTAATTGGATGGGTCGTTGTCGGGCAACGGGCCAGTGCCCCGCCGCCTTCTTCGGGAGGGCTTGGCTATTCGCTCTTCCGTGAAGGCAGCGGCAGCGTTGGCGGGACCTACGCGTCTATCGACGGGGTGGACATGTCGAGCTTGAACGAGACACAGCGCGGAGCGGTCATGCAGAGGGCGAATGCCGAGCGTTGCCCTTGTGGATGCGGGATGACGCTGGCGCAGTGCATCAACACCGATCGGGCGTGTCCATTGCGAGCCGGGCACTTTCAGCGGGCCCGTCAGTTGGTCGCCCAGGCAGCGAGACGCTCGTAAGATGCGGTGGCGAGGGATGGTGATGATGGATGATGGTGGGACTGACGCTTGGCGTGGCGGGAAGCTCGCTCGCGGCCGAGGAATTGCCGGTGAATCCGTTTGGCATCGATGATCCATTGATCGGACGGCTGGCGCCTGCGCTGGAGGTTGAAGCGTGGTTCAACAGCCGGGGTTTCTCACTGGAGGAGTTGCGTGGCAAGGTGGTGGTCCTGGAGTTCTTCCAGCTCTGGTGCCCCGGCTGCAACGCCTTCTCGATTCCGCTCATGACGCGTTGGAGCCAGGACACGTTCGCCGATGAGCCAGGGATCGCGTTCGTGAGCGTCCATACGGTCTTTGAGGGCCACGACGTCCAGACGAACGACCGGCTGAGCCGGTTTCTCATCGCCAAGAACATGCGCCAGCCGGTGGCCGTGGATCGCCATCGGGGGCGCGATCCTGTCCCTGTGACGATGCAGCGTTACAAGACCGGCGGCACGCCCTGCATCGTCATCGTGGACCAGCAGGGCATGGTGCGGTTCAAATATCTCGGCGCCTTCACACCGGAGCCGGTGGAAGCGTTCCTGCGTCAACTCTTGCAGGCGACATCTCCCATGGTCGAGGTTGCGTCATGAGTCAACTGAAACGGAATGTTCTCATCGGGCTGGGGACCACGGCGGTGTTGATCGGTGGGGCGGTGTTCGATGTCTGGCGACATCGTCAGGCGCCGACCCGTTGGTTGCGCACGGATCACTTGCGTTCCTCGACTGTGGGCTCAGTTCTTGAGACGCAACGACCACGAGCGAAGGATACTGGAGGATGAGGAAGCGGACGAAGCAGGCGGTTCTCATTGTCATCGGGCTGGTGGCCATTCCGGCCGTGCTTTTCGGGCTCCTGGTGCTTGGCAGGTTGGGCACGGCGTTCGTCGGCCTCCTGCGATCTCCGGATGCCGAGTGGGGGTGGTCCTTGTGGCGATCTCCGGTCCGTGTCGAGGCGACGGACGCTGGTCCACCGGCTGACGCACAGCCTCCAGGCGAGCTTGCGCTGGCCCAGACCGATGCTGAGGGGAGACGTCCGAATCGACTGGTTCACGAGAAGAGCCCCTACTTGTTGCAGCATGCCTACAACCCGGTGGAGTGGTACCCGTGGGGGAACGAGGCCTTCGCCAAGGCCAAGCGAGAAGATAAGCCCGTGTTCCTCTCCGTGGGGTACTCCACCTGCTACTGGTGCCACGTCATGGAGCAGGAGTCGTTTGATAATCCCGACGTCGCCAAGCTCATGAATGAGACGGTGGTCGCCATCAAGGTGGACCGTGAGGAGCGACCCGACATCGACGCGATCTATATGAATGCGGTTCAAGCCATGACCGGCTCCGGCGGTTGGCCGATGAGCGTATTTCTCACACCGGATGGCCAGCCGTTCTGGGGCGGCACCTACTTCCCTGCGGAGGACCGCTGGGGCCGTCCGGGGTTCAAGACCGTCCTGCGTTCCATCAGCGACGCCTGGAAGACCAAGCGCCAGGACATCCTCCGCTCCAGCAAGCAACTCACGCAGGCGATCCAAGCTGGGGCGTCGACGGGTTCCTCCGCGCAGTTGAGTGCGGATATGCTGCAGAACGCGAGGACACAGTTTGCGCTCCAGTATGACGGGGTGCACGGGGGATTCGGTCCGGCGCCGAAGTTCCCGCGCAGCCACAGCTTGTCCTTCCTGCTGCGGAGTTGGCACCGCGATGGGCAGCCCAAAGCGTTGGAGATGGTCGAAACAACCCTGGATGGAATGGCTCGAGGCGGCATGCACGACCATTTGGGCGGGGGCTTCCACCGCTACTCGACGGACCAGAAATGGCTGGTGCCGCACTTTGAGAAGATGCTCTACGATCAGGCGCTGCTGGCCCGCACGTATCTCGAAGCGTACCAGGTGACCGGCAAATCTCAGTACGCCGAGGTGGCCCGCGATGTCTTCGAGTACGTCCTGCGCGACATGCGGGATGCGACCGGCGCCTTTCATTCCGCGGAGGACGCGGGCGAAGTCGGCAAGGAGGGCGAGTACTATGTCTGGACCCCGCAGGAGATCGACGCCGTACTGAGTGCTGAGGAGGCCGCGCTCGCCAAGCGCTTCTACGGCGTGACGCCAGGCGGCAACTTTTCCGCCACAGAACATGGCGGATCCGCCAATCAGTTTGGCGGAGAGCACGGCACGACGATACTCTCGGTTGCCACCCCGCTGGATGCCTTCGCGGTCAACGAGCAGCGTCCGGTTGAAGAGGTGCGCCGGCAGCTCGATGCTGCGCGGGCCACACTCTTGGCCGTCCGCAGCCAGCGGGAACGTCCGCATCGGGACGACAAAATTCTCACGGATTGGAACGGTTTGCTGATCGGCTCTCTGGCCTACGGCGCCCGCGCGCTGGATGAGCCGCGCTATGCGCAAGCTGCCCAAGAGGCGGCCACGTTCATCCTGGATCGCCTTCAACGCAATGGACGGCTTTTGCACAGATATCGGGACGGGGAAGCCTCCATCCCCGCCTTCCTGGACGACTACGCGTTCCTCGCTTGGGGACTGACAGATCTTTATGAAGCGACCGGTGAAGCCAGGTGGCTCGCAGAGGCCAAGCGATTGACTAAAGAGATGGTGCGGCTCTTCTGGGATGACAAGGCCGGCGGGTTCTTCTTCAGCGGGGATCAGAACGAGCGGTTGATCGCGCAGACGAAGGAGCTGTACGACGGGGCGCTGCCCTCCGGCAACTCCGTGGCCGCGCTCAATCTTGTGCGGCTGGGAATCCTGACGATGGATAAGGAGCTCCAGGGCTATGCAGAACGACAGGTCCAGACGTTCTCAGGCCAAGTGAGCCAAGCTCCGCATGCCTTCCCCCAACTCCTGATCGCGCTCGACTTCTGGCTGGGGCCCTCACAGGAGATCGTGATCGCGGGTGATCCTGTCTCAGGGGATACTCAAGAGATGCTCCGGGCGGTCTACCGGCGATTTCTCCCTCGCGCGGTGCTGGCGGTGCATCCGGTCGGCGAAGCCGCCCAGACTGTCGAGGCACTCGTTCCGTTTATCAAAGAGCAGCGGCCGCTCCAAGGCAAGGCGACGGCGTATATCTGCAAGAACTACGTCTGCAACCTGCCCACGACCGACGTGGCTAAGATGGTTGACCTACTGAACGATGCGACGCAATAGGGGCATCAGCCTGCTAGCCGCAATGACGGTCGCCCTGACCCTGCCGACAGGTGGCGCATCCGCCACCGAAGCGGGCAATGCGGATCAGGCGTATGACTTTCGCCTGATCAACCAGGAGGGCCGGCCTGTGCGCCTCAGCGACCTCCGCGGCAAGGCGGTCCTGGTCAGCTACATCTTCACGCGCTGCCCGATGCCCACCATGTGCCCGCTGGTCACCTCGAAAATGAAACAGGTGCAGGCGGCGGTGAACGGGACCCTCAAAGACCGGGTGGTGCTGGTGAGCATTTCGTTCGATCCAGCCTACGATACCCCGGAGGTGCTGAAGGAATACGGCGAGCGCTACGGCGCGGACTTCTCGAACTGGCAATTCCTGACCGGCGACCCGGCCGAGATTCAAGCTGTGGCGCAGGATGCCAACGTCATCTACGAGGACATGGGCGACGGGAACTTCACGCACAACATGAACACCGTGCTGATCGGCCAGGACGGTGCCGTGCGGCAGCGATTCCACGGCAGCGGCTGGAAGGTTCACGAGGTCATGGAGGGGATTCAAGAGGTTGTCAGGCAGCGCTGAGCGTCCTTCATGCCAACCCAAATTTTTGTTGACAATATCATGGTGCTCCATATACTGAAATGTGCACGTTAGAGGGCGAGAGAGACTGTGAGAGAGGTAGACTGACTGATTGACGGATGGACTGCCTGTTCGCATGGCAGTCTCTCTTGGGGAAGCGGGGACGCCTGCTTCCCCGTTTTTGTTTTACCCGCTGCGCCTCTCCCGCGCTGTTGACGCCTGTGTCGGAACCTGGTAGTTTGAGCATCATGGAAGTTCGAGTTCGCCCAGCTCTGCAGCACGCCTCATCGCTTGCACCGTCTCTCCAGTTCGCTCTCGAAATTCTCCAGATGCCGTTGCTTCAGCTTCAGGATTATGTGACGCAGCAGGTCGAGGAGAACCCTCTATTGGAACTGGTGGATATATCATCAGCTCCTGTCGCGTCGATGTCTGCGCCTTCTGGCAACGAACACTCCGAAAAACCTGATGACGGCCTCTCAAGCTCCTTTCAGGATTCTTCCGATCGGGAAACGGTGCGCGATGAGGACCTCTCCTCCTATGACGGCCCCGCACGGGCCGTATCCTTGCATGAATATCTGCTGTTTCAGCTTCATTGTCTGCCGGATGACACGCCAGACCTGAAACCCGCAGAGGTCTTGATCGAATGGCTCGACTCCGACGGGTATTTGCGAACTCCGTTGGAGGACATTGCGCAAACAGAAGGCCTGTCAGTAGCGGTGCTGGAGCAAGGCCTCGCAGGGCTCCACAGGCTCGATCCACCAGGCGCGGGAGCGCGGAGTCTGTCGGAGTGTCTCCTGATCCAGTTGGCTCATCGCAACCAATCAGCGAGTCTGGCGGCGCGCATCATCCGGGATCATTTCGAGACGTTCACGAAGCGCCGGTTGAACGAGCTCGTTGGAAAACTCCATGCCAGCCCTTCTGAGGTCCGGGCAGCTTGCGAGACCATCGCCCACCTTGATCCAAAGCCGGCCAGAAATTTCTCGGCAGACCCTGCGCTCCCGCTCATCCCGGACCTCATCGTGAGAAAGCTTGAAGGAGATTACGAAGTCGAGTTGAATGATGAGGCGTCGCCCCGCCTCAGACTGAACCCGCGCTACCGGAACCTCCTGCGCGACCCATCCGCGCCTGCTGATGCCAAGCAGTTCCTCAGAGAACGGTTTCAGCAGGCTCTGTGGCTCCTGAAGGCCCTTGAACAGCGCAGTGCCAGATTGCTGGGCATTGGCCGGTGCCTCGTTGAACTGGAACGGGACTATCTTGAAAACGGGGTGTCACACCTTCGGGCTCTCACCCAAGACGAAGTTGCCAGCGCAGTCGGCTGTCACCCCTCCACAATCAGCAGGGGCATCGCACACAAGACCGTCCAGACCCCATATGGGATTGTACCGCTGGAGCGGTTCTTCGGCGGCGGGCTAACCGATAGTCAGCATCCGTCGAACCGCATCTCTGCACATACTGTTCACGCCGAACTCAAACAGATTATTGCCAGCGAAGACCCTGTTCATCCCTTGAGCGACGAGGTCCTTGGGGAAACCCTCCGTACTCGTGGCTACCCGGTGGCGAGGAGAACGGTCACCAAGTACCGCGAACAGTTGAACATCCTGCCTGCCCATCTCAGACGGCAACTCCCAGTATCATGAAGCTGTCCATTGTGAAGCCCGTGTCGCTCAACGCCAAGATGCTGGCCGGCTCCCTCACGTTGGGAGCCCTCATCGTGGCTATTGGTGCGCTGGCAGTGCATATGAGTCATACGATTGCTCGTTCCTCGACGGCGATCCTGGTTGAAAACGTCTCCAGCCTCAAAGCGGCGGAGGAGCTGGAGATCGCCTTACTGGATCAGAAAGGGATTGTGGGCAGCTACCTGTTGGATGGCGACGAGAAGTGGCTGCGGCTTTTGGAGGAGAAGCGCAGGAAATACGACGAGTGGTTTGCCAGGGCGAAAGACGTGGCACTCACGGGTCACGAGCAGCGCATCCTTGAGCGGATCCGACTCCTCTATCAGGAGTACGACCGCCTGCGATTCCAGGTCATCCGGCTCGCTCAGGACGGCAGCCGGTTTGCAGCCCAGCAGCTTTTGCTGAACCGCGTCCGGGAACTGGTGGATCAGCTCTACGACGCCTGCGAGGAGCTCCTGTTCTTCAACGAGCAGCTCATCGCCGAATCACAGAAGAAAAGCCAGCAGCAACTGACGTGGTTTCAGGCAGTCCTCTGGAGCAGCATCGCGGTGGCGATTTTCCTTGGCCTGCTCGGGGGATGGATGGTCGCCCGGGGCATGACGAAACGGCTGGTTCAGTCAGAAAAGCTCGCCTCCCTGGGGCACATGGCCGGCCTTGTCGCCCATGAGGTGCGCAATCCCCTCACCGCGATCAAAATGCGCGTCCACTCGCTCCAGGAAGAACTGGCAGCTTCTGTCTCAAGCCAGGATGACGTGGAGGTGATCCGACAGGAAATTGAGCGGCTGGAGCGGATCGTGCAGAACTTCCTTGATCTCGTGCGGCTTCCCGAACCTCGAGTTCAACCACTTTCACTCAACGAGGTCGTCACGCGGGCCGTCGAGCTCCTGAAGCCAAACTTTGAAGAGCATGCCGTTCGGGTCACCATCGCCTGGCCTGGAACACTCCCAAGCGTCCAAGGTGATGCCGAGCAGTTGGAGCAAGTATTCTTGAATCTTCTCCTGAACGCCGTCCAGGCGATGCCTGAAGGCGGCGCCATCGAGATTACGGCATCCTGGGTTAAGGGTCGAACGGAGACGGACGGTTCGATAGAAATTGCCGTGAGTGATACGGGGCCAGGCATTCCAAAGGCGCTGCGCGACAAAATCTTTGATCCGTTCTTCACCACCAAGGCCAATGGTATCGGATTGGGTCTCTCACTCGCCAAAAAAGTCGTGGAGCAGCATCAAGGGGTCATTGAAGTGCAGGACCGCAATGGCTCGGGCGCGGCGGTGACCATCCGGCTTCCCGCCAAACAGCCTGTCGAGGCGCTGGCATGAGCCGCATCCTCGTGGTCGACGACGAGCGCAACGTCCTGACCTCCTTCCAGAAGCTCCTCGGCAAAGAGGGTCACGAAGTCGTCACGGCCCGCAGCGGCGAACAAGCCCTGTCGCTGCTGGGAGCACAGGTGCCAGACCTCATCCTGATGGATATCCGCATGGCGGGGCTCTCCGGTCTTGAGACCTTCCAGCGTGCCAAGGCCGTTGCCCCGAAAGTCCCTGTGATCATGATGACCGCCTATGGCACGACCGAAACGGCCATCGAAGCCATGAAGCTGGGGGCCTTTGAGTACACCCTGAAGCCGTTCGATATCCCGACGCTGAAGACGCTCATTGAGAAGGCGCTGGCGATGGGACAGCTCATGCGCACGCCAGTGACCTATGGGGCCGCCGACACCGATACCCGTGCGCAGCGAATGATCGGGAAATCCCCCAGGATGTATGAAGTCTATAAGCTCATTGGCCAGGTGGCGCCGTCCAATGTCACCGTGCTGATTCGGGGAGAAAGCGGCACGGGAAAAGAACTCGTGGCACGAGCCGTCTACCATCACAGCCAGCGGGCGGAGCAACCGTTCCTCGCCGTCAATTGCGCCGCCATCCCCGAAACGCTCTTGGAGAGTGAGCTCTTCGGCTACGAGAAAGGGGCCTTTACCGGGGCGATAGCCCGCAAGCCGGGCAAGTTCGAGCAGGCCAATGGCGGGACTATTTTTCTGGATGAAATCGGGGATATGAGTCCCTCAACGCAGGCGAAAGTGCTGCGGGTCCTTCAGGAAGGGGCCTGTGAGCGCCTCGGCGGTCAAGAGACCATTCGAGTGGATGTACGGCTGTTGGCGGCCACCAACAAAAATCTGGATGCGCTGATTCATGATGGCCGATTTCGGGAGGATCTCTACTACCGGCTCAACGTCGTGAGTGTCACGGTTCCTCCGCTGCGGGAACGCAAGGAAGACATCCCGTTGCTGGCCGAGTATTTCCTGAAACGGTATACCCGGGAGTTCCGCAAGGAAAGGACGCGGCTCTCCCCTGAAGCGCTTGAGCGGTTGACGGCCTATGCGTGGCCTGGAAACGTCCGTGAGCTTGAGAACTGCATCAAGCAAGCCGTTGTCCTTGGTAAAGGTGAGGTGCTGATGCCGGAGCATTTGCGCCTCGGACAAAACCAAACCGTTCCAACCCGATCAGCACCGGAGAGCTTGGCTGTTTTAGGCGAGCTAGCACGGCAGCATCTGGAACGTGCGCCAGGCAATGCTTACCAGCAGCTCATCGAGCAGGTGGAGGCACAGTTGATCCTCGAAGCGCTCAAACAGACCCAGGGCAATTTGGCGCAGGCGGCGAAGTTGCTGGGAATCACCAGGCCCACGCTCAGAGAGAAGGTCTCCAAGTACCGTATCCAGCGCAATGTCCAGCTCAACCAGCAGGAGGGCTAGAGACAACTCACTTTCCGCAGTGGTAAGCCGCTAACCGCCTAGAGTTGGTGATG
The DNA here is from genome assembly GCA_016193175.1 of Candidatus Omnitrophota bacterium. Taxonomy (GTDB): domain Bacteria; phylum Omnitrophota; class Gorgyraeia; order Aquiviventales; family Aquiviventaceae; genus JACPSQ01. The sequence continues at coordinate 19,561 of JACPSR010000135.1, forward strand.
GTGTAGCCGTTCGATTCAGTTGGTTCGTTGTAACCAAGCCTCGTAGCAAGAGTTACGAGGCTGTTTTATTTTTTCAGGACATTGGCACGATTCCTGCGCTCTATCTTTAGTAAGCGATGCTATCCAGACTGTCGGTGTCATGAGGAGGATGCGATGGGGTGCTCTGGCCCTGACGTTGGTCGTTGCCGGATGTGCCACGCCGGGGATCTCTGTGCCGCCTCGCGTGCCGCCTGCGCGTCTGCCTGGCAAGCCAGCGGGCTGGGATGTCGTCGTTGACCCAGGGCATGGCGGCGAGCAATTTGGCGCCCGCGGCAGACGTGGCACCGCCGAGAAGGTTGTCACGCTCGACATTGCAAGGCGACTGAAGCGCCACCTGGAGCAGGCAGGCTTGCGAGTGATGCTCACACGGACAGGAGATCAGACGGTCACACTGGCCCAGCGAAGCGATTTTGGGAAGCGCTCAGGAGCCTGGGCCTTCCTCAGTATTCATGCCAACGCGGCAAAAAACCGCACGGCGTCAGGGTTTGAAGTGTACTACCTCCCAGAGCACGAGCGGTACGGCCGCGGGGTCGCGTATGCCAGCACTCGCTCACGCACCGATTCCAGCTATCGGCTAGCGCGACTCATTCAGAAGGAATTTCGACGTGACTGGCCACTGCAGGATCGGGGCATCAAGCAGGCACGGTTCCATGTCCTGCGGCACACCCCGATTCCGGCGGTCCTGGTAGAGACCGGTTTTCTCACCAACTCGAGGGACGAATCGCTGCTCAACGATTCAACCTTGCGTGAGGAAATTGCCAGGCGTCTGGCCAGTGCCCTCATCACGTTTCGGCGGCAAGGGGGCTAACGCGGAATCATGAAACGGCTCCTGGTGATTGTCGGAATCGGTGGAGCACTCCTGTGGCTTGTGGGGCCGCTTCACGAAGGCATCGGAATGCTCTTCCAACGCTCCATGGGCGCATCGCCCGTAAGACAGACAGCGAAGCCCACGTTCCCTCCACCGTTGGCCGATGTGCAACGGGCATTACAGGAAGCCGGCTTCAACCCTGGCCCAATCGATGGCCATATGGGGCGGCGGACGAGAGGTGCGCTCAAAGCCTTTCAGTCTGCCAAGGGTTTGAAGGCCGGCGGGGAGGTGGAGCGTAAAACCTGGCAGGCGCTTCAAGAGGCCAATACGACGCGGGCAGCGAGCCCCCTTTCAGGTACAGAACGTCCTAAGCCCGCTCCTGCGGTGTCTGTTAGAGAGGAGGACCCAGTTCCATCCCAAGAGCTGCAAGCCGCAGTGGCGATACCGGCAGAGGACTCAGCTCCTGCCACGAAAGAGGAAATGCGCGCAGCCATCATGGAGTATCGCCTGCGCTCGCCGGATCGGATCAAGAAGGTCCAGCGTGCGCTCGAACAAGCCGGGTTTGATCCTGGGCCGATTGACGGAGAGCTCGGTTCCCGGACCGACCAGGCGTTGCGATCGTTTCAGAGAGCCAACAGCTTGGAGCCGGACGGGATCGTGGGCGTGAAGACGTGGACGGCGTTGAGCGAGTATCTGGAACCGGGAAGCCTGCGCGCCCAGGAGCGCGCAGCGCTGCAAGATTAGCCGAGGAGGGGAGTCCATGCGGAAACGTTGGATCGTTGCCATCGGGCTGGCTGTGGCCAGCTTGTTCGTGATCGGGTCGCTGGCGTCGGCGATGGGGAAAAAGCCGCCGATGGTGTCAAAAGCGAGTGGGAAGGTCACCGTAGTGAATATGAAGGACAGCAAACACCCCACGGTGACGGTGAAACCCACGCAGGGTCAGGCGGTCACACTCCAAATTGACCCCAAGAAAACGCTCATCATGAAGAACGACAAGGTGATTCCCGCCTCAAGCATCCGCATGGGCGATCTCCTTCGAGCCGACTACGAAGTCAGGCGGGGCAACAACGTTGCCAAGCGCGTGTTCGTCGAGATGCCCAAGGCCGTGCAACCCGCAGCAAAGCCGTCGGCGACCCAGACCAAGAAGCGAGCGAGGCGATAACACGCTGAATGTCATGAATCCGCGGCGGTGGCTCGTGCTCGTGTGCGTTGTTGGGATCCTGGGGTGCAGCACCAGCGCAGGCCTGAAGCGATCAGACCCGGCATCCTTTTCTGGTGAAGCGGCTCCGACCGTCCTGGTCAAGCCCGTGGTGGCTGATCCCGCGGCTGGCCAGACCGACCACCTGAGCTCCGACGAATTCACCCGACTTCTCGTCCACCAACTTCGGTCAAAAGGCGTTCGTGCCGTCACGTCGGACACCGGCACCAGTGCCCCCGATTATGTGCTCACGTGCACCGTCCCGCATCTGGGATACACCATCCGGCGACGATACCCCACACAGGTCAAGCATGAAGCCACGCTGAGCTGCTCGATCATCGATCCGACCACGCAGGCGGTGCGCTGGCAGCGCAACGTGGAGCGTCACAACGACGTGACGACCCTCCTCAATACGATGACGAAGCTGCCCCCGCGACACGAGGCCGAACTCTTGCGGGAGTGCGTCCTGCCGGTCTGGGATGGGATGGCCTATGGGGTGCGGTTGTTCCTGGATCGCCCGCAGATGGCGGCACGACCCGAGCCCGCGTCGCCGACCACCCCACGAACCAACGTTGCTGTCAGAGCAGATACGCACACATGGATGAAA
>JACPSR010000141.1 GCA_016193175.1 Candidatus Omnitrophota bacterium
CGGCCTGGCGATGTGATCAACGAGATCAACCGCGTGCGGATCGAGAGCGTGAGCGACTACCGCAACGCGATCGCCAAGGTGAAGGGGAACGTGCTCGCCAGGACGAGCCGAGGGTATGTCGTCATCAAGGGCGGAGGGTAAGGGGCGTCCGGTTCTCGCGGCTCTCCCTCGATACCTTCGCTCCAGCGTCCGTTCCAGTTGCGAGGTCGTCGCCTACCTTCGCCGCCGCGGGCTCTCGCCTCAGCGGGCGGCGCGCGCGGTGTTGGAGTCTCAAGCCAGTGGCCTCCTTGATGATGAGGCGTGCGCGCGCCTGTGGGCCGATCACTGGGCCCGCCGCGGCTGGGCGTGGGCGGCGATTCGAGCGAAGCTCTCCCTCAAAGGTCTTGATGAACGGGCCATCGACGGGGCCGTCAGGCATCTGGAGGCGGCGGCAGACGACGGAGCCCGCGCCCGCCTTGTCGCTGCCGCCTATCTCCGCCGGCATGCCGCGACACCGACGAGCCAACGGACTCTGGCGCGGAGCTTAGCGTTTCGCGGCTTCGACGCGGACCTCATCGATCGAGTGCTCCGTGAATCCTTTGAAGTCTCCCTCTCCGACTGACATGTTACAAAGCGCTGACCTCCGAGAGCGATTTTTGTCCTTTTTCGAGGCGCACGGCCACACGCGCGTGCCCAGCGACTCGCTCATCCCGAGCGGGGATCCCACGGTCCTCTTCACCTCGGCGGGCATGAACCAGTTCAAGGACTGCTTTCTTGGCAAGCGGACGGATCTGAAACGGGCCGCCTCCTGCCAGAAATGTTTGCGGACCGGCGACCTCGACAAGGTTGGCAAGACCCCAAGCCACCATTCCTTCTTTGAGATGCTGGGCAATTTTTCTTTCGGCGACTATTTCAAGGAAGAGGCCATCGAGTGGGCGTGGGAGTTCTTGACGGGAACTCTCGACTACGCCGGCAAGCGGCCAAGCCCACAGAAACGGCTCTGCCTGGATCTTCCACCTGAGCGCCTGTGGGTGAGCGTCTACGAGGACGATGACGAGGCCCTCCGGTGCTGGCAGAAGCTTGGGATGCCGACATCCCGCATCAAGCGATTCGGGCAGGCGGACAACTTCTGGCCGTCCAATGCGCCGAAGGAGGGCCCCAATGGACCCTGCGGGCCCTGCTCGGAGATCTATTACGATCCGGAAGGGAAGGTCCAAGGCCCGAACTCCGTCGAGGTGTGGAATCTGGTCTTCACGCAGTACGACCGGCAGTCCGATGGGACCTTGAAGCCGCTGCCGAAGCCGAATATCGACACCGGGATGGGGTTGGAACGTCTGGCACGCATCATTTATGACATGCCGACGGATTACGAAACCGAATTGTTTATCCAGCTCATGGAGGCTGTCAACGGGCTTGGCTTGAGAGGGGGGGCTCAGCGGGAGGATTCGCTCTATGCCCAGCGAGCGATTGCCGATCACATGCGGGCGATCGTCTTTCTCATCAGCGAAGGGCTCCTGCCGTCCAACGAATCTCGCGGCTATGTCCTGCGACTGCTCATTCGACGAGCCTATCGGCTCGGTCTGCGGGTGCTGGCGGTAGAACCTGAGACCGAGGGCAGAAATCAGGTACCTGGGGGCGAGATGATTCAGCGCATGCATCCCAAGGCTTTCCTCTACCGGCTCGTGGATGCGGTTCGAAACGGCATGCAGGGTTCCCCGTACACCCCTGAGCTCATGGCGAGGTACGAGCACGTGATGCAAGTGCTGAGCCAGGAGGAGTCTCAGTTCGCAGGAACATTGCAGGCGGGCGAGTCTCGGTTGAGAGTCTTGTTGGAAGCGCTCAAGCGTGAACAGCAGCGCATCCTTCCCGGTGAGAAAGTTTTTGAGCTTTATGACACGTATGGTTTTCCGATCGAATTAACCGTCGATATTGCTGGCGAGGAGGGACTTCAGGTTGATCGGCGGGGGTTTGAGCGGGCATTTGGCGCACAGCAAAAGCGCTCGCGTTCGGCGAGCCAATTCAGCGGCGGGGTGTTCGTCACCGACACGCTGCCCATCCGGCAGGCGATTCCCAGCTTGCTGCCGAAGGAGCAGCTCTTTGTCGGCTACGAGGGGCTCCAGGTGGACGCGGTCATTCAAGGCCTGTGGGACGGCAAGGAATGGGTGACCCAGGCTGCGGCCGGCCAATCGGTGGGCATCGTGCTCGACCGCTCGCCGTTCTATGGCGAGGCGGGAGGGCAGGTCGGCGACGTCGGCACGATCGACGGCCCGCGCGGGTCCGCCGATGTGCAACAGACGACCTGGGCGGATGACGTGTTGGTCCATCGTGCCAGCGTTCGAGCAGGGAGCCTGAGCGTTCAGGACGCTGTGCGCGCGCAGGTCGATCCTGAGCGGCGGCTGAAAGTCGCCCGGAGCCACACGGCCGCCCACATGCTCCACTGGGCGCTACGCAAGGTGCTGGGGCCGGAAGCCGTGCAGGCCGGCTCGTTCGTGGAGGCGGAGCGGGTCCGGTTTGATTTCTCCTCGCTGCAG
>JACPSR010000107.1 GCA_016193175.1 Candidatus Omnitrophota bacterium
CCATGAATTGCTTCCACGTATTCTAAAGCACAGCACCCTCTCAAATCAAGCTTGGCATCAAGCTCCAAGCCTCAGGCTGCAAGCTTGAACCTGGAGCCTGCAGCTTGGAGCCTGCAGCCTGGTATAATGGACCCATGGACGCGGAACTGCTCACGATCGGGTCGGAGCTAACGAGCGGGGCGACGGTCAACACCAACGCGGCCTACCTCGCCCGGCGGCTGGCGGCGCTCGGCATCCCCTGCCGGCGTCAGATCTCGGTCGGCGATGAGCGAACCGGTCTTGCTGAGGCGCTCCGAGAGGCCCTCCGTCGCTGCGATCTCCTCATCACGACGGGTGGCCTGGGTCCGACGTTTGACGATATCACGATGGCGACGATCGCCGAGGTGACCCAACACCCCCTCAGGTTCTCCCCCATGGTGGCCGCCACCGTCCGCCGGTTCTATACCCGGCGACACCGCCAGCTCCAGCGGGCGGCCCTCCGCCAAGCCTACCTCCCTCAAGGAGGAGCGCCGCTGCCCAATCCCCTGGGGACCGCTCCAGGACTCTGGCTTAGACTCGAAGAGCAGGTGGTCGTCGCCCTCCCCGGGGTGCCGGCAGAGATGCGCGCGATCATGGAGCGACACGTCCTCCCTCGCCTGAAACGGCTCGGCGCCGGCGGCGTGATTGAAAGTCACACCCTGAGGACGGCCGGTCTCGTGGAGCTCTCCATCGAATCGATCCTCCGAACGCTGCGGATTCCTGAGTGTGTCCAAATCGGACTCTACCCCCACCTGCGCATGGTGGATATCCGGCTCACCGCCGCCGCCCCATCGCGTCAAGCCGCTCGCCGCGCGCTCTCGCGCATTGAACGGCCGCTGCGGAGAGCCCTTGGGATGAGCGTCTATGGGACGGGGGAGGACACGCTCGAAGGAGTTGTGGGTGAGCTGCTCGTCAAGCGACGCCGGACCATAGCCGTAGCCGAATCCTGCACCGGGGGCCTTGTCTGCGACCGTCTCACCAACGTTCCTGGGAGCTCGCGCTACATAAAGGGGGGACTCGTCGCGTACCATAACGAGGTCAAACGTCAACACCTGGACGTGTCCGACGCCATGCTCGCACGGTTCGGCGCGGTCAGCGCGCCGGTTGCGCGAAAGATGGCGGAAGGGGTGCGCCGTCTGGCGGACGCGGATGTGGGCCTCGCGATCACGGGGATCGCCGGTCCGACGGGTGGCACCGCGAAGAAACCGGTCGGCCTCGTTTACCTCGCGCTCGCCGATCCCCGCAACACGCTGACGCGGCGCTGCCAGTTCTTCGGCGACCGGCTCTCCATCAAAACCCAGGCCGCGCAGACCGCCCTCGACTTCCTCCGCCGCTCACTCCTCTCGTCCTCCCGAAATCAATAACCCCTCCCCGCCTCGATGGCAGAGAGGGGTTCACGAACCGAAGCGTGTCTCTTTAGCGGCAGGAGCCGCCGCAGCAGGAACCGCCTTCGTCCTTGATCGCTGAGCGGATCTTCGCCTGGACCGCCGGCGTCATCTGCACGTCGTGGTGGCACCCCGTGGCGTGCTCAGCCGCCTGGCGCAAGACATCCGCCTCGTCCTGGCCGTGAATGACGAAGTCGCAATCCACCCCGACATCCTTGCATGAGAGCGTCTTCCCCATCGCCATCCCTCCCTTTTGTCCCTCTCTTTCAGCCGCCCGTTAAGCCTCGCCCTGCTCTGTCCCCGCCGGCTGATGCTCGGGGCCTGGCTTGCCGCACCGCTCGGCCGGCCCCACCGAGGCCGGCCTTCGCTCGGCTGATTTTCTCGCTCCCCAGCACTAATTTTCTTGCGAAAATTAGTGCTGGGACCGTGGCCGCTGCGAAAATCAGACGTGCGGCGCGCCAGCCCCTCGCCGCCGGCGGGGCGAGCGAGCGATGCTCACGTGCCGCTCACTGAACGCCTCGACAGGACCCGCTGGAAGAACGCTGAGCACAGACCGTTTCGACAGAGCAGCCTCGCCCGTATTATACCAGCCCAAGCCATCGAGGACCGGTCTTGCCGCCTTCTGTCCTCCTAATCGTCCCCTGGCTGGACAAATTTTTCAACTGGTGTCAGGTCGGTGAGACTGGCGTCACAAAACCGGAGGCGTTCCAGGGAGGAACGCCTCCGGTTCCACTCGGCGGACGGAATCTGCCATATCTTATCCCGACCGGTCGGCTCAAAACAGGCTCCCGAATGGTCTGATTCTTAGAGCGCATTATGCTTCGACTTGGAAAATTACACCGATTTGTCCACTCGCCTTCTTACCCAGCTTTGCCCAACAGGCATCGTGGAAAATCAGAACGGCCCAGTCTTTGTCACCTTCTTCAGAGTGATTTCCCTTGTTTATGCTGATATAGTCTTCTCCGTGCTTTACTTCCTTGTGACAAAGATAGCAGTGTGCTTTCATTTCATGATTCCTTGTTGTTGGGAGATAACAGGCGGGCCAATCCACCATTTGTTAAGCAATCTACGGATGTGCATCACTCAGGACTCAAGCTACGTACGTGCCTTTAATTCTGCGGGACATCAAAGACCCATCGGTCGGAATGCGTTATGCCAAAGGCTGACGTAATTAAGCTCCGGTTGCTTTCATCGCGTACCAGCACGTAGGCATCTTGGCTCCAATTCGCCAGGACAGCGAAGTGGAGTCGCTCTGGGTCAAGCGATTCAAAGGCTTGCTGAAGCCGCACCCGATCTTGCTTCAACTCTGTAATAATCCAAGCTCCCTGCAGTTGACGGGTTGGAGATCCGGGCTTATATTTCTCTGCCGTATCAATAAACAATGATCGTGGATCGTGCTGGGGTGGAGGCACGACCGTAAATGACCCCTTCGCAAGATCGCGAAGCCCTTCAATAAGATCGCACACCCTATTCTTTACATCGAGAAGGATAGGTGTTGTGCCAGTTGGCTGTATGTACCAATCGACCGTTTTATTCCCGACTCCAAGACCCTTGACTTCAAAAGTAGCCTGCGTGTCATCTTTCGCAAAAAACAAGGGAGAAAACTCAGCTAAAGCATCTTCGTGTTTCAATGGGATTGCCAGTCTTTTCATAAGATTCTGTAATTGTCCGGCATCAAGCCGCGCTCTGACAATCTTCATTGTCGTCACCAAATGCCTTACGAGCGGAAACATGCCGCCACCACCAATTATGATGTGGCTGTCTATATCAATGGGAGCGCCGAAATCATATTTCCAGAGGCCAGTAATACGATCATGAAATGCCGGCGATTGCTGTACAGGTCTTGGGAGTAGCTCAAATAATTCCTCCGCGTCCTGTCTTGATACCCCCACTTCTTCAGCGACTTGAGCGCAAGCTGATCTTAAGTCACTGACCTCTAGACAAAACTGTCTTGGAATCCTTGGGCTTCTCATAATTAATTGGCAACCGATTTATCGGCTTCCTATACCCCAAACTGACGACGGAGAGCACGAAAATCATACACTCGTAGCTCAACGCCCTGATACTGGTATCGGTCATGCCGAGACAACGAGTTCTCAAGTAGAAGCCTATCATCCTCATTCATATCCGCAACAATCACTATGAGTAAATTCACCGCTCTGCCTAGTGAGTGGACTCCGAGACTTTCAGCCAATGTGGATGCCCTCTTGTGGAGAGCCGCTATGATTTCCGACGGGATAAAAGACGTCGAGGTATACTTCACCTCAATCAACAGAAGTTCGTGTTCTGTGCCAATCGCCCCATCAAAAGCCAGGTCATGCCTGTCTTTAAGGACGACCTGCCTTGATATTTTCGCCTTGAGTTCGCTCTCCAAAACTCTCAAAGCCAAGTCTTCGGCAAGTAGATATTTCGCACGTATGTCTTCATCAGCACGTCTAGCAGAACCCACGTCCTTGCTCTCCAAACTAACCTCTTTTTCGAGTCGCTGCTTCTGTTCTTCCGTAGTTTGACTGCGAAAGAAATTTGTCTCATCCCGCCAATCCGAAGGGGCGTACAATTTTGAAGGATATTTTGTTACTAGACGGTAAAAAACTAGTAGCACAAGACAAGGGAAGAGAACAATGAACGCCACCATTGCCCATCGCTGGGCCATGTCTAGAGTGCCACCGGCAGAGCCAAGTACTAAGCCAGCGCATCCGTATATCAAAACTATGAAAAGGCCGATGACGCCAAGAGGATTTCTCGTGGCTCGTTCTGCTGCCCTGGCAAAGGTTTCTAGCGAAAAACCCATCAAAAGGAACTCGGAGGAACTCGGAGGCGTTCCGCTGTGGGCCGCATCCAAGTTGACTTGGTCAACTTCCCTTCGCATACCGCTCGGCGTACCGATCCACCAACTCCCGGATCATGCGCTGATACTTCGTGCGGTATTGCGTGGCCTGGTGCTTGAAGAACTTCACACTGGCCTTGCTGAGCAGCAGCGTCACCTTGATCGTCTCTTCCGGCATGACCAACTGCTCGGGAGGCGGCAGAACATTCTTGATCCTGGTCAATTTCCCAGCGGGCATGTCCGCGTCAACGGTTCTCTTGCTCATAGTGGTACCTCCCTTTCCGCCAACAGCCAGCTCCTTAGCCTGCGCGGCGTTCTAAAAGAGGAAACTCGGCGAGGACGGTGTGCTGAGGGCCCTCGGGGCGCAAGACGCTCTGGTAGAGCGTGACCGAGCTCACGCGCCAGGGAGGCGGCGGCGGATCCCACCGGGCGTCTCGCAGCGCCGCAACGAGCGCCTGCCGCCCGCGGGGGCTTCGCACCCGCCCCAGCGTGATGTGAGGCGAGAACGCGCGCTCCTCCTTCCGCAGCGGGATCGCAACGCCCTCCCGCTCGATCGCCTCCGTGAGCCGCGCGACGGCCTCGCCCCCCTCCCCCACGCCCACCCACACGACGCGCGGCGCCGTGAGCGAGGGGAACGCCCCGAACGCATTGAGGCGGATGGCAAACGGCGTCTCGCTCGCCGCCACGCGGGCGACCAGGGCTTCGATCGCGTGGCGCTCTCCCTCGGAGATCTCGCCGAGGAACTTCAGCGTGACGTGCACCTGCGCCGGCCTGACCCATTTGACGTCGGCCCCGGAGGCCGCCAGCTCCCGTTGCAGCCGCGACAAGGATGAGCGGACATCGGGAGGCAGCGGAATGCCGATGAACGCGCGCATCTCAGAGCACCTATCAACACACCGCGACTCCGGGCAGCGGGTGACGCGGAGCCGGGGTCCCCACGGCCGCCCGCAGAACCAGCGCGATAGTCGCTGGGCGAGGACGGCCGTGGGGTGGCGCAGCGGCAGGACCCGCTGCCCATCGTCCGCTAGCTGATGAGGTGATGGGCAGCCAGCAGGATGGCGACGGCGTAGGCGGCCGCACCCAGGTCGTCTGCCATGATACCCCACCCTGAGGGGAGGCGGGCGAGCCGCTTCAGCGGGAACGGCTTCACGATGTCGAACGCCCGGAACAGGACGAACGCTGCGAGGAGCAGCGGCCAGGAAGCAGCGGCCCGCGGGACGCTGATCACGATCGCCGCCATCGCCCACGCCTCGTCGAGGATGATGGCCGGGGCATCATGGATGCCCAGCGCGCGCTCGGCCACCGTGCAGATCAACGCACAGATCACAAATTTCACCGCCAGGCTGACCGGCAGCGCCCAGAGCGGCCAATCGAACCAGCGAAGCGTGGCGATCCCCCCCAGCAGCCCGACGAGACTCCCCCAGGTCCCCGGCGCCCACCGCATGCGCCCCAGACCGCCGAGCGTTGCAATGAAGACAGCGATGTTCCTCATATTCGTGATCGCGGGTGGCGAGCCGAATGCGAGCCAGGACCCGCGATATCAACGCCTCGCGGCATCTCGTAGCACGGCGCGGTGCCGCCAGAAGAAGCTGGCGCCTGAGATCACCGTCAGCACCATCGCGACCCAGAGGCATCCGAGCATCGTCCAATGCATCGCAGCAACAGCGCGCGCCGAGATCGATTCCTTGCCCAGCCACTCCTGAACCAGCAGGATGACCAGGATGGCAAGAATGGCGACGACCTGCGAGACCGTCTTATGCTTGCCCTCCTTCGCCGCCGGCAGGACGACGTTCCGGCTGGCCGCGAAGAGCCGCACCCCGGTGATGAGGAATTCCCTCAGCGCAATGACGAGCACCATCCAGGCCGGAATCAGCCGCAACTGCACGAACGCGAGGAACATCCCCAGCACGAGCACCTTATCGGCGATGGGATCGAGAAGGGCCCCAAGCGGGCTCGTCTGGCGCCATCGGCGGGCGAGGTAACCGTCCACCCAGTCGGTCGCGCTGGCCAGGAGAAATCCGGCAAGGGCGAGCGCTTTTGCGATCCAACCCGGCGCAAAGAGGAACGCCATGATGACGAACGTGGCGAGGAGACGAGCGACCGTAAGCTTGGTGGGAAGGGTCATCCTGATTTCGAATTGGGGATTGCGGATTGTGGATTTGAAACCACGAAATCCGAAATCCGAAATCCGAAATCCGCAATGCTCATCGGTGGGTGGTCGCGACGGTGCCGACGAGGTCGTACTCCAGCGTGTCGGTGATCTGGACCGGTACGAAGCTCCCAGGGCTCAGCGGCGCTTCGCTGCGGACATACACCTGCCCGTCGACCTCAGGGCAATCGGCGCTCGTGCGGCCCACAAATTGGTGCGGATCGCTCGCATCGGGTTCATCGATGACGACCTCGCGCGTGTGCCCAATGAACCGCGCGTTGACCGCTGCCGCAATGCCCTGCTGCACCTGCATGAGCCGCTCGAACCGCTCAGCCTTGAGCCCTTCAGGCACCTGGTCCGGGAAGCGGAATGAGGCGCTGCCCTCTTCGCGGGCGTAGGTAAAGGCACCCAGCCGCTCGAATTGGACCTCCTCCAGGAACCTCAGGAGGCGCTCAAACGCCGCGTCAGGCTCCCCGGGGAATCCGACGATGACGGACGTCCGCAACGTGATGGCTGGAATGCGGCTGCGGAGCCTTTCGATCGTCTCCCGGAGCTGGGCCTGGGTGATCCCGCGGTTCATCTGTTGGAGGACCAGGTCATCGGCGTGCTCAATCGCCATGTCGAGGTACTTGCAGATCCTCGGCTCATCGCGGATGGTGTGCATGAGCTCCTCCGAAACGCCGCGCGGGTGGCAGTAGAGGAGGCGAATCCACCGGACCCCGCCGATGCGGGCCAAGGTACCCATCAGCTCGGCGATGCGCGGCCGTTTATAGAGATCCACGCCGTAATCTGAGGTGTCCTGGCCGACGATGATAAGCTCGCGCGCCCCGCGCTCTTCGACAAGCTGCTTGGCCTCCGCCACGACATCGTCGATCGGCCGGCTGCGCAAAGGGCCTTTGATCTTCGGGATCACGCAGAAACTGCAGCCCTTGAGGCATCCCTCCGAGATCTTCACATACGCGTAATGCGGAGGCGTGAGGGCCGCGCGGGTCACACGGCTTCCTTGGTGGGGAACCTGTGGACGCGGCCGCAGGCTCCTGGGCTGTTCGCCCTGCCCCGTCCCAGAACGGTCCAGGGCGCGCTGCACCACGAGGTCGACGTCGCTAAATCCATCCACCCCGACGAACCCGTCGACGTCCGGCAGCTCGCGGATGAGGTCCTGCTTGAAGCGTTGGACGAGACACCCCGCGACGACGACCGCCTTGAGCTTCCCCTGTTTTTTGAGCTCGACGGCCTGCAGCACCGTGTCAATGGATTCCTTGATCGCGTCCTGAATGAAGCTGCAGGTGTTGATGACGGCGACGTCGGATCCCTCCACCGAATCGACCGCTCGGAAGCCCACCCGCTGGAGCCGCCCCAGGTACAGCTCGGAGTCCACCAGGGTGCGGGGACAACCTAGGCTGATCAGGCTGACCGTTGGGGCCAGCGCGGCAGAAGACGGCATCCGCGTCAGGGTTTCTTGGCAGGCAGCTTCGTGATGCCGTGATGGGTGATCAGGAGTCGCCCTCGATGGGCAATGGCGAATGGGCTGATCGGTTGCCCGTTCAGCACCAGGTCCACCTGGGAGGGTCGCGCGACGATGAGCTCAAACTGTTTCTTGGCGGTCCATCGCTCCTTGGCCCCCCGCTCCAGTCGCTGCTGCGTGAGGAGCTTCCCATCGGCCCGCACCTGAATCCAGGTGGTCCGGTGGGCGCTGACGAGCAGCTCTAAGGGCTGCGTCGACAACAGCGTCAGCGTCGGAAGCTCTGGCGGCCGGGTCGGCTCGTTCACCGAACCGACGCTCGCAAGCTGCGGCGCGCCGGGCCTGAGCAGCGGCGGCATGGAGAAGCGCCGAAGCGGGCCGACGATCAGGAGCCCGACCGTCACGGCGCCGATCGCCGCCGCGACCACGAGTCGGCGATGGAGGGGGCGCGGCCACGTCACCACGAGAGGGGAAACGGGAGGCAACGGCTGCTGCGCGACCTCGGGAGGAGGCCAACGGAGCTGGGCGATGAGAGGCGCGGGGTCGAGGTGGAGAAACTTCGCGTAGGTCGTCACGAACCCTTTCACGTAGATAGGGCTCATGAGGTCCTGGAGCCGGTCCGACTCAAGCGCCTCAAGCACCCAGGGTTGAATCTTCGTCTCGCGGGTCACATCGGCGAGTGAGAGCTTCTGTTCAGCGCGCGCGTCCTGTAACCGGCCCCCCACCGTCGTCATCCTCCGCCCGGCCTCCTGGTTTCAACGGCTTCACGACTCACGAGGATTTCGCGCGGGCGGCTGCCCTGCGGCGGTCCCACCAATCCTTCCTGCTCCATCAGATCAAGCATGCGGGCGGCTCGCCCGTAGCCCAGGCGGAGCCGACGCTGCAGGAGCGACGTCGAGGCCTGGCCGGTCTCCAGGACGAGCTGCTTGGCCATCTCGTAGAGTTCGTCTTTCTCGGTGATCAGCGCGCCTTCCGGCTGACGCGCGTGCTCCAGCAGCCGCTCGTCGTACGAGGGAGCCCGCTGCTCTTTCAAGAAGTTGACGACCTGCTCAATCTCCGCGTCGGTGACGAAGGCCCCCTGGGCGCGGATCGGCTTGGCGGCTCCAGGGCGCAGGAAGAGCAAGTCTCCCCTGCCGAGCAGTTTATCAGCGCCGTTGGCGTCCAGGATGGTTCTCGAGTCCACCTTGGAGGCCACCTGAAAGGCGATGCGGGCCGGGAAGTTCGCCTTGATGACGCCGGTAATGACGTCCACGGACGGCCGCTGGGTCGCCAGGATGATGTGAATGCCCACGGCGCGTGAGAGCTGGGCCAAACGGGTGATGGCGCCTTCGACGTCCTGGGACGCCACCATCATGAGATCGGCCAGCTCATCGATGACGATGACGAGGTATGGCAAGGGCTTCCCGTCATCCCCCGGGCGCTCGATCCCTTTCTCGCCGCCCGCCGACGGCCTGGAGGGCTCAAGGTTCCGAGAGGCAAGCCGCCGGTTGTAGAGATCGATGTTGCGGACGCCGGAGGTTGCGAGGAGCTGGTAGCGACGCTCCATCTCTCCCACCGCCCAGTGGAGCGCCACGGACGCCTTCTTCGCGGTGGTCACGACGGGGGCGATCAGGTGCGGGATCTCATTGAACAGCGACAGCTCCACCATCTTGGGATCGATCATCAAAAACCTGACCTGCTCAGGGCTTGCGCGCGTCAGGATGCCGAGGAGGAGGCTGTTGAGACAGACGGTCTTCCCCGATCCCGTCGCGCCAGCGATGAGGAGGTGCGGGCACTCGTGCAGGTCGGCCACGATGGCTTGCCCGGAGATGTCCTTGCCGATCGGCAGGGCGATCGACGAGGGGTTGCCGGTGAACTCGTGCGCCGTGATGATTTCCTTGAGGTAGACGACGGTGGTCGTGGTGTTCGGCACGTCGATCCCCACGCGACCCTTCCCGGGGATGGGCGCCACAATGTGGCAACTGGCGGCTTTCATCACGAGCGCCAGGTCATCCGCGAGCGACACGATTTTCGTCAGCTTGACGCCGGGCGCCGGCGTCAACTCGTAGCGGGTGACGACC
>JACPSR010000108.1 GCA_016193175.1 Candidatus Omnitrophota bacterium
CATGCTCCAGCGTGAGGATTTCGCAAGGGCCACAAATGGCAGCCAGTGGTCCGGGGCGAGCGAGTGGAAGAACGCCACCGACACCGCCGCGACTAAGAGAGGGACCATGTACGTTTCAGAAATCAGAGGTCAGAAGTCAGCATCAACCAGTGTGAGTTCTGACGTCTGTCCTCTGTCATCTGACTTCTGACTTCTGGGACGGAGTGGTTAGCCGGTGTGGCGCATCCCAGCCGCGATCCCGTTGATGGTGAGGGCGATGGCCCGGTCGAGCCGGCGCCGCACGCGGCGATCGCGCGCAAGGCGCCGCTGTCTGAGGAACCGCGCCTGCAGCAGGCTCAGCGGATCCACGTAGGGGTTGCGAAGCCGGATGGCATTCTTCAGGACATAGTTGCTATCCAACAGCTCCCGCTGTTGAGTCATCACCAGCACCGCCTTGCGGGAACGCTCGAACTCCCCGGCGATCTCCGCAAAGATCCGCCGGCCAAGCCTCCGTGGCCGGACGAGCGCGGCGTAATGGCTGGCAATGCGCATATCCGCCATGCCCAGGCTCATCTGGATGAAATCCACCATGACGTGGAACCACGGGAACTGGCGGTACATGCGCTGGAGCGCCTCGATCTTCTTCCGGTCGTGGCGGGTCGACTGCTCCACCGCCCAGCCGAATGGAAACCAGCTTGGGATGAGCTGCCGACTCTGCACCCAACTGAAGACCCAGGGGATGGCCCGCAGGTCTTCAATCCGCCGCGAGGCGGTCCGCCGGGCGGGGCGGGAACCGATGCGAAACTCGCTGACCGCATCGATGGGGGTGGCTTGCTCGAAATAGCTCACGAAGGCCTCGTCTTCGTAGACGACCTGCCGGTAGCGGCGCCACGCGACCTGCGAGAGCTCCTCCATGGCGGCCTCCCAGTCTGACACGTGGGTGGGTGGTCTGGAATTGATCAGCGTCGCTTCCAGCACCGCAGAGAGCACCAGCTCCAGGTTGCGCATCGCCAAGGCCGGGTTGGCGTACTTGGCCGCCACAACCTCTCCCTGCTCGGTGATCTTGATGCGCCCTTCCAACGTCCCCCAGGGCTGGGCCACGATCGCCTGGTGGAGGGGTCCTCCACCACGCCCGATCGTCCCACCCCGTCCATGGAAGAGCTGCAGACGGACGCGATGCGCTTTTGCGACGGCGTGGAGCCGGCGTTGCGCCTGATAGAGCTCCCAGTTGGCGGGGAAAAACCCCCCATCTTTGTTCGAATCCGAGTAGCCCAGCATGATCTGCTGGCACTGCCCTCTCGCCGCGAGGTGCTGCCGGTAGACCGGATGACGGTAGAGGGTCTCCATGATGTCGTGGGATCGGCGCAGATCGTCGATGCCCTCAAAGAGGGGAATGATGTTCGCGCCGCTCCACCAGCCGCGGGTGGTCCGGCGGAAGAGGTCCGTCTGCTGAAAGAACCACAGGACGGTCAGCACGTCGCTGGGCGCATGCGTCATGCTGATGATGTAGCCGTCAATCGCCTCGGCGTCCACGTGCTCGAGGTGCTCCGCCATCACCTGGAAGGTGTGCACCACCTCGCGGGTTCCAGGGGAACAGCCCTTCAACAGCTCGACGTAGCGGGGCGCGCTCAGGAACTGATCGAGCAGGGCGCGGCGCTCCGCTTCCGGCATCGCCCGGGGATCTTCGGATGAAAGACCATGCAGGCGCACGAGCTCCGCAAACGCCTCGAGGTGCCGCTGGCTGTGCTCGCGCACGTCCAACTTGGCGAAGGTCAACCCGAAGAGCGAAACCTGAAGGCTCAGCTTCGCCACTTCATGCTCAGCGACGAGCTCGGCACGATGGTGTGTCAGGCCGCGCCGGATCAGCTGGATGTCCCGCAGGAGTGCCTGCGCGCCGGCATAGCCGCCCTCCGACTCCGAGGGCTGTCGGAACATCTGGCGCAGTCGATAGACCATCACGGCCAGCTTCTGCCGGTAGGGCTGATGCGGAAATCTGGCGTCAAGCGACTCGGCCAGCGCCGGAAAGTTGCGTCGGTCGTTGGCGAGTGAGCGGCGGAACGCCGGCGAGAACCGGCAGAGTTGGTCGGAGTGCGTCAACCGCTCCTGCAGGCGTTCGAGCGACGCCAGGTAGTTGGCGAGGATCGCCTGCCGATAGCGCAGGAGGGCCCATCGGAGCGACTCGTGCGTCACGTTCGGGTTGCCGTCCTTATCCCCGCCGATCCAGCTGCCAAACCGCATGAAACTCGTCAGCGGCATCGAGCGGCCGTAGACCCGCTGCACCTCCTGACAGAACGTCATGATCACGTCCGCCAGCGAATCATAGAGGATGGACGACAGGTAGTAGAGCCCCTGCTCCACTTCATCCTGGACTATCGGGCGGGTCGTCCGGAGCTCCTCGGTCTGCCAGAGGCTCATGATCTCTTCGAGCAGCTCGTGCGTCATCGCCCGCCCCTCCTTCGGCACAGGGTTGAGGAGCTGGCGCTTCGTCAAGAGATCCCAAATGGCGCGGTGCTTCGTCAGGATGGCGGGCGGCAGCGCCTGCGTCGGGTGCGCGGTGAGGACGAATGTGATGGAGAGCTCCGCCGCCCGCTTGACGAGGACGTCAAAAGGGACCTCGGCTGCGTGGCAGCGGTGGACGACGTCCTCGATCGACCCGCGCTGCGGGTGGAATCCGGGCAACGACTCATAGTGGCGCTTCCGGCGCACGCGGTGATTCTCTTCGGCGATGTTGACGAGCTGGAAATACACCGAGAAGGCGCGGATGATCTTCTCGGCGGTCGGAAGCGGCAACCGCTCCAAGAGGCGACGCAGGGCCGCTTCGTCGCGACGGCCTGAGCGTCCTGAGGAGCTGGGGGAGGGGCGGTCGCTGCTCCGGCGGACGGCGATGGCCAGCCGACGGATGCGCTCCTCGGCGTCAAAGAACGCACGCCCTTCCTGATGGATCAACACCTGGCCGAGCAGCTCGCCCAGGAAGTGGACATCGGCGCGCAGGGGGGCCAGCTTCTCCTGTTGCGTAGAACTCATCTCATCCCTGCACACCACAGATGTGGTGTGAACGCATCTGTGTTAGTGCTGATGCTCGAGGTAGGAGAGGATCGCGGAGTAGTCCAGCTCGCCCTTTCCGGCGGCTTCCGACTGGGCGAAGAGCTGCTCAACGGCGTTCGTCACGGGGAGCGCCGTGTTCACCTCGCTCGCCAGCTCCCTCATGAGCCGCAGGTCCTTGTGCATGTGTTTCAATGCGAAGTGGGTGGTGAAGTCCCGCTTCACCATCCCAATCCCTTTCGTTTGATACCAGGGGGAGCGGAATGTGCTGGCTTCGAGGACTTCCAAGTAGCGCTTGGGATCCAGGCCGACCCGTTGGACCAAGAGGAGCGCTTCGGCAAACCCCGCGCCCAAATGCGCCAGCATGAGGTTCGTCGCCAACTTCAGCGCGGAGCCCATCCCGACCCCGCCGGCGTGGATGATGGTCTTCCCCATCACTGAGAGGATCGGGCGACACCGCTCCAGCGTCGTCGGCAATCCGCCGACGAGGATGACAAGGGTTCCTTCCGTGGCCGGCCCTTTCGATCCGACCACCGGCGCGTCGAGGAACTCCGCCTGTTTTGTCGTCACGGCGCCCGCCAGCGTCCGGGACGTCATCGGGGACACGGTGCTCATGTCAATCAACACCGACCCCGGCCGGATCCCCTCCACCACCCCGTCAGGCCCCAGGACAACCGCCTCGATGTCCTTCGGCTGGGAGACCATCGCGATGACGACGTCGACCTCCGCAGCCACTTGGGCTGGTCCCTTCCCTGCCTTCGCGCCGACACGCAGGAGCGGCTCAACCTTTGACGCGGTCCGGTTCCACACGAGGAGGGGGAACCCAACCTTGACGAGGTTCGCCGCCATCGGCGTCCCCATGGTGCCGAGGCCGATGAATCCGATTCTCGGTTGTGTCATTGCGGGAGTCAGGATAGCGGGTTGTGAGAGGGGTTGTCAATGTCGCAAGGAGAGATAGGCGACGGCCAGCGCGGCATAGGCGACGCCGGCGACGGCGAGGCCCGCGGCCGCCCACCGCTGCGGGCACATCTGCGGGCCGACGTGGCGGGGCAACCACCGGTGGTTGAGGAAGTAAAAGAGCGGCGCGAAAGAGACCGTCCCCAGGAAACCGATGACCGCCGAGAGCAGGATGAGGGGCCCGGGCTCGCTGAAGAACATGGTGAGGCAGGTCACCACCGTGCCGGCCACGAGGCAGGCGAAGTAGAGCCGACGGGCAGACCAGCGACGAACCGACGGGAAGAAGCTCATCAGGCAGTCGGTGTGGATGCGGGCGACCGCGTCGGCCGTGGCCATCCAGGTGTCGCACAGGAACGCCGCCGCGACCACGAGGAAGAGCATTCGTCCGGCCTCGCCCCAGCTCACTTCGAAGAAGCGGCTTTGCACGACGGCGAGCTCGTATTTGTCCGGCAGGAGGCCCTGCGGGTGGAGGACCGCGTACGCGAGGAGGCAGGTCAGGAGGGTCGTCAGGATGTTCCCGACGATGCCGATCCCGCTATCGACCGCCAGGAAACGGCGCCAGCGCGCGAGCTCGCTCCGCGGGGCTTCGGAGGGGACGACCCCAACGTTGAAGGCCGCCTCCTGGCGACCCGCGAGGCCCTCGACCCGCCCCATCGTCTTCGCCATGCCGACCCCTTTCTCCCGCAACCAGTAGGAGTAAAAGAGCGTCCAGAATCCGCCGAGGCCGGCAAAGGTGATGGCGGTGAGGAGCTTGGTCGCGTCCGTCGGATCCCAGGGACGGAGCGGCGGCCAGGAGGGGATGACGAGCCCGCGAGAGAAGCTTGGCACCTGTGCGGCGACGGTGGGATGGCTGCACGCGACGACCAGGCCGACGAGCGTGACGAGCGCAATGACCTCCATGAATCGCTCGACCACCGTGTAGACGACACGGCTGAAGACGAGCGCCATAAAGAAGATGGCGATCGAGGCGTATCCCCAGAAGAGCGTCTGCCCGCGCGCATCCCACCCGGGCGGGAAGTGCGTCAGCGCGGCGAGCGCTGTCCCGCCGGCCGAGGCGAACGAGCCGAACCACAAGAAGGAAATCGCCATGAGCGCCCAGAGAAGGAAGGCTACGACACGGTTGAGCCGGATGAAGCCCTGGAAGATCGTCTCGCCGGTCAAGAGCGTGTAGCTGCCGATCGCGTAGTTGAGGGGAAACTGCAGCAGGCAGGCGGGGATGAGGAGGCAGAGGAACGCCAGGCCGTATTTCGCGATGAGGTAGGGCCACCAGATGAGCTCGCCGGAGCCTTGCGCGAGCGCCATCCACACGACGCCGGGTCCCAGCGCCGCAATCCAGCCGGGGAACGGTGGGAGGGTGCCGTGTCGATACGGTGGAAGTCGGCCCCACCCCGGAGCCCTCATCGCTCAGGCCTAACGTGCTCGAGGGTAATCGGGGTATCTTCGGCGATGGAGCGGAGGAGTGCGGGAGGGGCGTCGGTGTGCCCGATGATCGTCACGTCGCTGGCCGGACGTGGCTCATTCCCTTTGGAGGCCGGGGTCTTGCCGAAGAAGATGCAGAGACTGGGCCCATCGGGCCAGTAGGCGATGTCGCCGACCTTGACCTCGCGCGTCGGGGCCGTGTTCTTCATCGTAACGGGCACATCGAAGTAGATCTCCTCGCCCCATCGCTGCACGGTTGCGGTGAGGGGCAAACGCTCCAGGAGCGCTTGCGCAATCGGCCCCTCGCGTAATTCCGCCTCAAACGCCCCCTGCCCCGCCTCAATCCGCACCTTCATCGTGATTGTCTCTTATCCAGGCACCACAGCCCCCCGCCGCGGCACGCGATGAGGAGGAACACGAACGAGTAGAGGGCTGCCAGCTCACCCTTGTTGATGGCCGGGAAAAATTGCGGTCCGAACTGGAACTTCCAGTGGAACTGGAAGTACGCGACCGCCATCGTGCCGCTCACCAGGAAGGCCGCCCAGCGGGTCTGGAAGCCCACCATCACCAACAGGCCCCCAATCAGCTCGATAAGCCCGCCGAACCAGAGCTGGGATCCGACCGCAGGCTGGAAGTCACTGAGGATCCCGAGGATCTTCTGGACCCCGTGGAAGGAGAACATGAACCCTGTCACGATCCGCAGCAGCGCGTAGGCCTGGTCGCTGTACCTGGTCAGTCGGTTCATCCAGCACCTCCTATGGCCATCCGTACGTTATCAAATCCTGGAAGGTCGGCGGCGACAACTGAAGATGCCTGTCCCCAGGCGCCTGACACCTCTCTTTCGATGGACGGCTCAGGAAGGCGGGCGGGCTGCGACGGTGAGCGGGTTGATCACCTGGAGCTCCTGGTAGCGCTCGAAATCTTTGACGTTTTGCGTGTAGATCGTCCGCACCCCGTTGTCCAGCATGGTGGCCACGAGAAACGCATCAAAGATCTTCCCCCGCTTGAGAGGGAATTGCTCCAAGAGCCTGAGCAGGCGCGCCATCGTGGTTTCCCCGGGAAGAATTTTACGAAATTGGCTCGCGTGCCAATAGGTTTCGAGTTCTTTTGCGGCCTCCGCAGGCGTCAAGGCATGTTTCGCCAGGCGATCATCCGTAATGACAGAAAAGAATTCACAGAGCACCTGAGGACTGACGCAGGCTTGAATGACGCCTTGAACCGCTTGATCCCTGAGGTGTCTCGCAATCTCATGGAACGGGGAGTCTTTGGCGTGGGCATAGACCAGGATGTTCGCATCAAACAGGATCATTGGATCTTATGACGAAGGTGTTCCGCATAGATATCTTCTCGACGCAGCGAGCCGATCACACCCAGTTTGTAGACCCCAAACTTCGGTGGTTTGTTCGTCCTGGTCTTCCCAGGAAGGCCTAAATAGGCCCGAATCGCCTCTTCCACCAAGACGCGCATCGGCCTTCGTCGGTCCACCGCGGTCCGCTTGAGTTGGCGATGCAGCTCATCATCCAACGCGAGGGTCGTCCGATACATCGTTCTCACCTCCTCCTAAGTAATATTAACATAAATATGCTTTCGCATCAATGAATATCTTCTGATGACCTGCGAGTTGAGGCCTTCAAGTACTCGCGGTTGAGGCGGGCGATGAACGTAACGTGGATGGATTTCGGGCAGGCGGCCATGCATTCAAAATGGTTCGTACAGTTGCCGAAGCCTTCGCGGTCCATGGCCTCGACCATGCTCCGGACGCGGCGCCGCCGCTCCTCCTGCCCCTGCGGGAGCTTCGCGAGGTGCGACACCTTCGCGGCGACGAAGAGCATCGCTGAGGCGTTGGGGCACGCCGCCACGCAGGCGCCGCAGCCGATGCAAGCGGCGGCGTCCATGGCCGTCTCGGCGGCCGGCTTGGGGACGGGCACCGTATTGGCCTCCGGGGCGTCGCCGGTGTCCACCGACACGTAGCCGCCGGCCTGGATGATCCGGTCGAAGGCGCTCCGGTCCACCACCAGGTCCTTGATGATGGGGAAGGCCTTGGCGCGCCAGGGCTCGATGGTGATCATGTCGCCATCCTTGAACCGGCGCATGTGGAGCTGGCAGGCCGCGACCCCGCGATCCGACCCGTGCGCGAGGCCGTTGATGACGAGCGAGCACATCCCGCAGATCCCCTCGCGGCAGTCGTGATCGAACGCCACCGGCTCCTTCCGTTCCGCACAGAGCTGCTCGTTCAGCGAATCGAGCATCTCGAGAAACGACATGTCCGGACTGATGTCAGCAACCTGGTACTGCTCGAACCGACCCGTGTCACGGGCGCTGCGCTGGCGCCACAACCGCAACGTCAGCTTCATCACTTGTAGCTCCGTTGCGCCAGCGGGATGTGCTCGAACACGAGCGGCTCTTTGTGCAGGAGCGGCGGCTTCCCTTCCCCCTGGTGCTCCCACGCCGCCACGTAGCAGAAGCGCTCGTCGTCGCGCTTGGCTTCGCCGTCGGGCGTCTGGTGCTCCACCCGGAAGTGGCCGCCGCACGACTCCTCGCGGTGGAGCGCGTCCCGGCACACGAGCTCCGCGAACTCCAGGAAGTCGGCCACCCGGCCCGCGTGCTCGAGCGCCTGGTTGAAGTCGCGCTCCTCGCCGGGCACGTTGACGTCGTCCCAGAACTCCTCGCGGAGAGCGGGGATGCGCGCCAGCGCCCGCGTGAGCCCCTCGGCGCTCCGGGACATGCCGCACGCGTCCCACATCAGACGGCCCAGCTCGCGGTGGAACGCGTCGGCGCTCTTCTTCCCGCGCACCCCGAGCAGCCGCTTCACGCGCGCCTCGACCCCGCCGGCGGCCTCGGCGAATTCGGGCGCGTCCGCCACACAGCTTCGGCGGACGCCCGCCAGCGCACTGTGGCGGGCGTCCGCCCGGCCGTGCCCGGGGCTGACGCCGGCGAGGTAATCGGCGACCGTGAACGGCACGATGAAGTACCCGTCCGCCAGCCCCTGCATGAGGGCGCTCGCCCCGAGCCGGTTCGCCCCGTGGTCGGAAAAGTTCGCCTCGCCGATCACGAAGAGCCCGGGGATCGTGCTCATCAGGTTGTAGTCCACCCACAGCCCGCCCATCGTGTAGTGCGGGGCCGGGTAGATCCGCATCGGGCTGTCATAGGCGTTCTCGCCGGTGATCTGCTCGTACATCTGAAAGAGATTTCCGTACCGCTCGCGGATCACGGGCTTGCCGAGCCGCGCGATCGCGTCCGAAAGATCAAGGTACACGCCCAGCCCGCCGGGCCCGACCCCATGCCCGGCATCGCACACCTCCTTCGCGCTCCGGGACGAGATATCGCGGGGCGCGAGGTTGCCGTAGCTGGGGTACTTCCGCTCGAGAAAGTAGTCCCGCTCGGCCTGCGGGATGTCGCGCGGCGGGCGCATGTCGCGCGGCTGTGTCGGCACCCAGACGCGGCCGTCGTTCCGCAGCGACTCGGACATCAGGGTCAGCTTCGACTGGCCGCCGCCGTGGGGCGGAATGCAGGTGGGGTGGATCTGGGTGAGGCAGGGATTGGCGAAGTACGCCCCGCGCTTGTAGGCGCGGTACGTCGCGGTGACGTTGCAGCCTTTGGCGTTCGTCGAGAGGTAGAAGAGGGTGCTGTACCCGCCGGTGGCGAGGATCACGGCGTCCGCCGCGTGCGGCGTGACCGCCCCGGAGACGAGGTCCCGGACGATGATGCCCTGCGCGCGACCATCCACGACGATGAGGTCCAGCATCTCCGCGCGCGCGTGCACGGCCGCCTGCCCCGCGTGCACCTGCCGCATGAGTGATTGGTAGGCGCCGAGCAGAAGCTGCTGGCCGGTCTGACCCCGGCAGTAGAAGGTGCGGGAGACCTTCGCGCCGCCGAAGGAGCGGTTGGCTAAGTAGCCGTCATACTCGCGGGCGAAGGGCACCCCCTGGGCCACGCACTGGTCGATGATGGCATTGCTCACCTCGGCGAGGCGATACACGTTCGCCTCGCGGGAGCGGAAGTCCCCGCCCTTGATCGTGTCGGCGAAGAGCCGCTCGACGCTGTCGCCGTCCTTCGGGTAGTTCTTCGCGGCGTTGATCCCTCCCTGGGCTGCGATGCTGTGGGCCCGCCGGGCGCTGTCCTGGTAGCAGAAACACTCGACGCTGAAGCCGGACTCCGCGAGCGTCGCCGCGGCCGAGGCCCCGGCGAGCCCGGTGCCGACGACGATGACGCGGTACGTCCGCCGATCGGCGGGTGCCACGGGCTTCAGGGTGAGGCGATGACGCTCCCACTTCTGGGGCAGCGGGCCTGATGGCACCATGGAATCCAGCGTTTTCATAAGTGGGGTCATGGGAGCGTCCCCCGAATGGTCACGAGGCCGGCCAGCACCGAGAGCGGAATGGCGGTGTAGCCGATGAAGAGTACCACGGCAATCAGCCGCCCGATGAACGCCACGGCCGGAATCGTCCGCTCGTCATTGAGGCCGAGTGACTGGCAGGCGCTGCCAATCCCGTGGCTGAGGTGGAGGCAGACCGCAGCCATCCCGATGATGTAGGCGATCGAAATGGCCGGCTGTTGGAAGCTCAGGACGACCATGGCATAGACATCCGGGTGGCCGAACCGGTCCATCGCGTGCGAGATGTCCGGGTTGGTCACGCGAAACGTGAAGTGCAGCAGATGATAGACGAGGTAGGCCGTGACCATGACGCCGGAGACGAGCATGGACCGCGCGGCGATGGTCGTCTCCCGCGTGCGCTGGACGGCGTAGCGCTGCGGCCTTGCCCTGCGGTTCTCAAGGCTCAGCGCGATGGATGTCCACACATGGACGACGAGGGCCACCAAGAGCCCTCCGCGCGCCGCCCACAACAGCAACCCCAGGTCCCGGAGCTTCTTGGCATAGGCATTCAGCGCATCCGGCCCCTGGTAGATGAGGAGATTACCGAGGAGGTGCATGGCGACAAACCCGAGCAACACGAGCCCGGAGGCGGCCATCAGAACTTTCTTCCCGATCGACGACCGATACCACCGCATCGCCACTAGATGTTTGTGTAATGTTCAATGCGCAATGCGTAATGTGAAAGCAACGTACGGCTGCCCTTACGCATTACGCATTCCACATTGAACAGGAGGATGTCAGTTCGCATAGACGGTGGGGTCTGGGACGTCCGCGTCGCGGAACGCGCGTTGCCGCTCGGCGCACTTATTGCACCGACCGCAGTGCAGATGCCCGCGGGGGTCGATGCAGGAGAACGTCAACTGGAGCGGAACGGCCTTGGCGGCCGATTGAATCACCTGGGTCTTGCTCAAATCCCGCAGGGGTGTCCGGATCAAGATGGGGCGCTGCAGCGCTTGGGTGAGGCATCCGGCCAGGTGAGCGAAAAAACCGGGCGTAGCGTCTCCAAATGGGTTGCCTTTGAGGATCCCGATGGTGATCGTGGCGATGCGGCGCTGGGCGCACACGATCGCGGCGTGGCTGAGGAGCAGGATGTTGCGCCCGGGGAGATAGACGGCGCGGTCAGCACTCCGGGCGCCTGGGACGTGGCGTCCGGTCAGGCTCCAGTGCGCGCCGTACGTTGAACGAAGCGGCACCGCCACGACGGCCAACGGCGCGAGGGACGGCGAGCGCACCGCGCGGAGGAAGTGTCGAAGCCAGTACAGCTCAGCCGCCTCCCATCGGAACCCACACCGAAGATAGAGCGGTAGGACCGTCCCGCCGTCGGCCAAGAAGTTGTGCAGCAAGACCGCGCTGTCGATTCCGCCGCTGACCAGTACGCACGTGGGGTGAGATCGCTCCCGCATGATTGGAGGAGGACGTGACCATCAAACCGGCTAATGCAGCGTGAGCCTAACAAAGCCACATGGAAAAGTCAATCTCACGAGTTCGTAGTCCCCAGGAAAAGGGTGTCTCCGCGAAAGGACTTGACACGGCAGAAAATATGCTATACTAGCCGTCAGCATGCGTCCAAAACACCCGTACAAGCGGCGGCAGTACCTTGTCGACCCTGCCTATCAACTGCGTTTTGTCACCCGCGTCTTCATGGCGGTCATGGGGGTCGTGGTGGTGAGCTCGATCCTCTCCAGCGCCCTGCTAGCGGTGAACATGTACAGGGTGGAATTGGGGTTGCACGCCATGCTCATCGGGTGCCTCATCGCGGTTGCCGTCACCCTCCTCATCGAACTCTTGCTCGCGATCCCCATCGTCTACATCTTCGGCGTCCGATCGAGCCACCGCATCGTCGGGCCGATGAAACGCATCAAGCAGACCCTCGAGGCCATCGGGAAGGGCGACTTCTCCCAGCGGATCACCCTGCGACAAGGCGACGCGCTGGAGGATCTCGCCAAATCGATCAACCAGATGGCCATTAACCTCCAGCAGCGCTCCGCTCGCTCCTCCGGTTCATAACCCGGCACCCCCGCGCACCGACCATCGATCCATGAGACTGGAAGGCCGCGTCGTCCTCGTGACGGGGGGAGCCCGACGGATCGGTCAGGCGATTGCGCTGGCGCTGGCGAGACGTCGAGCCCATGTCGTCATCTCGTATCGCACGTCAGCCCGGGAGGCGCGCGCCACGCTCAGGGCAATCCAGAACCTCGGGAGCGAGGGGCTGGCGGTGCAGGCGGATCTTTCCAGGGGCTCAGCGGTCCAGCGGGTCATGGACCGGATCGCAAGGCGCTTCGGCCGGCTTGATGTGCTCGTCAACAGCGCCTCGAACTTCCTCCGCAGTCCGTTTGAGACGCTCACGGAGCGCGGGTGGGACGAGGCGCTGGACACCAACCTCAAAGGCCCGTTCCTCTGCGCCCTCTATGCCAGCCGGCTCATGCGGCGCCACGGCGGAGGGAAGATCATCAACCTTGCGGACTGGGCCGGGGTCCGTCCGTACCGCGACTACCTTCCCTACTGCGTCTCGAAAGCCGGCGTCATCGGATTGACGAAAGCGCTGGCGAAAGAGCTGGCTCCCGGCATCCACGTCAACGCGATCGCTCCCGGTCCGAGCCTGCCCCCGGCTCGCATGAGTGCCGCGGCGCGCAAGCGCGTCGCGACGCGCGTGCCGCTCAAACGCTGGGGGGGCCCCCAGGACATCGCCAACGCGGTGCTCTTCCTCATTGAAGGGACTGACTTCATGACCGGCTCCGTCATCTTCGTCGACGGCGGACAATTAATTGCGTGATCATCAGAGAAGTCAAAAGGCACAGGTCAAAAGGTAAAAGTACAAGTGAAAAGTCAAAAGTTACGACAACTGATTATTGCTGAACCGCTTTTTACTTTCGCCTTGTACTTTTGCCTTTTGCCTTTTTACTTTTGACTTTTCCATGTATGCTGTGACGAGGGTCATTCACTTCTGCTACGGGCATCGCCTGCTCAATTACGCGGGCAAGTGCCGCTACCTCCACGGCCACAACGGAACGGTCGAAATCGAACTCGGCAGTGAACGGCTGGATCAACGAGGGATGGTGCGGGACTTCAACGAGATCAAAGAGACGATTCAGGCGTGGCTCGACCGGGAACTCGATCACAAGATGCTGCTCAACCGCAAGGATCCTGCGCTACCGCTCCTCCAACAGCTTGGGGAACCGGTCTTTGTGATGGACACGAACCCCACCGCCGAAGCCGTCGCCCGGTTGATCTTCACCTACACGGCTTCCCAAGGATTTCCCGTCACGGCGGTGAGGCTCTGGGAAACAGACCATTCAGTGGCGACCTATCGGGCGAGTCCGGCTCCGAGCGCTCGCCGAACCCGTACGCCAGCGCGCGCACTTCGGCGTGGGCGCGCCTCCACGCGACTGTCACGCCGGCCGGAGCGCGCGGTACGCTCAATCTCCACAGCCGCGTAGCCGATCCCCGGCAGCGCGCGCTTCTTGACCCGTACCCGCACCCTCGACGTCCCGAACCGCTGAAGGACCAGCGAGGCGATCGCCTCAGCCAACGTCTCCAAGAGGCTGCACCGTTTGCTCTGCGCAAGCTCCTTGACGGCGGCGACGAGCCTGGCGTAGTCGATCGCCGCCTCCACGTCATCCCCGGCAGCCGCTTTGGCGGCGTCAATGGCAAGCTCCAGACTGATCCAGATGGTCTGCGGCTTCTCCCGCTCC